>JBEVEP010000123.1:0-2660 GCA_040512755.1 Mesorhizobium sp.
ATTAGCGGCTTGGGCGTGGCATTTTGACCCCTTTGGTACGATAGACTGCAAAAAGCCCTGCCTTTATGATCGCGCCATCAATTGGGAATGCGCCATGAATTATCAGCGGTTCTTCGAGGAAGCGATCGACCAGGTTCATGCCGAACGCCGCTACCGCGTATTCGCGGATCTCGAACGCATCGCAGGCGCATTTCCGCGCGCCATCTGGCGCTCCAACGGTCATGCGGAAGAAATCACCGTCTGGTGCTCGAACGACTATCTCGGCATGGGCCAGCATCCGGATGTGATCTCCGCCATGCAGGATGCAGCCGGCCGGATGGGTTCCGGCGCGGGCGGCACACGAAACATCTCCGGCACCAATCATCCGCTGGTGGAACTCGAACTCGAACTCGCCGATTTGCACGGCAAGGAGTCGGCGCTCGTCTTCACCTCGGGCTTTGTCTCGAACGAGGCGGCGATCTCCACCATCGCGCGGCTGCTGCCGAACTGCCTCGTTCTTTCCGATGAGCTCAACCACGCCTCGATGATTGAGGGCGTGCGGCGCTCCGGAGCCGAGAAGAAGATATTCCGCCACAACGATGTCGCGCATCTGGAAAGCCTTCTGCAGGCGGCGGGCCGTGAGCAGGCGAAGCTGATCGTTTTCGAATCCGTCTATTCGATGGACGGTGACATCGCGCCGATCGAAGCGATCGCCGACCTCGCTGATAAATACAACGCTATGACCTACATCGACGAGGTTCATGCCGTCGGCATGTACGGCCCGCGCGGCGGCGGCATCACCGAACAGCGCGGCCTCGCCGACCGCATCGACATTATCGAGGGCACGCTGGCAAAGGCGTTCGGTACGCTGGGCGGCTACATCACCGGCACGCGCACGGTCGTGGATGCCGTGCGCTCCTTTGCGCCCGGTTTCATCTTCACAACCGCTCTTCCGCCCTCAATTGCCGCCGCGGCGACTGTGTCGATCCGGCATTTGAAGGGGTCGCAGAGCGAGCGGGACAGCCAGCAGCGCCAGGCTCAGCGGACCAAGGATGTCCTATTGGCGTCGGGTATGCCCGTGATGCCGTCCGAAACGCACATCGTTCCGGTGCTGGTGGGCGATCCGGAGCTTTGCAAGATGGCAAGCGACCGGCTGCTCGGCCTGCATGGAATCTACATCCAGCCCATCAATTACCCGACTGTTCCGCGCGGCACGGAAAGGCTGCGCATCACGCCGACGCCGTTCCATTCCGACGCCCTGATCGACGGCCTGCGCGACGCCCTCGTGGAGACCTGGGATGCGCTCGGGATCCCTTACCGCGAGGCAGGCCGACCGGCTGTCGTGAAATCGGACCGCATCATTCCCCTGCTCGTCCCGAAGTCCGGCGGCTGAAGGCATTCCGCAATCAAATCTGTCGGCTGCGATATATATCAGTGGCTGTCATATTTGATCGATTGTCACGCCCCTCATCGCCCTGCCGGGCACTTCTCGGCGGGCAAATGATCCCCTCTCTTGCGTTTTCCAAGCACTTGCTCGGGGACAAGCCCGCTCGCAAATGCAGGAAATCGCTTTCTCCCCCGCAAAAAGGGGAGATACGGCGGCTGCACCGTCGCAGCCAATCACCTACTTCGCCGGTTGGAACGCCGCCGCCAACCGCCTGCGTCAACGATCAGCGGAAACACCCGCGCAGGCGTATCTCCCCCCTCGCGGGGGAGAAAGGATTTTCATGATCTTAGCGAAGCTAAGTCATAGAAAGTCCAATAGAGGGGGCATCCCCTGCGCCAATCCAGCGCCGTCAGATGCCGGCAGGCAGTGAGGGGCAGTGCAGGCGGTCAGCGCGCGGCGATCCACGCAGAAAGCCGGTCTGCGGCCTCTTCGACCTGATCGATACGGCGATGGAAGCAGATCCGGAAGAAGCCGTCTCCGCCCGGCCCGAATGCCGTTCCGGGCGCCAGCCCGACATTCGCTCCATCGACGATCTCGAAGGCGGCCCTGCGTGAATCGGTGACGCCATCGATCGAGAAGAACAGATAGAACGCCCCCTGCGGCACTGCGAAGCGCACACGCCCGGTCTTCGACAGTCTGGCGCAAACCAGGTCACGCGCATTCTTTGCCTGTTCGACCTGTGTCCGCAGGAAATCGTCGCCCATATCGAGAGCGGCAACCGCGCCGCGCTGCATGAACTGCGCCACGCCTGAGGTCGAGTACTGAACCAGGTTCTCAAAGACCTGCTGCAGGGAAGGATGGATTCGAAGCCAGCCGATGCGCCAGCCGGTCATCGCCCAGTTCTTGGAAAAGGTGTTCACGAAAAGTATGCGGTCCTCATCGGCCATAATGTCCAGGAAGGACGGCGCACGCCGGCCCTCGCCATAGTGGAACAGCGCGTAGATCTCGTCGGCGATGATCCAGAGACCGTGACGCCGTGACAGGTCGAGGAGACCCCGAAGCGTCTCGACATCGGCTGTCCATCCTGTCGGATTGGATGGCGAATTGACAAAAATGGCCCGTGTGCGCGGCGTGATAGCCGCTTCGACTTTTGCCGTGTCGCAGACCCATCCATTGCCGGAATTGCCAAGCGGAACGGCAACGGGCGTTGCGCCCGCGACACCGGCGGCGCCGGCAAAATTGGGCCAGGCGGGGCTCAGATAGAGCACCTCGTCGCCAGCACCCGCCGTCGCCT
>JBEVEP010000133.1:0-2624 GCA_040512755.1 Mesorhizobium sp.
GCCGCAAGTCCGGGCTGACGACGGATATGGCGGCCAAGCTGAAGGCTTTCGAACGCGAGAACCGCGAGCTTCGACAGGCGAACGAGATCCTGCGCAAGGCGTCGGCGTATTTTGCCCAGGCGGAGCTCGACCGCCCACTGAAGCGATGATCGCCTTCATCGACGACCATCGCCGGGCCTACGGGGTCGAGCCGATCTGCAAGGTGCTGCCGATCGCCCCGTCGACGTACCGCGCCCATATCGCCCGGCGCGCCGACCCGGCCCGGCTGCCTGCCCGGGCCCGGCGCGACCTCGTCCTGAAGGCCGACATCCGGCGCGTATTCGATACGAACTTCGGCGTCTACGGCGTGCGCAAGGTGTGGCGCCAGCTCGGGCGGGAGGGAAAGGACGTCGCGCGATGCACGGTCGGCCGCCTCATGCGGCAAATGGGCCTACAGGGCGTCGTGCGCGGTCGCAAGGTTCGCACCACCGTCAGCAGCCCGGCTGTGGCCTGCCCGCTCGACCGGGTGAACCGGCAGTTCCACGCGCCACGGCCGAACGCGCTGTGGCTGTCGGACTTCACCTACGTCGCCACCTGGCGGGGCTTCGTCTACGTCGCGTTCGTCATCGATGCCTATGCCCGGCGCATCGTGGGCTGGCGCGTGAGCCGGACAGCGCACACGGGCTTCGTGCTGGATGCGCTGGAGCAGGCCCTTGCCGAGCGTCGCCCGGCGCAGGGCGGTAGCCTGGTCCACCACAGCGATCGCGGCGTTCAAGGGGGATTCAAACGATCGTCGCAACACCAGGGAGTTGGAGGTTGCGATGGGCCTTCGAAATCGGCGGTCGGATCGGTCTGGGCGAGCACCATTACCGTCACCGGGTCGGCCTCCTGCGGCGGGGCGCGATGAACAGAGCCGATTCTGGTTGGGGATCGCGGCAGGGCTGAGCAGCGAGGATGCTGCGGTCGAGGCCGGCGTGTCGCAGCCTGTAGGAACCAGATGGTTCCGAAAGGCAGGGGGCATGCCACCAGCGATGTTCAGACCCTCGGCAAAGCCGCTCTCAGGGCGGTATCTCTCGTTGGTTGAGCGCGAGGAGATTGCGCTTCTCCGGGTGCAAGGCCATTCCATGCAGGAGATTGGACGCCGGCTCGGTCGATCCGCCTCTACGATCTCACGTGAGTTGCGGCGCAACGCAGCCACCCGCAGCGGAGGGCTGGAGTATCGGGCGACGACTGCCCAGTGGCACGCCGAACGATCGGCTGGACGCCCCAAACCCACCAAGCTTGCGCTCAATACGACTTTGCGCACCTATGTGGAGGAGAGATTGGCTGGCATCGTCGTTGCTCCGAGCGGCATTCCCGCTCCCGGTCCCGCAGTGTCTTGGAAAGGCCGCCGACATGGCCAGCGACAGGATCGGCGATGGGCCAGGGCATGGAGCCCGGAACAGATTGCCAAGCGCTTGCCGGTCGACTTTCCGGACGACGATACAATGCGCATCAGCCACGAAGCCATTTACCAGGCCTTGTTCGTCCAAGGCCGTGGAGCGCTGCGCCGAGAACTCACCGCCTGCTTGCGAACAGGGCGCGTGTTGCGGGTGCCGAGGGCGCGCGTACGCAGACGAGGCAAGGGTTTTGTCTCGCCAGAGATCATGATCAGCCAACGTCCTGCCGAAGCGGCCGACCGCGCTGTGCCAGGGCACTGGGAAGGAGACCTCATCCTGGGCCTTGGCAGCTCGGCGATCGGTACGCTGGTCGAACGCACGACGCGCTTCACGATGCTGTTGCATCTTCCCCGCCTTGCAGGCCACGGTGACGCGCCGCGCGCGAAGAACGGGCCTGCGCTCGCTGGCCATGGTGCTGAGGCTGTGCGCGATGCGATCACGCGCACCATAGTCACCTTGCCCAAAGAGCTGCGCCGATCGTTGACGTGGGATCAGGGTGCCGAGATGGCTCAGCACGCCCGCTTGAAGATTGATGCCGGCGTCCAAGTCTACTTCTGCGATCCCCAAAGCCCATGGCAGCGCGGCACTAACGAGAATACCAACGGACTGCTGCGCCAGTACTTCCCGAAAGGCACCGATCTGAGCATGCGCAGCGCCGAGGAGATTGCCGCGGTGGCGGTCGCCCTGAACTCAAGGCCAAGAAAGACGCTGGGTTGCAGAGGCGCTTGACGAGTGGCTGCTACAGCGCAACAAGATCGATGTTGCGACGACCGTTTGAATCCGCCCAATACGTCTCGATCCGATACACCGAGCGCCTCGCCGAGGCAGGCATCGAGCCCTCGGTCGGCAGCGTCGGCGACAGCTACGACAACGCCTTGGCCGAGAGCATCAACGGCCTCTACAAGACCGAGGTCGTGCGGCGGCGCGGGCCGTGGCGCTCGCTCGAAGCCGTCGAGTTCGCGACCCTCGAATGGGTGGACTGGTTTAATCATCGACGGCTGCTCGAACCAATCGGAAACATACCTCCCGCCGAGGCGGAAGCCCGCTACTATGACCAGATTGAGACCCTCGCCATGGCGGCGTGACTCAATGAAACCAGCCTCCGGCAAACCCGGCGCGGTTCACCTCCTCGTCAGGCCGGCGTTCGCGCGGCTCGAGACGTATAAATGCGGCAGCGACAGAAGGGTCCGGTCCCGCCCGCCAAGA
>JBEVEP010000185.1:0-9482 GCA_040512755.1 Mesorhizobium sp.
CCATACCGCCGACGGTCCGGTGCAGGCATTGTCGAATGTTGATCTCACCATCGGCAAGGGCGAGTTCGTTTCTTTTATCGGCCCGTCGGGTTGCGGGAAAACGACGTTCCTGCGCGTCATCGCCGATCTCGAAAAGCCGACCGCCGGCACGATCCACGTCAATGGCATCACTGCGGAACAGGCGCGTGAGAAGCGCGCCTACGGCTATGTGTTCCAGGCGGCCGCGCTCTACCCATGGCGCACGATCGAGCGCAATGTCGCCCTTCCGCTGGAGATCATTGGGCTATCGCGGGCCGAACGGCACGAACGCATCAAGCGTACGCTCGATCTCGTCAACCTCACCGGATTCGAGAAGAAATTTCCTTGGCAGCTTTCCGGCGGCATGCAGCAGCGCGCCTCGATCGCGCGTGCGCTCGCCTTCGATGCGGATCTGCTTCTGATGGACGAACCGTTCGGCGCGCTGGACGAGATCGTCCGCGATCACCTCAATGAACAGCTTCTCGAACTCTGGGCGCGTACCAACAAGACGATTTGCTTCGTCACGCATTCCATTCCCGAGGCGGTGTATCTGTCGACGCGCATCGTCGTCATGTCGCCGCGCCCCGGCCGGGTCACTGATGTGATCGAATCGACTTTGCCGAAGGAACGCCCGCTCGACATCCGCGAGACGCCCGAATTCCTAGCCATAGCTGCGCGGGTGAGGGATGGGCTTAGGGCAGGGCACAGCTATGAGGAATAGCGTCGGATGCCTTGAGGGTCATCAGGAATTGAGGATTGTCCCTCGCTGTCCTGCCGGACATCTCTCCCCGCAAGCGGGGAGAGAGACGCAGTCATCTCGGCTTTTACCCGTCTTGAAACGTTGGAGGTTGGCGAAAGCCGAAGTGGAACGCCCCTTCGCCCCGCTTGCGGGGAGAAGGTCCCGGCAGGGGGATGAGGGGCACGCCTTAATTCCTGGCTGCCGGAGGCGATAAAGAATGGCTTCCGTGACAGCGGTCGACCCTGCGAAGCGCGAAAGCTCTTTCGCCAACATGTCCTCCGGCAACACGATTCCCATCTTGATTGTCGTGGGGGCCATCATCGCGCTTTGGTACTGCTTTGCAGTCTACCTCAACACGCCGTGGCAGCTGGACGTCTACCAGAAGGCGGGGACGCAATGGACGTTCTCGGACCTTGTGCGTGATACACTTGAACAGCAGCGGCCGGTGCTGCCGTCGCCCCATCAAGTTATCGCGGAGATCTGGAGGACGACCTTCGAACTCAGTCCCACCTCCAAGCGCAGCCTCGTCTATCACAGCTGGGTGACGCTCTCGTCGACACTGCTCGGGTTCGCGATGGGGACAGCGCTCGGAATTCTGCTTGCCGTGTTCATCGTCCACAATCGCGCAGCGGATCGTTCCGTAATGCCCTGGATTGTCGCCAGCCAGACCATTCCGATCCTCGCGATTGCCCCGATGATCATCGTCGTGCTCAACGCGATCGGAATGACCGGGTTGCTGCCAAAAGCCATGATCTCCACCTATCTTTCCTTCTTCCCGGTCGCTGTCGGCATGGTGAAGGGGCTGCGGAGCCCCGAAACGATCCAGCTCGACCTGATGCACACCTACAATGCCAGCCCAACGCAGACCTTCTGGAAGCTGCGCTGGCCGAGCTCGATGCCGTATCTGTTCACATCGATGAAGGTCGCGGTCGCGATCAGCCTGGTCGGGGCGATCGTTGGTGAACTGCCCACGGGCGCGGTCGCCGGTCTGGGCGCACGCCTTCTCGCCGGCTCCTATTATGGACAAACGGTGCAGATCTGGTCGGCATTGTTCGCCGCCGCGGCAATCGCCGCCGTCCTGGTCATGGCCGTCGGGATCGCGCAACGGCTCGTGTTGCGGCGGATGGGAGGCGCGGCATGAGGGTCGGCTTCATCATCGCTGCGTTTGCCTTCTGGATCGCCGCATGGGCGGTCAACGAGTGGCTCGTCCGCCAGAACCCGTCCAATCCGTTGCTTCGGCGGCTGTTCCGGCTTGCGGTTCCGGTGCTATTCGGCGTGACCATCCTGGTGCTTTGGGAAGGCATGGTTCGCGGCTTCAACGTTCCCTTCGTGCTCCTGCCGCCACCTTCCGCGATTTGGGCCCGCATTGTCAGCTCTCTGCCCACATTATGGGCGGATTTCCGCCAGACTTTTTTGAAGGCCGTGTTGATCGGCTATGCGCTCGGCTGCGGCTCCGGCTTCCTGGCCGCGATCGCGATCGACCGTTCGCCCTTCCTTCAGCGCGGGCTGCTGCCGCTGGGCAATTTCGTCTCGGCGCTTCCCATCATCGGGGTCGCGCCCATCATGGTGATGTGGTTCGGCTTCGACTGGCCTTCGAAGGCGGCGGTGGTCATCATCATGACGTTCTTCCCGATGCTAGTGAACACGGTTCAAGGGCTTGCAGCGGCGAGTTCCATGGAGCGCGACCTGATGCGCACCTATGCGGCGGGCTACTGGCAGACCCTGTTCAAACTGCGTCTGCCAGCCGCGGCGCCCTTTATCTTCAACGCGCTGAAGATCAATTCCACGCTGGCCTTGATCGGGGCCATCGTTGCCGAGTTTTTCGGAACACCCATCGTCGGCATGGGCTTTCGCATTTCCACCGAGGTAGGCCGATTGAGCGTCGACATGGTCTGGGCTGAAATCGCGGTTGCAGCCCTCGCGGGTTCGGTCTTTTATGGCGTGGTCACCCTGATCGAAAGGGTCGTTACATTTTGGCATCCGTCTGTCCGTGGTGGGTAGACGAAGTCTTGGGCTAACTTCAGAGGGAAGCGAAATGAAAAAACTAATGGTCTCGGTGCTTGCCGGCGCCATGTCGCTGGCAGCATTTCAGGCGCTGGCGGCGGACAAGGTCACGCTCCAGTTAAAGTGGGTAACGCAGGCGCAGTTCGCTGGCTATTACGTTGCCAAGGACAAGGGCTATTACGAGGAAGAGAACCTCGATGTCGAGATCAAGCCGGGCGGGCCCGACATCGCGCCGCCTCAGGTGCTGGCCGGTGGCGGAGCCGACGTCATCATCGACTGGATGCCGTCCGCGCTGGCCACGCGAGAGAAGGGCGTGCCGGTCGTCAACATTGCTCAGCCGTTCAAGTCATCGGGCATGATGCTGACCTGCCGCAAGGAGACCGGCATTACCAAGCCGGAAGACTTCAAGGGCAAGACGCTGGGCGTCTGGTTCTTCGGCAATGAGTATCCGTTCCTGTCCTGGATGAGCACTCTAGGCATTCCGACACAGGGCGGCGCTGACGGAGTGACCGTGCTGAAACAGGGCTTCAACGTGGATCCGCTGATCCAGAAGCAGGCCGACTGCATCTCGACCATGACCTACAACGAGTATTGGCAGGTGATCGATGCCGGCATCAAGCCGGAGGACCTCGTCACTTTCAAGTATGAGGATCAGGGTGTGGCGACGTTGGAAGACGGCATCTATGTGCTGGAAGACAAGCTCAAGGATCCTGCCTTCGTGGACAAGATGGTGCGTTTCGTACGCGCTTCCATGAAGGGCTGGAAATATGCCGAGGAGAATCCTGACGAGGCCGCGATGATCGTGCTCGAGAATGACTCGACCGGCGCACAGACCGAAACACATCAGAAGCGCATGATGGGCGAGATCGCCAAGCTGACCGCTGGCTCGAATGGTGCGCTCGACGAAGCGGACTATCAGCGCACGGTGAAGACCTTGCTCGGCGGTGGTTCAGATCCGGTCATCACCAAGGAGCCCCAGGGCGCCTTCACCAAGGAGATCACCGACAAGGCGCTGCAGTAGTCACAGCATAAAGGATAGAAGAAAAAGGGGGCGGGCAACCGCCCCCTTTTTCTTTTGATGCTGTAAGGCAAGCCGGTGCTTTGTATCGGCGCGGCGGACAGAACCTCACATCTTCACATCGCGTTCATCGTCAGCAGGTCGTAGCCTGCGACCTGCTCATCGTTCTGATTGTAGATGCCGACGTCCCAGCGTACCTCGCCGTAATCCTCGTTGCGGCGGGTCTTTTGCTTGACCGTAAGCCTGACCCTGATGCTGTCGCCCGGGGACACAGGCTTCATGAAGCGCAGATTGTCCAGACCGTAGTTGGCGAGAACGGGACCGGGCGCTGGATCGACGAAAAGTCCTGCTGCGAGCGAAAGCACGAGATAGCCATGCGCCACGCGTCCGGAGAAGAACGGGTTGGCCTTCGCCGCTTCCTCATCCATATGGGCGTAGAAAGTATCGCCCGTGAATGCTGCGAAGTGCTCGATGTCTTCCAGCGTGATCGTGCGGGCTTTCGTGTTGACCGTATGACCGATCTCCAGCTCGGAAAAGCGCAAGCGGAACGGGTGGGTCTCCTTCTCGACAATTCGCGATCCGGGCACATAGCTCCGGGTGATGCCGGCAAGGAGGTCGGGACTGGCCTGCACGGCAGTCCGCTGCATGTAATGGAGGACGCCACGAATGCCACCGAGTTCCTCGCCGCCACCGGCACGGCCCGGTCCGCCATGGACCATGTGCGGCAGCGGCGACCCGTGGCCTGTCGCTTCCTTCCCGGTGTCACGATCGGCGAAGTAGAGCCGTCCGTGATAAGCCCCGGTTTGGGCTACCGCGGCCCGGGCGACCACCGGATCGTGCGTGAACACCGATGCCACCAGCGAACCCTTGCCGAGATTGGCAAGCTGGAATGCATTGTTCAGGTCGCGGTAGCCCATCACCGTCGATACCGGGCCGAAGGCCTCGGTGACGTGGACGTTTTCCGCATCGTCGGGGTCGTCGCAGACAAACAGCATCGGCGGCACGAAAGCGCCTGCCTCGCGGTCCGCGCCTTCCAGCTTGAAGTTCTCGGGATCACCAAAGACGCGCCGCGCGTCGCTTCCGATGATTTCAGCCTTCCGCAGCACATCGGTACGCTGGTCGAGGCTCGCCAGTGCGCCCATACGGGTCGCTTCGTTGCGCGGATCACCGACGACCGTTGCCGCCAGACGCGCTATGACGGCATCGATGACCGCGCCCCGCTGTGCGTTGGGGACAATGATGCGGCGGATCGCGGTGCATTTCTGCCCGGCCTTCGCGGTCATCTCGCGGTGCACTTCCTTGATGAAGAACTCGAACTCCGGGGTTCCTGGCGCGGCATCCGGACCCAGGATGGAGGCGTTGAGAGAATCCTGCTCGGCGATGAAGCGGACGGAATTTCTCAGGACGTTCCTGTTGGAGCGCAGCATTTCGGCCGTCGCCGCCGAACCGGTGAAGGAAACGACATCCTGATCCGAAAGCCGGTCGAGCAAGTTGCCGGCCGGGCCTGCAATGAACTGCACCGCTCCCTCGGGCAGAATGCCGGACTCCGCGAGCATTCTGAAACAGGCTTCCGCGACCCAGGCTGTCGCCGAGGCCGGTTTTACAATGGCCGGCACACCAGCCAGCAAAGTCGGCGCCAGCTTTTCCAGCATGCCCCAGACAGGAAAGTTGAAGGCGTTGATGTGAATGGCGACGCCCTGCAGTGATGTTGCGACATGCTGGCCGACGAAGGCGCCACTTCTTGATAGGCGTTCCAATGCGCCCTCGGTCAGAATGATGTCGTCGGGCAGTTCCCTCCGGCCTTTCGATGCGTAGACAAATAGCGTCGAGATGCCGCCGTCGATGTCGATCATCGCATCGGCCTTGGTCGCGCCGGTATCGTATGACAGTTCGTATAGCGTTTCGCGCCGCTCGTTCAGATATTGCGCCAGCGCCTTCAGCAGTGCGGCCCGTTCATGGAATGTCGTCCGGCGCAGCACATGGCCGCCCACCTCGCGGGCGTGGTTCGCCATGGCGCCGAAGTCGAGCCCGCTTGTGCCCAGTTCGGCAACCACCTTGCCGGTGACGGCGCTTTTCAGTTCACTGACCGTGCCGGATGGGGGCAGCCATTTGCCGGCGGCATAGCTCTGCAGGAAGATGCGGCTCATGGGAGGCACCTATGTTTGGTCATCCGTTCTTGGGCCGATTGTCAACAATGCGCTGTGCCTTGCCCTGGCTGCGGGCCACGCCTTCCGGCTCGGTCACGTCGACGACGACATTGACTCCGATGACCTCCTTTATACGCTCGTGCAGCGCATGCGCCGACGCGGTCCGTACTTCGGTAGATGCAGCGTGCGCCGCCGCTTCCACATGGACGGTCATGCAATCCAGCCTGCCTTCCCGCCAGAGTTCGATCTGGAAGTGCGGGGCAAGGCTTTTGACCTTGAGGATCTGCTCCTCGATCTGGGTCGGGAAGACATTGACGCCGCGCAGGATCATCATGTCGTCCGAACGGCCGGTGACCTTCTCCATCCGCCGCATAGTTCGCGCGGTTCCGGGCAAAAGCCGCGTGAGATCGCGGGTGCGATAGCGGACAATCGGGAAAGCTTCCTTGGTGAGCGAAGTGAAAACGAGTTCACCCATCTCGCCCTCGGCCACCGGCTCTCCGCTCTGGGGATCGATGATCTCGGGATAGAAATGGTCTTCCCAAATATGCAGCCCGTCTTTCGTCTCCACGCATTCGTTGGCGACGCCCGGGCCGATCACCTCCGACAGTCCGTAGATATCGATCGCATGCATGTCGAAAGCCTGCTCGATTTCGGCCCGCATGGCGTTGGTCCAGGGTTCCGCCCCAAAAATGCCGACCTGGAGCGGGCTCTTGCGCGGATCGAGCCCCTGCGTGCGATATTCGTCAAGGATCGACAGCAGGTAGGAGGGGGTGACCATGATCGTGGTCGCCCGGAAGTCCTCAATCAACGTGACTTGCCTGGCGGTCATCCCGCCGGAGACCGGAACGACCGTACATCCCAGCCGCTCCGCGCCGTAATGGGCGCCTAGACCGCCGGTGAAGAGTCCATATCCATACGCGACGTGAACGACGTCGCCGGGCCGGGTTCCCGAGGCGCGGAGCGAACGCGCCATGCAATCCGCCCAGACGTCGAGATCGTGCTTCGTATAGCCGGCGACGGTGGGCTTGCCCGTGGTGCCGGACGAGGCGTGGATACGGGCCACCTTCTCGCGCGGCACGGCGAACATGCCGAACGGATAGTTTTCGCGCAGGTCCGCCTTGACCGTGAAGGGAAACTTCCTCAGGTCGGCAAGGGTGCGAAGATCGCCCGGATGCACGCCCGCCGCGTCAAAGCTCTTCCGGTAATGCGGCACATTCGCATAGGCATGGCCGAGTGACCATTTCAGCCGGTTCAATTGGAGCGCCTGGATTTCGTCGCGCGACGCGATCTCGATGGGATCGAGTTCTTCCTTGCGTGGCGCCAGATTCCTCATTCCGCTACCCTTCCGCTACGCCGTCCACAAAGTGGGCGCCTGTGATGACACGGGAGGCGCCCCTGAATTCGGCGATCAGGCGGCCATCCTGGTTTGTCACGCGCACGTCGTAGAGCCCAGAGCGGCCGTTGCGGCTTATCTCCCGCGCCTCGGCGGTCAAGCGGTCACCAAGCACGCCAGGTGAGATAAAGCTGATAGTATTGTGCTGGGCCACCGCTACCTGGTTGTAGGAATTGCACGCGAAAGCAAAGGCGGAATCCGCCAGTGTGAAGATGAACCCGCCATGGCAGATGTCGTGGCCGTTGGTGTGGTGCTTTTCCACTGTCATCGACATCGAAGCGGTGCCCGGACCGACGGCATCGAGCCGTGCACCCAGCCATTTCGAGGCGTCATCGCGCGCCCACATTGCGTCGGCACTTCTTTGCGCAATTTCGTCCGGCGTCATGCTCTTCCCTCGCGCGTCGATCCCGGGCTTTGAGAGTTTCGGAGGGAGCGATGCGCAGACATGAAAGACCAAGTCTAGGCGGCATCGAAATCGAGGACGAGTCTTGCGCTCGTGGGGCGCGATTGACAAGCCAGCGTGAAACCCGCTTCGATCTCCCATTTCTCCAGCGAATAGTTGACGGCCATCTCCGCCGAGCCTTCGACAACCCTGCAGCGGCAAGTGCAGCACATGCCGCCGGCGCAGGAATAGGGCAATTCGATGCCTGCCTCGCGCGCCGCGTCGAGTACGGACTGATCGGCATTGGCCATCTGGAAACCGCGCCGCATCCCGTCGAGCATCACCTCCACCGTCACGCCTCTGGTCACGGCGTCGCGAGCGGCGGGCGAGGGCGTCCTTCTGGGCGCAATCCCGCCGGCAGGTGTGAAGCGCTCGAAACGAACCCTGTCTTCCGGAACGCCCAGTGCTTGCAGTGCGCCGGCGACGTCATCGATCATTTCGCCCGGCCCGCACAGGAACACGCCGTCGGCGCGTCGCGGATCAATCAGGCCGCGCTCTGTCATCGCCCGGATACGCGTTCCGTCGATGCGTCCGTTGAGAAGCTCGACATCCTGCTTTTCGCGCGAAAGCACGTGGATGAGCGCAAAGCGCCGCAAATGCCGGTCCTTGAGGTCCTCCAGTTCTTCGCGAAACATGATCGTGGCTGTCGTGCGGTTGCCATAGATCAGCGTCACCGTGCTCTCGGGCTCGTGGCCGAGCACTGTCCGGGCGATCGACAGCATGGGCGTAATGCCCGATCCCGATGCAATCAGGATATAGTCGTGCCTGTCACCGATCAGCGACGTGAAGCGCCCCTGTGGCGGCATCACGCGGATGGTGTCGCCCACATCGAGGCGGTCGTTGACGAAGCTTGAAAAGCGCCCGTCCGCCACCTTCTTCACACCCACTCGCAGAAAGGACTCGCCGGGCACCGAACAAATCGAATAGGAGCGCCGCGCCTCTTCGCCGTCGATGTCGGCGGCTAGCGTCAGATATTGGCCGGGGCGGAACGCAAATGTCTCCTTCAGGTCATCCGGTATTTCGAAGGCGAGCGAGACGGCCTCCGGAGTCTGCCGATCGATCTCTGCCACCTTGAGTTCGTGAAAGCGGCGCGCCACCAGTCTACCTCAGATGCACTTGAAATAGTCGAACGGCTCGGCGCAGGTCCTGCACCGGTAGAGCGCCTTGCAGGCCGTGGAGCCGAATTCCGATAGTCGTTGCGTGTCAGCCGACCCGCATTTCGGGCACTCAGCCTCAATCTCTCCAAACAATGCGCGGATCGATCCCGATGCCGTCGCGGGTGGCGCAATGCCATAGGCCCTCAGCTTGTCGCGGCCCTCCTCGGTGATCCAGTCGGTCGTCCAGGCGGGTGACATCTGGCGCTCGACGCGTACATCGAACCCGGCATCGCGGAGCGCGGCTTCCACCGCCAGTTCGATCGCCAGCACGGCAGGGCAACCCGAATAAGTCGGCGTGACCTTGGCCACTGCCACGTCGCCATCCACCTCGACCGAGCGCAGGATGCCGAGATCGGCAATGGTCACGCAGGGAATTTCCGGGTCAACGACAGCGGCTGCGGCCTGCCAGGCCTTCTTGGAAAGGTCGCTCTCCGTCGCGCCCCCCTCTGGCCGCTCCTTGCGTGCCGATGACGTCCATCGGCGAAGGGGCTCTACGTTGCCCCCCTCTGGCCAGCGCGCCCCCAACCCCCCCCACGCGGGGAGCCCGCCGGCCGGGAGGAGAGA
>JBEVEP010000285.1:0-3972 GCA_040512755.1 Mesorhizobium sp.
CTTCTGCTGACTGTCGCTTCTTGCCCAAAAGTTGACGAGATGCGCAATCCCAAACTGTCGAGTGAGCACGCTGTGACAAGTAAAATGCACAATCCGTGATAGCACAAGAGGAAAATGCTCGCATTTTGTGTCGAAGGGTACCTGAAGTCTGTGATCGGAGGCCGCACTTGGTGGTTGCACGGCATATCTCCTTCACGGAACACCAAGGCTTTTGCATTTCCAGCCATAACCGCGGTGGCGTCGGGATGGTACGAGGCCATTGTGGGGAAGTTTGCTCTGCAACCCAGAGCGTAGACGGGGGTCTCTCCCCACTCGCCGCCTGACACCGCCTTGTCAGGCGGCACCACCGATATCATCCCCGCAGTTGCACATGCTTGCATTTTTCGCCCAGGCAGAAACAGAGTGCCGCTCTCTACTGGCGGGTTCGGCATTGCCTGAGGCTCGGCTGCGAATTCCGCTCTCAAACGGCCGTTGCGAATATCAGCCATATCGCGGCTGCAATTTGCGCCAGCGAGGCGAGCGGCCCGGGCTGAGCGGCGGCAGTGCGCCATACGGCCAGGAAAAGAAAGACGTTGTAGGGGACGGGAAGGAAGTGGACGGCCAGCGCGACGCTCAGGGGCAGCTTTGCCCCGAGGGCGGCAAGCGCTGCCGCGGAACTAACAAGATTCACGCCGGTACCAACGAGGACCATGTCGCGCCAAAACAGACGGTCGAGAGGAACAAGCCTGCGCCAACGCGCCTGGAAAAAGTTCGGCTTTGCCTCGCCTATCCTGAATTCGCTCATGATCCGTCGGTTCCGAAAATTCTCTGGCGCAGTAGCCTTTGGGACGCCTTGGAAAAGCTGCCAGACTTTTCGGGCGAGAAGATGGGCAAAGCAAAGTACGGATTGCGACGCGCCTTGATCGAAATCATGGCCCCCTAATGCTTTCGAGAGAGGTCGCGCGTAGCGCTGTCCAATCCGGCAAGCGTGAGCGGATACATGCGGCCTCCGAACATATCGCGGATCATTCCGATCGAATGGGTATAGGTCCAATGCTTCTCTGGCACGGGGTTGATCCAGACCGCGTTTGGCCATTGCTGGAGCACGCGCTGCAGCCACAGCGCGCCGGGTTCCGGGTTCCAGTGCTCGACCGACCCTCCGGCATAGGCGATCTCATAGGGTGACATCGATGCATCGCCAACAAAGACAACCTTATAGTCATGCCCGTATTTGTGGAGCACGTCATAGGTCGCCATGGTTTCGGAATGACGCCGGCGATTGTCCTTCCACACACCTTCGTAGAGACAATTGTGGAAGTAGAAATATTCGAGTTGGCGAAACTCTACGCGCGCGGCCGAAAACAACTCCTCGACGATCCTGATGTGATCGTCCATCGAACCGCCGACATCAAAGAACATCAACAGTTTCACGGAGTTGCGCCGTTCCGGGCGCGTTCGGACGTCGAGATAGCCGTGCTCGGCGGTGGCATGGATCGTGCCCGGCAGGTCGAATTCCTCCTCCGCGCCCTCCCGGACCCAGCGTCGCAGCCGTTTCAACGCCACCTTGATATTGCGCGTACCCAACTCGACGGAGTCGTCAAAGTTCCGGAACTCGCGCTTGTCCCAGACTTTCACCGCGCGGCGATGCCGGCTCTCATGCTGGCCAATCCGCACGCCTTCGGGATTGTAGCCATAAGCGCCGAAGGGCGAGGTGCCGGCAGTTCCGATCCATTTCGAGCCGCCTTGATGACGCCCTTTCTGTTCCTGGAGGCGCTGCTTCAGCGTCTCCATCAATTTCTCAAATCCGCCGAGGGCCTCGACCAGTTTCTTTTCCTCTTCGCTCAGGTGTTTCTCAGCAAGCCTGCGCAACCATTCTTCGGGGATATTCGCCACGTCGACGGCGGCTTCGCCCGAAACGGCTTCGACGCCTTTGAAGACGTGGCTGAAGACCTGATCGAAACGGTCGATATGGCGTTCATCCTTCACCAGAGCCGCGCGCGCGAGATAGTAGAAACCCTCGACGTCGTAGCTGACCAGTTCAGCCTCCATGCCTTCGAGCAGGGTGAGATATTCCCTGAGCGAGACCGGAACACGGGCAGCCTTCAGTTCGAGGAAGAAAGGAATGAACATGGCAGCCTACAATAGATCATATTCGATGAAGCCGGTGCGCCGGGCCACGCGATCGTAGAGTTTGCGGGCAGTCGCATTCGTCTCGTGGGTCATCCAGTAAACGTTCTTGGTGCCCGCCTTCTCCGCTTCCTGCCGCACTGCTTCGATCAGCGCTGCGCCCACGCCTTTTCCCCTGACGTCCGGATCGGCAAACAGATCCTGCAGATAGCAATTGTTGGCGACCGACCAGCAGGTGCGATGATAGATGTAGTGAACGAGGCCGACGGGTTCGCCCTCGAGCAAGGCCACAAACCCTTTCGGCTCGAACTCGCCTTCCGTAAACAGCCGTTCCCAAGTGGCGACGTAGACCTCATCCGGCACGGTGGCGTTATAGAAGGTGAGATAGGCGGTCCACAGCCGCCGCCAGTCGGCGTGATCAGTGGACTCGAGCGGGCGGATGGTAATGTCGGTCAAATATCACTCCCGAAAGAAGTTTGATGTTCCCCGGCCCTTCGCTATCGCTCGGTTGTTCGTCGCTCGAAAAGCCAACGGTTGGCTTTTGCCCGCTGCGCGGATCGCTCTTCACCCCTGCTGGCGCCGCGCCATGAATGCCAGCCGCTCGAAAAGGTGCACATCCTGTTCGTTCTTCAGCAGTGCGCCATGCAGCTTCGGCAATGCATTCTTCGCATCGCCGCGCAAATCCTCCGGCTGGATGTCATCCGCGACGAGCAGCCTGATCCAGTCGAGCGCTTCGGATGTCGATGGTTTCTTCTTGAGCCCCGGCACGTCGCGGACCTCGTAGAACTGCGTCAGCGCCGCCCTCACCAGATTGTGCTTGATCCCGGGATAATGCACGTCGACGATGCGGTGGAGCGTTTCGACGTCGGGGAAGCGGATGTAATGGAAGAAGCAGCGGCGCAGGAAGGCGTCGGGCAACTCCTTCTCATTGTTCGACGTGATGATGACAATCGGCCGGTGCCGGGCACGAATTGTCTCGTCGGTTTCGTAGACATAGAACTCCATGCGGTCGAGTTCCTGCAGAAGGTCGTTCGGGAACTCGATGTCAGCCTTGTCGATCTCGTCGATCAAAAGCACGACCTTCCTGTCGGCCGTGAATGCTTCCCAGAGCTTGCCACGCTTGATGTAGTTACGGATATCGTTGAAGCGGTCATCGCCGAGCTGGCTGTCGCGCAGGCGCGACACAGCATCATACTCATAAAGGCCCTGCTGCGCCTTGGTCGTCGATTTGACGTTCCACTCCAGAAGGTCGAGTCCCAGGGCCGCGGCCACCTGCCTGGCGAGTTCCGTCTTGCCTGTGCCGGGCTCGCCCTTGACCAGAAGCGGCCGCTCCAGCGCGATCGACGCGTTAACCGCCACCATCAGATCCTTGTCGGCAACGTAGGCCGCTGTTCCTTCAAAACGCATTCCAGACTCCGGTTTTTATCGCCGGCGACAGTAGGGTGGGGTGACCTGAAGGGCAAGGCCGAGCCTTGGTCACGGAGATGCGCTCGCAGCGTGCCGTGGAGGGGGCTTTCAACACAAGCTTCTCCGTTGCCACGCCCCGTTTCCGGTCTGGCCATTGTCAAAGAACTCTCCCTGTCGGGAGCAGTCGGGAAGCGGGGCGCCGGGTCGGCACCTCGTAAAGTAAATGTATGGCGCCTTCCCAGCCCTCCGCTATGGCTCCGGGCGTTCCTCGCTCGAAAAGCCAAATCGCGTTGGCTTTTCGCCGACCTGCGGTCGACCGCTCGTCACCCCGCCGGTGGTCTTGCCCGATCGTCGGGGCCCCCGCGGTGGCCTCTGCCGGTGCGGGGGAGCCGCGAAGCGGGCCCGGGCCTCGGATGAAAATTTCCAGCCGCGTTTCCGCCACGCGACCGGCCCGGCACC
>JBEVEP010000291.1:0-12728 GCA_040512755.1 Mesorhizobium sp.
CGAGGAAGACAGCGGCGATGCCGTCTGCCGGGGCGGGATCGGCACTGCTACGATCGACCAGGCCGCCCTCATGCTCCTGTTTTTATCGCGGCTCGCAGAAAAATTCCTCGGCACGGGCGACAGGTGAGCGCCGGCGTCTTGCCCTTGCACCTTTCAACTGTCCCCGAGAGGGGGTGGCGAAAACAGGCTGCCGGGTCTATGTGACTTGGAGCGACTCGCCGGAAAGCGAAATCCCGGAATCGGGCGACTTGCTCCAAGCCTTTGTTTGTGCATCGGATTCATCCGAAAACCGCTTCGCACTTTTCGGTCCGATACTGTAGACTTTTCCGGAGGAAGCAATTCACCATGACAGCTCGCGCCGAAAATGCATCGCCGCCGATCGATCCGGTGAAACTCGACCAGCTCGCCGAAGTGGCTGTCAGAGTTGGGCTTGGGCTTCAAAAGGGACAGGATCTTGTGCTGACGGCGCCCATCGCCGCGCTGCCTTTGGTTCGCAGGATCACGGAGCATGCATACAAGGCGGGCGCCGGCATCGTCACTGCGCTCTATTCCGATGATGAGACGACGCTGATGCGCTACCGATACGGCCCGGACCTCAGTTTCGACCGCGCCGAAGGCTGGCTCTACGACGGCATGGCCAAGGCCTTTTCCAACGGTGCAGCCCGACTTGCCGTGCGCGGCGACAACCCCATGCTCCTTTCCGGAGAAGACCCGGCGAAAGTCGGCCGCGCCAACCGCGCCAATTCGATTGCTTACCGTCCGGCGCTCGAGAAAATCACCGGATTCGACACCAACTGGAACATAGTCGCCTATCCGACGCCCGCCTGGGCAAGGCAGGTGTTTCCAAACGACGATGAAAACACTGCCGTCGCAAAACTGGCGGAAGCGATTTTTGCCGCATCCCGGGTGGGCACGGGCGATCCGGTTGCAGCCTGGAGTGCCCACAACGCCGCCTTGAACCGACGGACAGCGTGGCTTAACGACCGGGCGTTCCATGCTCTCCATTTCAAGGGCCCGGGCACCGATCTGACGGTCGGACTTGCCGATGATCACAAGTGGAACGGCGGAGCCGAGACAGCGAAAAACGGGATCGTCTGCAACCCGAACATTCCGACCGAGGAAGTGTTCACGACGCCGCATGCATGGCGTGTCGACGGGCGGGTGACGAGCACCAAGCCCCTGTCCTATCAGGGCACGCTGATCGATGGGATTTCGGTCCGCTTCGAAGGCGGCCGCATCGTGGACGCCAAGGCCACACGCGGCGAGGAAGTGCTGAACAAGGTTCTCGACACGGACGACGGCGCGCGCCGCCTCGGCGAAGTCGCGCTCGTGCCGCACTCCTCACCGATCGCCCAGAGCGGACTCCTGTTCTTCAACACGCTCTTCGACGAGAACGCAGCTTCTCACATCGCGCTCGGGCAGTGTTACGCTTCATGCTTTGTCGGCGGAGGCTCGCTCAGCCCGGACCAGATCGCCGCGAAAGGCGGAAACAAGAGCCTTATCCATATCGACTGGATGATCGGTTCGGGAGAGATCGATATCGATGGCGTGAACAAGGACGGCAGCGTCGTGCCGGTTATTCGGCGAGGCGAATGGGCGTAGCCGATCGAAGCGAATCAGCGTCCCGAGGCGCGCTTTGATCGTTCGGAGTGCGCCTCGCAACTCGCAAACGTTGCTGCCTCACTCAGAGCCGGTGGTCATCCTTTCATAGCGGTCCTGCTTGAAGCCGACCGCCAGCCGGCCTTCCGCATCGAGCACCGGCCGCTTGATCATGGATGGCTGTGCAAGCATCAGCGCCAGCGCTTTCTGCTCATCGAGGTTTTGCTTGTCGGCCTCGGGCAGTCCGCGGAACGTTGTCGACGCACGATTGAGCAATGTTTCCCAACCCAGGGTTTCGCTCCAGGAGCGCAGAAGACGCGGATCGAGACCGTCAACCCGATAGTCGTGGAACGTATAGGCCAGTCCACAGCGGTCCAGCCACGCACGTGCTTTCTTGACGGTGTCGCAGTTCTTGATGCCGTAGAGTGTGATGTTCAATCGCAAACCCTCGCTTCGGAGTATCGATCTCATCTGAGAACCCGCAACACCCCAAACCGAAGCCTCTTGTCAAGAACCAACCGGTCAAAGAGACTCGGTCAGGGCTGACGGCACGCGACGCCGCAGGCCGCTCGCCCGAGCGAAATTCGCGTCGCGCCCCAGGCAGCCATTGCGCCGACTCGTTTCTTTCTTTAAACGCCCGCCATGAAAAACTCCCCCAACCCTGACACCGTTCTGATCGTTGACTTCGGCAGCCAGGTTACGCAGCTGATCGCCCGGCGCGTCCGAGAAGCTGGCGTCTTTTCCGAGATCGTTCCCTTCCAATCCGCGGACGAAGGCTTTCGCAGAATCAAGCCGAAGGCTGTTATCCTCTCCGGCAGTCCGCATTCCACGGTCGACATCGGCAGCCCGCGTGCCCCCGATGCGATCTTCGAGGCAGGTATTCCCGTTCTAGGCATCTGCTACGGCGAACAGACCATGTGCGCTCAGCTCGGCGGCAAGGTCGAGGCCGGCCACCATCGCGAATTTGGCCGGGCGTTTCTCGAAATCCAGGAAGAGAACCCTCTGTTCAATGGCGTCTGGGCCAAAGGCACGCGCCACCAGGTCTGGATGAGCCACGGTGATAGAGTCACTGCAATCCCTGAGGGCTTCAGGGTTGTCGGCACGTCGCCGGGCGCGCCTTTCGCCGCGATTGCCGATGAGAAGCGGCGCTTCTATGCCGTGCAATTCCACCCCGAGGTGGTGCACACGCCCGACGGCGCGAAATTGCTGGCAAATTTCGTCCACAACATCGCCGGCATCAAGGGCGACTGGACGATGCGGGCCTATCGCGACCATGCGATTGAAGCGATTCGGAAACAGGTCGGCGACGGCAGGGTGATTTGTGCCCTTTCGGGCGGAGTGGACTCTTCGGTGGCCGCTGTCCTGATACACGAAGCGATCGGCGAGCGCCTCACCTGCATTTTTGTCGACCACGGCCTGATGCGGAAGAACGAGGCGGCGGAAGTCGCCGCAATGTTCCGCGAACACTACAATATTCCGCTGGTCCATGTGAAAGCTGCCGACATGTTCATCGGCGCGCTGGAGGGCGAGGGCGATCCGGAGCGGAAGCGCAAGACGATCGGGCGGCTCTTCATCGAAGTGTTCGAGGAAGAGGCGAAGAAGCTAGCCCGGGAGGGCAAGGCGCCGGATTTCCTGGCGCAGGGCACACTCTACCCGGACGTGATCGAGAGCGTTTCCTTCACCGGCGGACCGTCGGTGACGATCAAATCTCACCACAATGTCGGCGGCCTGCCCGAACGCATGAACATGAAGCTGGTGGAGCCGTTGCGCGAGCTCTTCAAGGACGAGGTGCGGGCGCTCGGCAGGGAACTCGGTCTTCCCGAGAGTTTCATCGGGCGGCATCCATTCCCGGGACCGGGTCTTGCTATCCGCTGTCCGGGGGGCATTACGCGCGAAAAGCTCGAAATCCTGCGCGAGGCCGACGCCATTTATCTGGATGAAATCAGGAAGGCCGGGCTCTACGACGCCATATGGCAGGCCTTCGCCGTTTTGTTGCCGGTGCAGACCGTTGGCGTCATGGGCGACGGACGTACCTACGAATTCGTCTGCGCGCTGCGCGCGGTCACATCGATCGACGGCATGACCGCGGATTTTTACCACTACGACATGGAGTTCCTTGGCCGCGCCGCCACGCGTATCATCAATGAGGTGAAGGGCATCAACCGTGTCGTCTACGATGTGACGAGCAAGCCGCCCGGCACGATCGAGTGGGAATGATCATTGCCCTCAGGGCCAACTGGAGTCCGGCGGCAACGGGCGCGACCATTGCCGTGCGAACTGGGATCGTTCGAAGACCAGCACGATGACCAGCGCAATGACGAGCGGGATGATCAGATAGAACAGCCGGAAGACGAGCAGCGCTGATAGCACTGCAGCGGGGTCCATTTCGGAAAGCCCCGAAAGAAACACGATCTCGAGCACGCCAAGCCCGCCCGGAGCATGGGAAATCTGCGCGACCGAGAATGAGGCGATAAAAACGCCGAGCACGGCAATGAAGCCGGGATTTCCTGCCTCCGGCAGGGCGAAATAAATGGTCGCCGCAGCGCCAAGCAACTCGATCGGACCAATAATCAACTGTCTGAGAACAATGCGGGGTTTCGGGTAGTGAATGTCGAGACCCCGGATGTGCAATGGCTTCAGGTGCAGCCAGCTTCCGAACGCGTAAAGCGCCACAAGCCCGAGCATCGTGAGGCCGATTGCCAGCGCGACGATTGTCGGCACGCCTTCGAAATATCGGCCGAGCACCCAAGGCTGCATGACCAGCACGACGCCAGCCACCGCCACTGTTGCCAGGATGAAGGTGAACCAACAGACGGCGACCAGGATCCCGACATCGGCGGCAGTCAAGCCCTTTGAACCGTAGGCGCGATAACGGATGACTGCCCCGGAAAGGACTGAACCGCCAATGTTGTGAGAAAGCGCATAGGTGGTGAAGGAACAGAGCGAGATGAACAGCCAGTGCACCTTCTTGCCGATATGCAGCAGAGCAATGTGGTCATATCCGGCGAGCGCGGCGTAGGCGACGATCGAGCCTAGCGCAGAGAGCAGCCATTGATGAAGCGGGATAGCGGCCAGCCCGTCACCGACATCGTCAAGCGAAATTCCGCGCAACTCCTCGTAGAGCAGCCATACGGACAAGGCTACTGCGGCAAGACCGATGGCCGGCCAGATATAGTCCTTCCATTTCATGCCGTAAGGGTCGCTCCGCCGCCCGGGTGATCAGTTCAACAGCGTCGTCGGAAGCTGTGCTGATGGATGATAGAACCGCTTTCTTCGCTGGCAAGCAATTCCGACCTCATTCGCTGTGACGAAGAGCAGCACGCTCAGAAAAATCAGGGGGTTGTGATTGCAGCGGGCCCTGCTACTGTGACGTCAACGAAGAATGAAAGCGCATGCAGCGTCCGTTCCGGTTCGCGCGGCGCCAAAAGGAAAACGCAAGTGGAAGACCCCGATTCCGGCGTGCTTGCGCCGGGTGCAGGGACGTCTGGGGACTTCGCTTCCGACGGGAGACGAGGTCCGTCGGCCGGTTGGGTTTCGGACCATCCAGTGGAAACACGGTCCGGCAACGGACAGGCGCCAGACGCGACGCGGCACGACAAGCCGAAATCGAGAAAACGCCGCAAACGCCGACGCGGGCGAAAGGTGTTCGCGCGCGATTCCGTATCGAACGTGCCGTCCGCGAAACCGGATGTCCCGCTATCAGCGAACGGCTCACCCTCCGCGCAACAGCCCACCAATCCGAACGCGCAGCAGATAGGAGCGACGCCTCGTCGCGCACCCGCGCAGGATCTGCCTGTGTTTGCCGCCCTCGATCTCGGCACGAACAATTGCCGGCTGCTTGTAGCCATACCCGGCCGTCCCGGTCAGTTCCGGGTCATCGACGCCTTTTCGCGCATCGTGCGGCTTGGAGAAGGACTAGCGGCAAGCGGGCGGCTCGGAGATGCCGCCATGGACCGGGCGATCGAAGCCCTCAAGGTTTGCGCCGACAAGCTTCGCCTACGCTCCGTGCGCCGCTCCCGTTTGATCGCGACGGAGGCCTGCCGTTCGGCGGTGAACGGCGCGGAGTTTCTGTCTCGCGTCAAGGCGGAAACGGGACTGTCGCTCGAGGTCATCGACCGCCGCACCGAGGCGCGGCTGGCGGTTTCCGGCTGCGGTTCGCTTGTCGAACGGGATACTGACGGTATCGTTCTGTTCGATATTGGTGGCGGCTCTTCCGAGATCGCGCTGGTTGACGTTTCGCGTCAGCGTACGCCCAGGCTCGCTAATCACATTGTTTCCTGGACATCGCTCCCCGTCGGCGTGGTTTCGCTGGCCGAGCGCTTCGGCGGGCGGAATGTAACGCGCCAGGTCTTCAAGGCGATGGTCGATGAAGTGACGGGTCTGCTCGGCGTATTCGAAGGGCGCGACCGCCTGAAGCATTTGGCTACCGGTCCGCGTTTTCACCTGCTCGGAACTTCCGGCACAGTGACCACACTTGCAGGCGTCCATCTCGGCCTCGAACGGTACGACCGCCGCCGGGTCGACGGATTGTGGATGGACGGGCCGAATGTCGATTTGATGATCGAAAAGCTGCTCGACTGGGACTTTCAGGCACGCGTCGACAATCCCTGCATTGGGGCGGATCGGGCGGATCTGGTGCTCGCTGGCTGCGCTATTCTCGAAGCGATCCGCAGTGTTTGGCCATCAGACCGGCTGCGTGTGGCAGATCGCGGGCTGCGCGAAGGAATTCTCAGTGAATTGATGGCCGATGAAGGAGTTTGGCGCCGAAATTGGCGTCCGGGTTCAGCGCGGCAATGACAAAAAAAAACGGCAAACCGGGCTCCTCCGGCACTCGCGTCCTGAAGACGCGAGTGAAGAAAAAGAGCGGCTTGAAGGTTTCCTCACGGCGCTGGCTCGAACGCCATCTCAATGATCCCTATGTCCAGCGCTCGAAGGCGGAGGGGTATCGATCACGCGCCGCCTACAAGCTGCTTGAGATCGACGACAAGCATCATCTGCTGAAGCCCGGAATGCGGGTGATTGATTTGGGCGCAGCACCCGGCGGCTGGTGCCAGGTCGCAGCGGCGCGCGTCAAATCCACGGCAGAGAACCCGCATGTCGTGGGTATCGACTATCTCGGAATGGACGCTGTCCCCGGCGCTGCCGTCCTTGAGATGGACTTCCTCGACGATGCAGCACCCACAAGACTCGTGGATGCCCTGGGCGGCGACCCGGACATCGTTCTTTCTGACATGGCAGCTCCCACCACGGGGCATCGCCGAACTGACCATCTCAGGACGATGCATCTTTGCGAAGTGGCCGCCGATTTCGCGATCTCAGTCCTGAAGCCAGGCGGGCACTTCCTCGCCAAGACTTTCCAGGGAGGGACCGAATCCAGTCTGCTTGATCAGTTGAAGAGCAACTTCCGATCCGTGCATCACGTGAAGCCACCAGCCTCGCGCGATGAATCAGTCGAACTCTATCTCCTTGCCAAGGATTTCAAGGGACGGACATAGCCGCCTCTGGCGGCGATTTCCTGACCTCACGCGGCCTGCGGCGGCTCGCTTTTATCGGGTAGCCGATGTCCGGAGACGGAATTTCCTGCTTCTGGCGCGAGCCTCAGAAACGGAAATATCGAAAGCGCGGTGATCCCCGCGATGATCAGGAATGCGGCCGTGAATGAGGACAGGCTGATTGCCCCCCCGGTGAAGTAGGCCGCCCCCTCCAGCGCGCCGCCGCCAATCGCGACACCCAGGGCGATGCTGATTTGCTGGGAAACAGCGCCGATCGCCGTGGCCTGGCTCGCGTCCTTGTCGTCGATGTCTGCGAAGACCAGAGCGTTGACGGATGTAAAGAAAAGCGATCTTACGAAGCCGCCAACAAGCAAAACGGCGATGATCAGCCAGGCCGAAGTGGTCGGCGTAAAGAACGCATTCGTTGCAATCAGGCAAGCGCTGCTCAGCACCGACCCGGCCAGGATCGTACGAAAGCCACCCAGTCGCAGCGCACCCGGCGCCAGGAACTTCATGGCAAATGCGCCGATTGCCGAGGCAAAGGTGAGCATCCCGGATTGGAATGGCGTAAGCCCGAAACCCAGCTGAAACAGCAGCGGCAGCAGGAACGGCACAGCGCCGTTGCCAATTCGGAAAATCGATCCGCCGATAACTGCGGTGCGGAATACCGAATTGGCGAAAAGCTTCGGGTTGAGAAGCGGATTTGCCCGCCGCTTTGCATGGCGAAGATACAGAAAGGTGGCCGCTATGCCTGTCAGGACCGCGGCGATGCCAACTGTGGGCGGCAACGCCGGCAGGCTGACAACCGACAAGCCGAAGACAATCCCGGAAGCAGCGATTGCGGAAAGGATAAATCCCGGAATGTCGATGGGCGCTGATGCTGCCGAGGCGATCTCGGGAAGAAACCGTCCTGCCAGCCATATTCCCAGCACCCCGATCGGTACGTTGATGATGAATATCCAATGCCAGCTGAAGAAGGTGGTTATGAAACCGCCGACCGGCGGTCCGACCATCGGCCCGATGAGGGCTGGAATAGTCAACCACGCGAGCGCGGAAACAAGCTCGCGCTTCGGTGTGGCACGCACGAGAACGAGCCTGGCGACCGGCGTCATCATTGCGCCGCCCATGCCCTGGACAAAGCGCGCGAGCACGAATTCGCCCAGTGACCCGGCTGCAGCACAACCGATTGAGCCTATGGCAAAGACAGCGATGGCAAGCCTGAAGATGACTTTCGCACCGAACCTGTCGGCCACCCACGAGCTGATCGGAATGAAGATGGCGAGTGAGACAAGATAAGCGGTAAGCGCCAATTTCAGTGCGACGGGACTCGTACCGATATCCGCCGCAATCGCGGGCAGCGACGTCGCAATCACTGTCGAGTCCATGTTTTCCATGAACAAGGCGACTGCCAGGATAAGCGGGACAGTGCGGTTCAACGGTAAGTCCGGCAGAAACGTAAGACGACGGGAGTTCGGCGGTTAGCACGGCTGATCCGGCTTGTCGCCGCTTTTTGTGACAGGACCCGCGTCCTTCGCCGGACAGGGCCAACCCACTGCATTTGATGTTCATCTTTCCAAGCGGGAAGATACATGGTACCAGCCCTTGCCATCCTGACGGGGAAGAACGAGTCGGCGCTGCCCGAGAGGTCAGCGCCTCATTTGCATTTGCAAGGATCGGCCATGGCAAAAATCATTGAAACCGCCACAGGCGCATTGGCGCTTACTTTCGACGACGTGCTGCTGCAGCCCGGCCATTCCGAAGTCATGCCCGGCCAGACCGATGTCCGCATTCAGATTGCCGGCGACATAGAGCTGAACATCCCCATTCTTTCGGCGGCGATGGATACGGTGACCGAATCCAGGTTGGCCATCGCTATGGCGCAAGCGGGCGGCATCGGCGTCATTCACCGTAATTTCACGCCGGCCGAACAGGCCGAACAGGTCCGGCAGGTCAAGAAGTTCGAATCCGGTATGGTGGTCAATCCCGTCACCATCGGTCCTGACGCAACGTTGGCGGACGCGCTCGGTTTGATGCGCACCTATGGCATCTCCGGTATTCCGGTGGTTGACAACGGCGGAACGGGAGGCCACCGCACAGGACGGCTTATCGGTATCGTGACCAACCGCGACGTTCGCTTCGCGTCGGACCCTTCGCAGAAGGTCTCCGAATTGATGACTCGCGAAAGGCTGGTTACCGTCAAGGAGAATGTCCAGCAGGAGGAAGCGAAACGGCTGCTGCATCAGCACCGAATCGAAAAGCTTCTCGTCATCGACGGACAGGGCAATTGTGTTGGCCTCATCACCGTCAAGGATATCGAGAAATCGCAGCTTAACCCGAATGCCACCAAGGACGCTCAGGGGCGTTTGCGCGTTGCCGCCGCAACAAGCGTTGGTGACGATGGTTTCGAACGGGCCGAACGGTTGATTGATGCGGGAGTAGATCTGCTCGTCATCGACACGGCCCACGGTCACTCGCAGCGCGTCCTCGATGCAGTCACGCGCGCAAAGAAACTGTCTAACTCCGTGCGCATTATGGCAGGCAACGTCGCGACAGCCGATGGCACGCGGGCGTTGATCGCCGCCGGGGCGGATGCCGTGAAAGTCGGTATCGGACCGGGCTCGATCTGCACGACGCGCATCGTCGCAGGCGTTGGCGTGCCCCAACTCTCGGCCATCATGTCCGCAGTGGAGACGGCGGCAAAATCGGGCGTCTCGGTGATCGCAGACGGCGGCATCAAATATTCAGGCGACCTCGCCAAGGCGCTTGCTGCGGGAGCGAGCGCAGCGATGATCGGATCGCTGCTTGCAGGCACCGATGAGAGCCCCGGCGAGGTGTATCTTCATCAGGGCCGCTCGTTCAAGGCGTATCGCGGTATGGGCTCGGTGCGCGCCATGGCGCGCGGGTCGGCCGATCGCTACTTCCAGGCGGAGGTTCGCGATACATTGAAACTCGTGCCTGAGGGAATTGAAGGCCAGGTACCCTACAAAGGTCCCGTGGCGGGCGTGTTGCACCAGCTCGTCGGCGGGCTCAGGGCAGCCATGGGCTATGTCGGCGCGCGCGACCTGAGGGATTTCCGGGACCGGGCAACCTTCGTACGGATATCGAACGCCGGTCTGCGTGAGAGCCATGCGCATGACGTCACGATTACCCGCGAAAGCCCGAATTATCCGGGCGCAGCCTGACGCGCGAATATCTGCCGCGCGGCTTGGCTCCGTAAAAACAAAAAGGGCGGCGTGTGAACCACGCCGCCGCTCTTTTTGCGCATGAGATCGTTCAGATCAGTTCTTCTCGAAAATGCCGGCCTTGGCCACGATTCCGGCGATGGCGCCGCCGATCAGTGGAGCAGAGATGTAGAGCCAGAGTTGGCCAATCGCCGTTCCGCCCGCGAACAGCGCCGGGCCGATGGAACGAGCCGGGTTGAGCGAATTGCCCGACACCGGAATGAAGGCGAAGTGCAATGCCGCCAGCGTCAGTCCGATCACCAATCCGGCGAAAGCCGTCGTATGCTTTTCGCTCGTGACGCCAAGAATGACTGTCACGAACACAAAGGTCGCGAGAAGTTCCGTCACGAAGGCTGCATATGTGGAGTAGCCGTTGACCGGGTCCCACCCGTTCTGGGCAAAACCTGCCGCGGCGAAATCGTATGGCTGCGCCTTGCCGCTGACGATCAGGTAGAGGCCAACCGCGCCCAGAATGCCGCCGATCACCTGGGCAATGATGTAAGGAACAAGATCCTTCGCCGGTAACCGCCCTGCCAGGAAAGCGCCCAGCGAAACTGCCGGGTTAAGATGAGCTCCCGAAACTGGCCCGATTGCGTAGGCCATGGCGACAACGGCGATGCCGAACGAAAGACCGATTCCTACGGCACCCGCAGGCAGAATGCCGCCGAAGCCGCCGGTAACGATGCTCGCACAACCGATGAAAACCAGGCAAAACGTGCCAAATACTTCAGCTATATATGATTTCATGGAAATTCCCCTCGAGCCTTCAGCCAGAACTTGTCGTGCAATACGGCGAAGGGGGTGATTCGGAAAGAGGGCGGGTTCTGCCGCTTTCCTCCGCACTTTGCTTGTGTTCTCTCGTCTGACAAACGCAGTCGCGTCACGATTTTCCGTCGCGCCGCTTGTAACCACGCGCCTTGACGGATAGCTAGGCCTCGAAACGGGTCCACCGAAAACGGAAAACCGACATGCGGCTTGGCGGACGGCTGGCGGCAGCCATCGAAGTCCTTGAGGACATTGAGAAGCGTCACAGACCTGCGGCCGACGCGCTGAAGGATTGGGGCCTTTCCCATCGTTTTGCGGGCGCCGGAGATCGCGCAGCGATGGGCAATATCGTTTATGACGCACTCAGAAGGAAGAGGTCAGCGGCTTGGCTGTTCGACAGCGACACACCGCGCGCGCTGGGCTTCGGAGCCCTGTTCCTCGAGTGGAAGGAAACGCCGGAGAGCATCAATGCCGCGCTCGAGGGTGACAAATTCGCTCCTGACGCGCTGAACGTGAAGGAGGCGAAGGCTCTTCAGTCCCGCAGGCTGGAGGAAGGGCCAGACGCGATACGGGCGGACTGTCCTGACTGGTGCGCGCCGCTCTTGGAGGCAACATACGGAGACGAATGGATTGTCGAAGCAAGAAGCCTGGCGGAGCGCCCTCCCCTCGACTTGAGAGCAAACAATCTGAAGGGTGACCGTACCCGCGTGCTCGTCGAACTTGCCGGCGCGGGCGCCCAGCCATCCCCCATCGCACCCCGCGGCATCCGAATTCCGCCAATATCGGGCCACGGCCGGCACCCCAATGTGCAGGCTGAGCCGGCCTTCCAGAAGGGCTGGTTCGAGGTCCAGGACGAAGGGTCGCAAATCGTCGCCGAGCTTGCGATGCCCGGCTCTCCATCCCAAATTCTCGACTATTGCGCCGGCGCGGGCGGAAAGACGCTGTCGCTTTCAGCGGCGATGGAGAATCGTGGCCAGATATTCGCCTATGACGCGGAAAAGTCGCGTCTTGCGCCCATCTTCGATCGGCTGAAGCGAGCAGGCAGCCGCAATGTACAGGTGATTTCCTCGGCTGCCGGGCTTGCGCCTCTGAAGGGGCATATGGACATTGTGTTGGTCGACGCGCCCTGTACCGGCAGCGGGACCTGGCGCCGTCGTCCGGACGCCAAATGGCGGCTGACCAGAAAGCAACTCGAAGTCCGCATGGCCGAACAGTCCGCGATCCTCGACGCAGCCGTCACATTCGTGAAACCGGGCGGCCATTTGGTCTACATTACTTGCTCGGTTTTCGAGGAGGAGAACCAGAGGCAGGTCGAGGCCTTTGCGGGCCGCACTCCGGATTTTTCGCCAGCCGACCATTGTGCGCTTTGGGATCGGCACTTTTCCGCCCATGCTGAGAAGGCGCGGATTGATCGCGTCGCGGGCATAGCGCTCAGCCCTGCCAAGACCGGTACTGACGGCTTCTTCTTCGCTTCGCTGCGCAGGGCGGGCTAGCATCCAGTTCTGGGTCGCCCAAATCCCGATTGCGTTCAATCATGGCTTCTTGCGATAAGCGAGCCGAGAACCGAGGGCAGTCAGGTGGCGACAGATTCTGATCCAGATTTTGAAGAACGCGTTCGCTCCTCTTTTGAACGCCAAAGCGCCATGAGAAC
>JBEVEP010000292.1:0-3334 GCA_040512755.1 Mesorhizobium sp.
CCGCGCCATTCGAGCCAGGCGCTCACTTCCTTCCAGTTTCTGACGCCTCGAAGATTCTTCACAAATGCGGGCAGACGCGAGCGCCCCCTGCTCGCGGGGCGAACTTCTTTCTTAGCGGCGGCCATCAATCACCAGGAAGTTATTGCAGATTGCCGAGTATAGCCGGGCCTTCCGGCGGAAGAAAAGGGGGCGACCGCAACGTGCTTCGCCAGACAACGATGTACGGTGCGGAGCGGAAATGCTCTGCGTGGCGGGCTGTGCACCGTGAACGGACTGGGTTCATTATTTTCGCAGAGTTTCTCAACGTTACCCGCACGACGCGGCGGTACCGTTCAAACGCAAAGGGCGCGTCCGAAGACGCGCCCTGGACAGGCAGCGGGAACGCGTGCCGCCCGAAATCAGCTCTGCCCTTGCGTCACAATCACCGGGATCAAAAGGTCGCCCCAGTTGCCGTTGCCGCCGTGGTGGCGTGCGGACCGCACCAACTCAACCGACACGCCGGCTTCCACGGCCTTCATCACTGACTGGTTGAGCCGGTGCAGGTCGTTGGCAACGATGCGGATTGCCGCTTGCTGGTCTGTGCTCATCGCCGAGGCTTGTTCTTCCGCCCGTTCCTTGACGCGTGTTCTCGGTGCCATTCTCTGATCTCCGTCGCCGTAGCTTTTTCGAGGTTTCCCGCGGACATAACGCCCACGGGAAACATTTCGCAAGATGTCACTCGGCAGCCGGCTTGAACTGCGCATGCTCGGTCGAGTCGTGCATGGCTGTTGTCGACGACCGGCCCCCCGTGATGGCCATGGACACGGCGTCGAAATAGCCGGTACCGACCTCGCGCTGGTGCTTCGTGGCGGTATAGCCATTTGCCTCGGCCGCAAATTCCGCTTCCTGCAGCTCCGAATAAGCCGCCATCTGACGGTCTTTGTAGCCGCGCGCCAGTTCGAACATGCCGAAGTTCAGCTGATGGAAGCCCGCCAGCGTGATGAACTGGAACTTGTAACCCATGGCCCCGAGTTCACGCTGGAACTTCGCGATCGTCGCGTCATCGAGGTTTTTCTTCCAGTTGAATGACGGCGAGCAGTTGTAGGCCAATAGCTTGTTGGGATGGTGCTTGCGCACGCCCTCGGCAAACCGCTTCGCTTGCTCCAGATCCGGTTTGGAGGTCTCGCACCAGATCAGGTCGGCATGCGGAGCGTAAGCGACGGCGCGCGCAATGCAGGGCTCCAGACCATTCTTCACCTGGTAGAAGCCTTCGACGGTACGGCCAGCGTTGTAGTCGACAAAGGGCTGGTCGCGCTCATCGATGTCCGACGTAAGCAACTTTGCCGCTTCTGCGTCGGTGCGGGCAACGACTAGCGTCGGCACGCCCATCACGTCGGCGGCGAGCCGCGCCGCGTTGAGGTTGCGGATATGGGCTGCAGTCGGGATCAGGACCTTGCCGCCGAGGTGGCCGCATTTCTTTTCCGAGGCTAACTGGTCCTCATAGTGGACGCCCGCCGCGCCGGCCTCGATGAATGCCTTCATGATCTCGAAGGCATTGAGCGGCCCGCCAAAGCCGGCCTCGGCGTCGGCGACGATCGGCGCGAACCAGGTCTCGACGGACAATCCCTTGCCTTCGGCTGTTTCGATCTGGTCCGCGCGCTGCAGCGTGCGGTTGATCCGCTTGGCGAGTTCCGGCGCGGCGTTCGCCGGATAGAGTGATTGGTCCGGATACATGGCCGAAGCGGTGTTGGCGTCGGCGGCGACCTGCCAGCCAGACAGATAGATGGCCTTGAGGCCGGCACGAACCATCTGCATGGCCTGGTTGCCGGACAGCGCCCCAAGCGCGTTCACGAAATCCTCCTCATGGATGAGTTTCCAGAGGCGGTTGGCGCCCATCTCGGCAAGGCTGTACTTGATCTGGACCGATCCGCGCAGGCGCTTCACATCGGCTGGCGTATAGGGACGCTCGATGCCGTCGAAGCGACCTTCCGGCGCATTGGGGACGAGGTTGTAAAAATCGGTCATTGCCTTCTCCGTTCTCAAAATCCTTGATCCGCTGTCAGGGTTGCTCTCGCGAACGAGATACCTATGGGATATGACTTTCTTTACATTGCAGTGCGAAAAAAAGTGGAGCGAATTCGCGAAATCATGAAACTGAATCGGGTAATCCTGTATTGAGTTTGACGAACCCGGTCTGTAAACTTGTCAATGTTGTAAATGTTAGGATCTCGGCGGGAGACCTGGTACATTTGTCACAGCTTGTAAAAGGCAATGCGGATGGCTGAACAGAAGATCTTCGCCGGGCCCCGAATTCGGCGCATCCGCAACGCGAAAGGCCTGACGCAGACAGCGATGGCCGAAGGGCTGGGGATTTCTCCCTCCTACCTCAATCTGATCGAGCGCAATCAGCGTCCGCTAACGGTGCAGCTCATCCTGAAGTTGGCCGCTGTCTACAAGGTCGAACCGGAAGAACTGCACAGCGAGGCAAGGGGGTCCATCGCCGCGCTCCGCGAGGTCTTCGCCGATCCGCTGCTCGCTGGCGAACTGCCCGGCGATCAGGAACTGGTCGAGATCGCGGAGGCCGCCCCCAATGCCGCAGCCGCTGTCGTAAAACTCTTTCGCGCCTATCGGGAGCAGGCTGAGAGGCTGTCCGATCTTTCCGAATTGCTGGCGCGTGACGGGCGGGCGACGTCGCTTTCGGCGGCAAGGCTACCGATTGACGAGGTCCGCGAGACGTTCGAGCGCAGGCCGAACTACTTCGCGTTTTTGGAGGAGGAGGCGGAGGCTTTCATTTCCTTGCTCGATCCAGGTGACGACCTGTCCGGTTCGTTGAAGGAGTGGCTGAAGCAGGAACTCGGCATCGTCGTGCGTGTTCTGCCGGTCGCCACCATGCCGAATTGGCGGCGGCGCTATGACCGCCACTCGCAGAGGCTCTTTATATCCGAGCGGTTGTCACCATTCGATCAGTTGCGAGAAATCGCCATGGAGGCATGCCTCGTGCGCATGCGGGTCGCCATCGCTGCGGAACTGCGGGAATTGAAGCTGTCGTCCGACGAAGCGCGGCGTCTCGGCCGCTTCGAACTGGCGCGCTATGCCGCGCACGCGTTGATGATGCCCTATGCCGCGTTCCAGAGTGCGGCGCTCCGCTCCCGCTACGACATCGATGTATTGCGCTCGCGTTTCGGCGTTTCATTCGAGCAGGCAGCGAACCGGTTGACCATGCTCTGCCGTCCGGGCAGCGCCGGCATTCCATTCTTCATGCTAGAAGTCGACAATGCGGGCCATCGTTTCCGCAAGGCCGGGGCGCAGGGCTTCCCGCACAGCCGTTTCGGTGGCGGCTGTCCGAAACTTGCCG
>JBEVEP010000297.1:0-3215 GCA_040512755.1 Mesorhizobium sp.
CATGGGCGGCTACGTCTCCTGGCAGCCTCCGCAGGTCGTCAAGGCGCGGCATGACATCCCGCCTCAAATGGCCGTTAAATGCGCTGGCGACCAGCCACACCGCCAATGTGCACGTCAGGATCCATGCAAAGAAGAAGTGGATGACTCGGCCCGTCGCGAGGTCCTGGTTTGACGGAATCGTCGCCCAAGCTGGAAAGGCACGATCCCGCACCTGACCCCCAGCTTGCGAAAGGCCAAGAATGCCGGTCGTGTCAAAGCTCGCCCCAAATATCTCTGTTACGCCTTGCAATTTCTCGCCGGTATCGAGCGACCCGATCGCAAGCACCCGGTTGTCGAACTGGAACCCCGACTGGTCTCCGACATAAAGCGCCGGATGCGCGTTGAAGATCTGCAGTCCGGTCAGCAGGAGAAAAAACAGGGAGATGGCCCAGAGCCAATGCGTCAGCCGCGTCCAAACGGACTGTCGATAGACCAGTTCTCCTCGGTTTTCCGGCTTGCTCATGTTCCACTCCGCGCTGAGGAACAGGCTAGGGAACGCTCCTCATCAACTGAAATCAAACTACGGTGTAACCGGGCGCAAGTTTCACCGCGGCGGTGACATTTGCTTGAGGGCGACGTTACCGGAAGGGCACGGTGGCGGTGGCCTCAATCTCCCAGCGAGACAACGATATTCACGGCGGCCGCCACCAGGACCGTATTGAAAAAGAAGGAAACGACCGCGTGGATCGTGCAAACGGTCCGCATGGCCGTGTTGGTGATGCTGACATCCGCGGTCTGCGCTGTCATGCCAACGACATACGAAAAATACAGGAAGTCGGCGCCGCCGGGCTCTTCTTTGCCCGGAAACTCCAATCCATGGCGCGGGCTCCGCCGAGCGTGGGTCGATCCTTCCTCCGTGGTCTCCGGCTGCCAATAGAGATGGGCGTAGTGCAGCGCGGTCATCGTGTGGATCGTGAACCAGCCCAGCGGAAGCGATGCAAGCGTCAGGACAATCGTGGCCAGATCCGGCCGCTCCTGCCGGTTGATGAGAATGAAAAGTGATGCGAGCGCAATGATCACTGTCGCCAGGGTGACAAGAAAGATGATCCACACCGGTTCGTCGGCACTGTCGGCATTCTGCTTGAGATAAGCGGGCGTCAGCATCCGGAAGCCCGCAACCACGAGCGCGAGGTAGACAGCGAAGAAAACGTCGGCGCCGATGGTAAACCCAAGTTGCGGAGCGAGCCAAACCCCGACGAGAAAGCCTGCTACGCCGGCTGATGCGGCGATGTAGAATGCCCTGCGGCGATGGAGCGGCTTTTTCACTGTTCGCTCGTCACTTTCAATGCTCGCCTGACCATTTGGTCCAGCGCGCCAAGAAACCGCGACCGGTCGGCCGCACTGAACGCGGTATTATAGCCTTTGCTTTCGCCCGTTTCGCGCAGATGCTGCTTGAGATCGCGCATCGCCACAGCCATGCCGATCGTCTCAGGCGTAAACGGGCGGCCAGTCGGGCCGAGCACATGAGCGCCGAGGGCAACGCCCCGGGCAGCGAGCGGAATGTCGGCGGTAACAATGATGTCGTTGTCCTTGGCGTTCCCGGCGATCCAGTCGTCTGCCGAATCCGCGCCTTTCGAGACGACGACATGGCGGATCATCGGGTCGCGGGACGGCCTCAGGCCGCCGTTCGACACAAAGGTCAAAACCAGACCGTGCCGCGCGGCGACCTTCTCTACCTCCGCCTTAACCGGGCATGCGTCAGCGTCGACATAGATGACAGGTGCGGCCAAGCTGATTCCCGAATTGCCAACGTTCTCATTCGGCGCGGAGAGTTTCAGAGTTCCAACGCCGGTACAACCTGCAATCTGACCGGGAACGTGATGCGAGCGTCTCAAAGCCTTTGCATATCCGCGCCTTGAGCCGCGACGCTGAACCCCATAAGAGAAGAGAAAGACCCGAGGGAAACGCCGCATGTTCAAGAAGATCCTGATCGCCAATCGCGGCGAGATAGCCTGCCGCGTGATCAAGACTGCCAGGCGAATGGGAATCTTGACAGTTGCGGTCTATTCGGATGCGGACCGCGACGCCGTTCACGTCGAAATGGCCGATGAGGCTGTTCATATCGGGCCGCCCCCGGCAGCGGCGAGCTATCTCGTTTCCGAGAAGATTCTGGAAGCCTGCAAGGCGACCGGCGCCGAAGCAGTGCATCCCGGCTACGGATTTCTCTCCGAGCGCGCCTCCTTCTGCGAAGCGTTGGAAAGCAATGGCATTGTGTTCATCGGCCCAAAGCCCAAGGCGATCAATGCCATGGGTGACAAAATCGAATCGAAGAAGTTCGCCAATGCCGCGAAGGTCAATACGGTCCCTGGCTTCCTGGGGGTCATTGAGGATGCCGATCACGGTGAAAGGATTGCCGGCGAAATTGGCTACCCGGTGATGATCAAAGCCTCGGCCGGCGGCGGGGGCAAAGGAATGCGCGTCGCCTGGAACAAGGCGGAAGTGCGCGACGGCTTCGATCGTGCGCGCTCCGAAGCCAAGAGCTCATTCGGCGATGATCGGGTTTTCATCGAGAAGTTTGTTGTCGAGCCGCGCCATATCGAAATCCAGGTTCTCGCCGATGCGCATGGCAACGCGATCTACCTCGGCGAGCGGGAATGCTCGATCCAGAGAAGGAACCAGAAGGTTGTCGAGGAAGCCCCGTCGCCGTTCCTGGACGAGAAGACAAGGAGCGCGATGGGCGATCAGGCAGTTGCGCTCGCAAAGGCCGTCGACTACCAGAGCGCCGGCACGGTCGAGTTCATCGTCGACAAGAATAAAAATTTCTATTTCCTTGAAATGAATACACGTTTGCAGGTTGAGCATCCGGTGACAGAACTCGTCACCGGGGTCGATCTGGTGGAGCAAATGATCCGTGTTGCCGCTGGAGAAAAGCTTGCGATCAAGCAGAGCGATGTGAGGCTGAAGGGCTGGGCGATTGAAAGCCGGCTTTATGCCGAGGATCCCTATCGGAATTTCCTTCCCTCCATCGGCCGGCTGACAAGGTATCGCCCTCCGGAGGAGGGCCGCTCGGGCGATGCCGTTATCCGCAACGACACTGGCGTTGCCGAGGGCTCGGAAATCTCGATGTATTACGATCCCATGATCGCCAAGCTCTGCACCTGGGCGCCGACGCGCCCCGAGGCGATCGACGCGATGTCGGATGCTTTGGACACGTTCGTCGTGGAGGGCATCGAACA
>JBEVEP010000342.1:0-3951 GCA_040512755.1 Mesorhizobium sp.
ACGATGGCGACTTTCAGGTTTGGCCGTGCATCGCGGATGGAAACTGCGGCAGCGAGGCCGACATAGCCCGCGCCCGCAACGAGCACGTCTAGACGGGGACCTTCCTTCCGTGATGCTGCTGATGCTTCTTCGGCCATGGCCGCATGTCCTCCCTTATCCGCCTTGACTTCACACAGCCTTCCTGTTGGAAACCCGCTGTTCCATCCTTCAGCGAAGGCGCGAAACATGTCGGCGGCGATGCAAGAACTTTTGAGCATACTCGACCTCGAGAAGCTCGAACACAATCTGTATCGTGGTCGCAGCCCGAAAGTGAACTGGCAACGGGTTTTCGGCGGGCAAGTGATCGGTCAGGCGCTGGTCGCCGCACAACGAACGGTCGATCCGGACCGGCATGTACATTCGCTGCATGCCTATTTCATGCGGCCGGGCGACACGACGGTACCGATCATCTATCAGGTTGAAAGGCTTCGCGATGGCGGCAGCTTCACGACTCGCCGGGTTACGGCGATTCAGCATGGCCATGCCATCTTCTCGCTGGAGTCGTCGTTCCAGATCGATGAGAAAGGCCTTGAGCACCAGATTCCGATGCCACGCAACGTGCCTGGACCTGAGAAACTGAAAACGCAGCGGCAACTTCTCGATCATGCGGAAAACGTTCCGGATGTCATCCGGCGGTTTTGGGCGCGCGAGCGGCCTCTCGAAATCCGCCCAGTGACGCTTGAGCACTATACAAGCCGCAAAAAACTGCCGCCCGAGCAGAATATCTGGATTCGCACGACCGGGCCGGTACCTGCCGATCGCGCCATGCAGTGTGCCGTTCTTGCCTATCTGTCCGACATGACCTTGCTCGACACAGCGACCTTTCCGCACGGGCGCGCCGTCTTTGATCCGGATCTGCAGGTCGCCAGCCTCGACCACGCAATGTGGTTCCACCGGCCACATCCGCTCGATGGCTGGCTGCTTTACACACAGGACACACCCTCATCGTCCGGTTCGCGCGGGTTTACGCGTGGTTCACTCTACGGTGAGGACGGGACGTTGATTGCCTCGGTCGTCCAAGAAGGCCTGATCCGGTTACGAACGAAGGCTACAGAATAGGCAATTCTGCGAATTTGCCCAATTATTGGGCATTAACAATGCTGCACCTGCTAACACCTTGCGGTTGGCTATTCGCAATTCTGTTACTTTTCAAGTAGTTACGTCGTTCTAACCCCACTTGGCACGGAGCTTGAATAACCCTTGGCAGTCGCCGGCTGCATGCCAGCCGACGATGCCACGCAACGCGGGGGACCGCAAAGCAGAGGGTAAACCTGATGAAGATCGTGATGGCAATCATCAAGCCGTTCAAGCTCGACGAGGTCCGAGAGGCGCTGACCACCGTCGGTATTCAGGGCCTGACCGTCACCGAGGTGAAAGGATACGGGCGTCAGAAGGGGCATACGGAAATCTATCGAGGCGCCGAATACGCCGTCAGCTTCCTGCCGAAAATCAAGATCGAAGTCGCCGTCAGTGCGGACATGGTGGACAAGACCGTCGACGCTATCACCATAGCCGCCAAAACCGGCCAGATCGGCGACGGCAAGATATTCGTCTTCGGCATCGATCAGGCCGTACGCATCCGTACGGGCGAAACAGATACAGACGCGCTTTGAGCCGCCTCGTTTTTTTGGAGACAACAATGACAATCCCAACCAACCTTCGAGCCTTGGCGCGGACAGCCATGATAGGCACTCTTGCTTTGGTCGCAGTGGGGACAGCGGCCGTGTTCGCTCAGGAAGCAGCTCCCGCCGCCCCGGCGGTACCCATTCCGGACAAGGGGGATACGGCGTGGATGCTGGTATCCACCATCCTCGTCATCATGATGACGATCCCCGGTCTCGCGCTGTTCTATGGTGGCCTTGTGCGCGCCAAGAACATGCTGTCAATCCTGATGCAGGTGCTGGCTGGCTTCTCCATGGTCGCCCTCTTGTGGGTGATCTACGGTTACTCGCTCGCTTTCTCTGGCGCAGGGACTGCCGAGGAGGCAACCGCGCTTACGCCGTTCATCGGCGGCCTCAGCAAGATGTTCCTGTCAGGTGTCGGCCCGGCGTCGCTTGCGGAGACGTTCACGCAAGGCGTGTTCATTCCCGAACTGACCTTCGTCGTGTTCCAACTCACCTTTGCCGCCATCACCCCGGCTCTGATTGTCGGTGCGGTCGCCGAGCGGATGCGCTTTGGGTCGGTCATGTTCTTTCTGGCGCTCTGGTTCACGTTCTCCTACCTGCCGATCGCGCACATGGTCTGGTGGTGGGGTGGCCCGAGTGCTGCCGACGCGCCGTCCGGCTATCTGTTCGGGCTGGGCGCGCTGGATTTCGCTGGCGGCACTGTCGTTCACATCAACGCGGGCATTGCCGGCCTTGTCGCAGCCATCGTCGTCGGTCCACGGGTCGGTTTCATGAAAGAGAACATGGCGCCGCATAACCTTACGTTCACACTGATCGGCGCTTGCCTGCTCTGGGTTGGCTGGTTCGGTTTCAATGCCGGCTCCAACCTGGAAGCCAATGGCCTGACCGCTCAGGCCTTGCTCAACACGATCACGGCCACGTCCGCGGCGGCGCTCTCCTGGTCGGCGGCCGAGCGGATCGTCCGTGGCCACGCGAGCCTGCTCGGAGCCGCATCGGGCGCGGTTGCCGGTCTTGTCGCTATTACGCCTGCAGCAGGGCTTTCCGGAACGATTGGTGCAATCTTTCTGGGAGCGATTGCCGGCGTAGTCTGCCTATGGGCCGTCATATCGCTAAAGCCGATGCTGAAATATGACGACTCGCTTGACGTATTCGGTGTCCACGGCGTCGGCGGCATCGTCGGCGCGCTGGGCACGGCAATTGTGGCGTCTCCGGTGCTTGGAGGCTTCGGTCCCGGTGCGGAAGCCTATTCCGCGAGCAGCCAGTTCTTTATCCAGCTCACAGCAGTCGTGGTGGCCGTCGTCTGGTCTGGTGTCGTGTCGTTCGTCGCCCTCCTCGTGGTCAAGGCTGTGATGGGGCTACGTCTCTCCGAGCCGGCCGAGCGTGAAGGCCTCGACATCAGCTCTCATGGCGAGCGCGCTTATAATTGATGGTGGGTTGCAAGTTCCCTGATTTGGCCCGGCTTCGGCCGGGCTCTTTTTTTGCCTTTCAGGCATTGGCAGGATCGCTGCGTTGCTCTGACCATGGCCTATTCTACGCAGATGGTAGGAGTTTGGCCGTGCAAGTTGCTATAGTTTTCCTCTTGCAACCGAATCAGGTCACATTCCATGAGCAACAAGGACAACGAAAACGAGCCCGTTCGCCTTGTGGAGGATGAAGAAACCGGGGACCGGTTCCTGATCTATGGAACCGACAAGGGGCTTCGGCTCGAGATGCGCTACGCGGGTGAAACTCTTTGGATGACCCAGGCGCAAATAGGCCAGCTATTTGGCCGAGACGTCTCCAGCATATCGAGGCATATCGCTAACGTACTGGAAGAGGGCGAACTGGATGAATCGACTTCTTTGCAAAAAGTGCAAACAACTACCGGTAGGCCAGCTACTCTCTACAACCTCGATATGGTGATCTCGGTGGGCTACAGGGTGTCGTCGGCCCAGGCCACCATGTTTCGCCGCTGGGCAACTGGCGTGCTCGTCCAATTTGCGAAGAAAGGCTTTGTGGTTGATGCCCCGCGCCTTAAGCAACCAGAGAACTTCGATCGAGTGGCCGAGCTTCGCGAAGTCATTCGTGATATTCGTTCCGACGAAGCAAATGTCTATCGAGAGCTTAGAAGAATTTGCTCTATGTGCAAAGATTACGATGGCACAACGGAAGCGGCCAGAGAATTCTATCAACGCACCCAAGCAAAACTAATTTATGCTGTTACGTCGCACACGCCTGCTGAGGTTATTTCTCATCGAGCTGATCACACAGCGGAAAATATGGGACTGAGATCGTGGCCTAACGGCAA
>JBEVEP010000370.1:0-7956 GCA_040512755.1 Mesorhizobium sp.
CCTCTCCCCTCGGGGAGAAGGTGGCCGAGCAGAGCGAGGCCGGATGAGGGGGCAAGAGCAAACATCCATATGCGATTGCCCCTACCCTTGCGGGGGAGATGTTTTGCAGGACAGAGGGGGCAAGCACACGCTAATGCGCTTCATCCCAATTGTGAGCCGCGCGCGCGTCGACCTTGAGCGGCACCTTCATCGCGACCGCAGGCATCGCGGCGTTCTCCATCACCGTCTGGATCACGGGCAGAGTGCGCTCGACCTCCTCTTCGGCAGTTTCGAAGACAAGCTCGTCATGTACCTGAAGCAGCATGCGGGCTGAAAGCCCAGCCTGTAGGAGTGCATCGTCCATCCGGATCATCGCGCGGCGGATGATGTCGGCAGCGGTGCCCTGCAGGCGCGCATTGATCGAGGCGCGTTCGTTGAAGGCGCGAACCTGCGGATTCGACGAGCGGATGTCGGGGTAGTGCGCGCGGCGGCCGAAGATCGTTTCCACATAACCGTATTCGCGGGCAAAGGCTTTGGTTTCGTCCATATAGTCCTTGATGCCCGGAAAGCGCTCGAAATAGCGCCTGATATAGTCGCCTGCCTCCTCGCGCGGGATGGACAGCTGATTGGCGAGCCCGAAAGCGGAAATGCCGTAGATGATGCCGAAGTTGATCGCCTTGGCGCGGCGGCGGATTTCGCCCGGCATGCCCTCGACCGGGACACTGAACATTTCGGATGCGGTTATCGCATGGATATCCGCGCCGTCGGCAAAGGCCTGCCGAAGCTGCGGAATGTCGGCTACGTGGGCAAGCACCCTGAGTTCGATCTGGCTGTAGTCAGCCGAGATCAGTTTGTTGCCTTTCTCGGCGATGAAAGCGGCCCGTATCTTGCGGCCCTCGGTCGTGCGGATCGGGATGTTCTGCAGATTGGGCTCGGATGACGACAGGCGGCCGGTCGTGGTGGAGGCCAGCGCATAGGACGTGTGGACACGTCTGGTCTCGGGGTGGATATAGCCCGGCAGCGCATCCGTATAGGTCGATTTCAGCTTCGTGAGCTGCCGCCAGTCGACGATCTTCCGCGGCAGTTCGTGTCCCTCCGCGGCCCGTTCCTCCAGGACCTGGGCCGAGGTGGACCACTGACCGGTTTTGGTCTTGGAGCCGCCCGGAAGTCCCATCTTGCCGAAGAGGATGTCGCCAAGCTGCTTGGGCGAGCCGATCGTGAAGCGCTCCCCGGCGAGCTGGTAGATCTCGTCTTCCAACCTCGCAGCGCCTTGCGCAAGCTCGCCCGAAAGGCGGCTCAATGTCTGACGATCGATCGAGATGCCGCGCTGCTCCATCCTGGCCAGAACCGGCACAAGCGGCCGCTCGAGCCGCTCATAGACGGACACAAGGCCCTTTGCGACGAGCCGCGGTTTCATCGCCAGCCAGAGCCTCAGGGTGACGTCGGCATCTTCCGCCGCATGGCAGGTTGCCCGGTCAATATCGGCGTAGTCGAAGGTGGTGACGGATCTGCCCGAGCCGGTCAGTTCCTTGGTGTCGAGCGTCTTGTGGCCGAGCCAGCGTTCGGCAAGAGCGTCGATGTCATGGCTGCCATTGGTTCCCGCCTCGAGGACGTAGGAAATCAGCATCGTGTCGTCATACGGTGCGATCTCGATCCCGTACCGGCTCATCACGACGAGATCGTATTTCACGTTCTGCACGATCTTGAGGACAGACTTGTCCTGCAATAGCGGCTTGAGCAGCGTCAGTGCATCGCGGACGGAAATCTGGTCCGGGGCCAGTCCGCCGCCCAGCAGGTCGCCCTGGCCGGTCTTGTGCGACAGCGGTACATAGGCGGCGCGTCCTGGGCGAATAGCCAGTGAAAGACCGGTTAGTTCGGCCTGCATCGGGTCCATCGAGGTCGTCTGGACCGAGAGGGCAACGACGCCGGCCTCTGTCGCCTCCGCGATCCAGTCGGTGAGCGTCGGGACATCGCGAATGCAGACATAGGCTTGAACGTCGAACTTCTCCGCCATCGCAGCTTCCGCGCGCGCCGCCGCAAGCAGCGCAGGCGTTTGTGCGGCCGCTTGCCCGTTCGCCTTCGGGGCGGTGGATGCCGGCGCCTGCTGCACCGCCCCATCCACGGCAGCGGTGATGCCTGCGCCCATATCCGGGCCATGTGCATCTTCGCCGCGCTGTACCGCCACCTGCGCGGGCTCGATCTGCGAAACGTCTGCGCCTGTGGCTTCGGCCACGCGGCGGGTCAGCGTGGAGAACTCCATCGCTTTCAGGAAGCTGATCAGCCGGGGGCCGTTCGGCGGCTGCAGCACCAGATCATCCAGCGGGTCAGCTACCGCGACATCGTCCTTCAGCCGTACGAGTTCGCGGGAGATGCGCGCCTTGTCGGCATTTTCGATGATCGACAGCCGCCGTTTCTCCTGCTTGATCTCGCCGGCGCGCTCAAGCAGCACGTCGAGACTGCCGAACACGTCCAGCAACTGGGCGGCGGTCTTGGGTCCAATCCCGGGAACGCCGGGCACATTGTCCACGGAGTCGCCGGTCAGAGCCTGCAGGTCGATCATCTTCTCCGGCGGGACGCCCCACTTCTCGATGACTTCCGGTATGCCGATCTGCCGGTCCTTCATCGGGTCGTACATCGACACGCGCGGGCCGACCAATTGCATAAGATCCTTGTCGGACGATACGATGGTGACGTCGCCGCCCGCTTCCTTGGTCAGCCGCGCGTAGGTCGCGATCAGATCGTCCGCCTCATAGCCTTCCATCTCCAGACAGGGCAGGTCGAAGGCGCGCGTGGCCTGGCGGATGAGGCCGAATTGCGGGATCAGGTCGTCGGGAGGCGCAGAGCGATTGGCCTTGTATTCGGCGTAGAGCTCGTTGCGGAAAGTCCGCGACGAATAATCGAAGATGACAGCGAAATGCGTGGGCGTGACACCCACCGCCGTATCGCGCGCGTCGCGCAGAAGTTTCCAGACCATGTTGCAGAAACCCAGCACCGCGCTGACCGGTAGCCCGTCGGATTTGCGGCTGAGCGGGGGCAAGGCATGATAGGCGCGGAAAATGTAGCCCGAGCCGTCGACAAGGAAGAGATGATCGCCATTTTTCATGGGCGTAAGCCGTAACGTGGACATGCGATACTGTCTATTGCAAACGGGCCAAGCGCTGCTCCGAATTGCCACCTGCTGCCAAGGCTGGAAGCATCACGCGTTTGTTACGAAGTTGTAATTTTTGTGCCCTTGAATCGCCTCTTTTACGTTTCCAAATAAAACGCATCGGCAATTATTACGCCGAGTCCGGGTCAAGGCCCGTCCCCCGCCTAAACCGGACAAAAACTGCGGCAGCCTCATCCCCCTCTCCGGGCTGCCGCAACGTTTAAAGTAAGGCCGCCGTGGTTCCCCCTCCACCACGGCGGCATTTCTTTATCGCGCGCTGCCGGTTGCTGACGAGGGAAGACGCGCCTCAAAGCCATGCACCTGCAAGGCCTTGAAATGCAGACATGATTGCAACTGTGGGATAGGGTGGCGCCCGCAGATTCGAAAGGAAGCAATATGTCCGTACTCAGTCCGGTCCTCGATCGCATCGATCGCGATCTCGAGAAGAGCGTCGACCGCTTATTCGCGCTGCTGCGGATCAAGTCGATCTCCACCGATCCGGCCTATGCCGCGGACTGCCGGCGCGCTGCCGAGTGGCTGGTCGCCGACCTGAAGACGATCGGTTTCGAAGCGAGCGTGCGCGAGACGCCGGGCCATCCAATGGTCGTGGCTCACCATGATGGGCCTTCGCAGGACTCGCCCCATATCCTTTTTTATGGCCACTACGATGTTCAGCCGGTCGATCCGCTCGAACTTTGGACCAACGATCCGTTCCAGCCCACGATAAAGCAACTCGACGGAGTGAAGGTCATCACCGGCCGCGGCTCCTCGGACGACAAGGGACAGCTCATGTTGTTCGTCGAGGCTTGCCGCGTGTGGAAGGCCGAGCATGGATCGTTGCCCTGCAGGATCACGCTGCTTTTCGAGGGGGAGGAGGAGTCCGGCTCGCCGTCGCTGAAGCCCTTTCTCGATGCTAATGCAGCGGAACTGAAGGCCGATTTCGCGATGGTGTGTGACACCGGCATGTGGGATCGCCAAACCCCGGCTATCTGCGTCGGGCTGCGCGGTCTTGTGGGCGAGGAGGTCAAGGTCAAGGCCGCCGACCGCGATCTTCATTCGGGCGAGTTCGGCGGCGCAGCGGCCAATCCGGTGCGCATCCTGGCGAAGATCCTGGCCGACATCCACGATGACAATGGGCGCGTTACGATCCCGGGCTTCTACGATGGAGTCGAGGAAACGCCCCCGCAGGTTCTGAAAACGTGGGAAAGCCTGGGTGAAACAGCCGAGACCTATCTGGGCCAGGTCGGGTTGTCGATCCCTTCGGGCGAGAAAGGCCGCTCGGTGCTCGAACTGGTCTGGGCCCGGCCAACAGCCGAGTTCAATGGCATTGCCGGGGGCTATGCCGGCAGAGGCTTCAAGACGGTGATTGCGGCGGAAGCATCGGCCAAGGTTTCATTCAGGCTGGTGCACAAGCAGAATCCGGACAAGATCCGCGCCGCTTTCCGGGAGTTCGTTCGAGCACGCATTCCGGCCGACTGCTCCGTCGAGTTCGAGCCGCATGGCGGTTCGCCGGCCATCCAGCTCGACTATGGGTCGCCATTCCTCACCAAGGCCAAGGCCGCGCTTTCGGAGGAATGGCCGAAGCCCGCTGTGATGATCGCCATGGGCGGATCGATACCGATCGTCGGCGACTTCCAGAAGTTCCTCGGCATGGAGTCGCTGATGGTGGGTTTCGCCCTGTCGGATGACCGCATCCATTCGCCGAACGAGAAATATGACCTGCAGTCATTCCACAAGGGTCAGCGCTCCTGGGCGCGCATCCTGCATGCGCTGACCCAGTGAGAGGAATGGTGCAATGACCATCCGCTTTCACAAGAACGACTTGCCTGACCTGAGCCGCTACGATGTGGATGCGGTTGCCATCGACACCGAGACGCTCGGCCTCAATCCGCATCGGGACCGGCTATGCGTCGTTCAGCTTTCGCCGGGCGACGGGACGGCCGATGTCGTCCAGATCGCACCCGGCCAGCGCGAGGCGCCCAATTTGGTGACGCTGCTGAGAAACCCGGCGATCACCAAACTCTTCCACTATGGCCGCTTCGACATTGCTGTGCTCTACAATGCCTTCGGCGCGATGGCCGAGCCGGTATTCTGCACCAAGATCGCCTCGCGCCTTACCCGGACCTATACGGACCGCCATGGGCTCAAGGATATCTGCTCGGAGCTTCTGGGCATCAACTTGTCCAAGGTTCAGCAATCCTCGGACTGGGCGGCCGAGACGCTGACGCCGGAACAGCTCGAATATGCCGCATCCGACGTTCTTCATCTTCACAGGCTTCGCGATGCGCTGTCATTAAGGCTGGCGCGGGAGAACCGTGTCGAAGTTGCAGATGCCTGCTTCCGCTTCCTGCCCGCCAGGGCGAGACTCGATCTGCTCGGCTGGGACGAAGAGGACATTTTCGCTCATAGCTGAGAGTTAGCCGCTGCCGGAGACGATATTTTGAGGGCTTGGCCGGTCACCTTGAGCGCGGAGGCGCAAAGGAGGACGTTTCCCTCTTCGTAGCGGACCTCAGTGAGCGCGTTTGCCCCTTTGGCCGCTGCTTCCTGCTTCAGGCTGTCCAGCGCCACGTCCCAGCCGGGGCGAGGGTCCCACAGGCGGTTGAGGCAGGTCGTTGCGCTGACCTGGCCAAGATCGAGGGCAGCGGCAGGTTTCTCCTTAAACACCGTCACAACCGGAACAGGCTTGGCAGCAGAGCCAATGCGCATGGCTTCGAGCAATCCGCATCCGGATACTGCCAATCCCGCCAGAACCGCAGCCAAAGTCCCGCGCATCATCGCGATCCAGACCCGCTCGAATCAACGCCATGATAACACAGGGCGCTAAAGGGAGGTGTCGACCGCACGCGGGCGCAAGGCATTGAATTCGGGTTAACAGGTCCCCATTACCGCCGCTCCGTCTCGCTGCACTCGACACTCCCCCACGTCGTGAGGGGGAGAGGATAGATGCTGCGCGTGCGGCCGCGCGGATGAGGCTTAAGTCCTCCTTAAATCGCCGCATTTAGTCTTCATCCGGAGGCCGCACTAACGGGGACTTTTGGCGGACTGAATGGCAAACCGGGACAGGAACAGGCGTATCGAGCCCACCTTTGATGGGCCGTCGAAAGCGCAGTCGTCCAGCTTCGCGGTGAGTGAGGAGGATCGTGTCGTGCCCTCGAACCGCCGCAGTTCTAGAAAACGCAAGTCATCGAAAGCGCGATCGTCGAAATCCCGCCGCGAGCGGCGGAGCCTGTTCGGCCTGCTTGGGCGGCTCTCCTATTGGACCTTCGTTTTCGCGCTCTGGGCGGGCATAGGTCTCGCCGGTATCATCGCCTACTATGGCGCGCAGATGCCCAGCGCCACGACCTGGGCCATCCCCGACCGGCCGCCCAACGTAAAGATTGTTTCTGCGGACGGCCAGCTTCTGGCGAACCGCGGCATGACAGGCGGGGAAGCGCTCGGCCTGCATGAAATGTCGCCCTACATTCCACAGGCGGTCGTGGCGATCGAAGACCGTCGCTTCTACGCCCATTTCGGCGTCGATCCGATCGGTCTGGCGCGCGCCATGGTGCAGAACGTTATGCAGGGCCGGCTGACGCAGGGCGGTTCGACGCTCACCCAGCAGCTCGCCAAGAATCTGTTTCTGAAACCGGAGCGCACGCTCGAGCGCAAGGTCCAGGAAGTGCTCCTGGCGCTCTGGCTCGAGCAAAAATACGCCAAGGAACAGATTCTGGAGATGTATCTCAACCGGGTCTATTTCGGTTCCGGCTCCTACGGCGTGGAGGCTGCCTCGCGCCGGTATTTCGGAAAGTCCGCGCGTGACGTTTCGCTTTCGGAAGCGGCGGTGCTGGCGGGCCTCCTCAAGGCTCCATCGCGTCTGTCGCCCGCCCGTGATCCCAAGGCTGCGGAGCAGCGCGCGCAACTGGTGCTCGCCGCGATGCGCGAGCAGAAGCTGATCGGGGACAAGGAGCTGACGGTCGCGATGGGCGCGCCGGCGACACGTGCGTCTGCGTACTGGACCGGCTCGGAGAACTATGTCGCTGACCGGATCATGGATGAACTGCCGGGCCTGATAGGCGAAGTGCGCAGCGATATCATCGTTGACACGACGGTCGACCTGAACCTGCAGAAACTTGCCGAACAATCGATCCGCCGCCTCATCGAGGAGCAGGGCGACAAGCTCAATGTCACCCAGGGCGCGCTGGTGTCGATCGACAATTCCGGCGCGGTGAGGGCGATGGTCGGCGGCGCGAACTATGCCGACAGCCAGTTCGACCGCGCGTCCGAGGCGCGCCGGCAACCGGGCTCCGCGTTCAAGCCTTTCGTATTTCTCGCCGCCCTCGAGCAGGGCCGAACGCCCGACAGCGTGCGCAACGACGCGCCCATCCGGATCGGCAAATGGACGCCGGAGAACTACAACGGGAAGTACTACGGCAAGGTCACGCTGGCGACGGCGCTCGCGAAGTCGCTGAACTCGGTGGCCGCACAGCTGGCAATGGAGGTCGGTCCGGATGCCGTGGTTGAAGTCGCGCACCGGATGGGCATCGAATCCAGCCTGCAGGCCAACACGACGATCGCACTGGGCACCTCGGAGGTGACGCCGCTCGAACTGACAGCGGCCTATGTGCCTTTCGCGAACGGCGGCTACAGGCCGGAGATTCATTTCGTCCAGCGCGTCACCACTGCCGCGGGTGAAGTCCTCTACGAGAACGCGCACAATGGCTATCCGCGCGTCATCAGCCCGGAAATCGTAGGCATGATGAATGCGATGATGAAGCAGACGATCGAGACGGGAACCGGCCGCAAGGCCGCGTTCGAATGGCCGGCTGCGGGCAAGACCGGAACCACCCAGA
>JBEVEP010000383.1:0-2735 GCA_040512755.1 Mesorhizobium sp.
CTGCTCTCGGGCGACAGCGAAGCTGCGTGCTACGGCCGACATGCGGCGCATTCCGGTCCGGCAGTCTTGGGCCGAAACCGGACCGTCAGCTTCAGGCTGCGAATCTTCATGAGCGGACATTCATGTTGACGTGCGCATCGTCGCGATGTGACCCAAGGGGCCATCGCCGAGTCGAGATACGAACATCTCGAAAGGGCCGCGTTGGTGCGTGGACGTCGTCGCAGTCACTAGCCGACTCGAAGATTACGCTGCCCATTAGGTACCGAATGCAGTAGCATCTGTCGCCCTCGTCCGGATTGGACAGTCTTCAAATAGCAGGGGTTGTGTCGACGTTCGGATCATCACCATCGGCGATATCTGCCATTCACTTCGCTTTCGCGGCTAGAGTTGATTCATGTCGTCTACGGAGGTGACCGGATCGTCTCGACCCGTGCGCTGGGGCTTGGCCGCAAAGCTATTTACAACCCTCATCCTGCTTGGCGCGATTGCGGTTCTGGTGACGGGAGTGCTCGGTTATTTTCGCGCCCGCGACGCCCTCGAAAAGGCAGTCTTCGACCAGCTTACGGCCGCCCGCCAGACCAAGACGCGCCAGGTTGAAACCTACTTCCGCACGATCCAGGCCGAGTTGCGCCTGCTTGCCACCTCCAAAATGGTGGTCGATGCGACACGCGAGTTCCGGATCGCGGTCGACCAGCTCGACCGGGCCGGCGTCCCGCCTGAACTGCAGCAGAAGGTCGGCTATTGGTACGCCGCGAACTTCATCCCCCAGATGACGCGCATCCTGGGCAGGGAACCAGCCTTGTCGGACTACCTGCCGGTCGGTGGCGCTCCCTACTATCTGCAGTATCACTACATTGTCGAAAATCCGCATCCGGCGGACCGGCGCAAGCTTCTCGACGACGCCGGGGATGGAAGCGACTACAGCAGGCTTCACGCCGTTTATCATCCCCTGATGCGCGCCGCCGCTACGACCGTTGGCTTTTTCGATTTCATGATCGCCGATCCCAAATCCGGTCGCCTGATCTACACTGTCCAGAAGGAGGTCGACTTCACCACGTCCCTCCAATTCGGTCCCTATCGCCGCTCCAATGTCGCCGCCGCCGTCGCCCGCTGCGCGGAGATCCCCGACCAATCGGCCATCTGTCTTGAAGATTTCGCTCCCTATGCGCCGTCGGGCGGCACACCAATCGCCTTTATGGGAGCTCCTGTCATTGACCGGGGCGTCGTCATCGGCGTTCTGATCGCGCAATTGTCGAACGATGAGATCGACAACGTTGTCACCGGCGATCGCCACTGGCAGCAGGAAGGGTTCGGGGACACGGGCGAGGCCTATCTTGTAGGACCCGATCGTCTGGTGCGCTCGGCCCCGCGGGCGTTCTACGAGAATCGCGAGGGCTACTTCGCCGAACTCAAGTCCGTCGGCACTTCGGACGATGAAATTGCCGCCATTCAGCGCTACGGGACGCCGGTGCTGCATCAGCGCATCGATACCGAGGCCACCAGGGCAGCCCTCAACGGTGTGGAGGGTACGGGCGAGATCATCGGTTATCGCGGCATCCCAACGCTCGCTTCATGGGGACCACTAGCGATTCCCGGCGTCAAATGGGCGCTCGTCGCCAAGATCGACAGCGCCGAGGCCTTCGGGTCGATCGACCGTCTCCGCCGGGATCTGATGCTCGTCGGGGGACTGGCGCTGCTGGTGGTGGCCGCCACCGCGGCGTGGCTATCGCGAGCGCTGCTCGGACCGCTGCGCGAGCTCACCGCCGGAGTGAAACGTTTCGCTGCCGGCGACTACGCGGCCAGCGTGCCGGTCCGCACGCGCGATGAGATTGGCCAGCTCTGCTCGGCCTTCAACGGCATGGTCGAGGATCTGCGCGAAAAGAATGTCGTAATCGAGAACAAGAATCGCGAAAACGAGGAGCTGCTGCTGAACGTCCTGCCGGCACCGATCGCCAACCGGCTGCGCGGTGGCGAGGAAGGGATCGCCGACGGCTTTGCGGAGGTCACTGTGGCCTTCGCCGACCTGGTCGGCTTCACGGCGTTGACATCGGAGATGCCGCCGCACGAGGTAGTGACGTTTCTCAACCGGCTGTTCACGCGATTCGATGTCGCCGCCAACGATCTCGGAATCGAGAAGATCAAGACGGTGGGCGACGCCTACATGGCAGTGTGCGGCCTGCCCGAGCCAGTGGCAAACCATGCCGAGCGCATAGTGCGCATGGCGATCCGGATGGTCCACATTACTCGCGAGCACGCCATGGAGCACAACGTTTCGATGAAGCTCAGGGTTGGCGTCAACAGCGGGCCGGTCGTGGCCGGCGTCATAGGCAAAAGCAAGTACATTTATGATCTGTGGGGCGACACGGTAAACCTCGCGAGCCGCATGGAATCAGGCAGCGTCCCCGACGCGGTTCAGGTGACGCGCGCCGTCTACGAGCAGCTCAAGGACCAGTTCGTGTTCGAGCCGCGCGGCGCTATCGAAGTCAAGGGCAAGGGAAAAGTAGAGGCCTGGCTCTTGAGATTGTAGAGTCGTGGCGCCTGCTATGCCGCGCTGGCCTTTCCACCTTTGCTACGAGACCATGAGCGTCCGCAAACGGCGTCAAAACGCGACCTTCGCGGCATCACTGGCAAAGGTCCAGAAGTGGCACAAGGCGCGACGCCAACCGTGGCTTCTCGTATCGGCCAAGGCCATGCATCTGCCGTCATGACTTGGCGGAGATTGCACTCAGCTCTTC
>JBEVEP010000264.1:0-15095 GCA_040512755.1 Mesorhizobium sp.
AGGGCGGCAAGGACGTCTCCGAAATGCTCGGTGCAATGGACGTGCTGTTCCTGCTCGGCGCTGATGAGATCGACCTGAAGAAGGCGCAGGGCGCTTTCGCGGTCTATATCGGGACGCATGGCGACGCTGGAGCCCACCGCGCCGATGTCATTCTCCCCGGTGCGGCCTATACGGAAAAGTCCGGCACCTACATCAATACTGAGGGGCGGGTGCAGCAGACCAGTCGGGCCGGCTTTGCGCCGGGCGATGCCCGCGAGGACTGGGCAATCCTGCGCGCGCTGTCCGATGTCCTCGGGCACCGGCTGCCGTTCGATTCGCTGGCACAGCTTCGCGCGAAGCTCTATGCCGACCATCCGCATTTTGCCGCGATCGACGAGATTGCGGCGGCGGATGCAGGAGTTATTGCCGCAGTCGCGAAAATTGGCGGCCGCCTTGGCAAGGCGGCATTTGCCTCGCCGGTGAAAGACTTTTATCTGACGAATCCGATCGCGCGTGCTTCCGCCGTGATGGCGGAATGCTCGTCCCTGGCGAAGGGCGGCTTCAAACAGGCGGCCGAGTAGGGCAGTTATGGACAGCTTCTTTTCATTCTATGTGCTGCCGGCACTGATCATCCTGTTGAAGTCGGTCGTCCTGATCGTCGTCCTGCTGATCTTCGTCGCCTACATCCTCTATGCCGATCGCAAGATCTGGGCAGCCGTGCAGCTGCGGCGCGGGCCGAATGTCGTCGGACCGTGGGGTCTTTTGCAGGCGTTTGCCGATCTGCTGAAGTTCGTTTTCAAGGAACCGGTTATCCCTTCCGGGGCCAACAAGGGCGTTTTCCTGCTAGCGCCATTGGTTTCTGCCGTGTTGGCCCTGTCGGCCTGGGCTGTCATTCCAGTCAGCGAAGGCTGGGCGGTCGCCAACATCAACGTGGGTATCCTTTACGTCTTCGCCATATCCTCCCTCGAGGTCTATGGCGTGATCATGGGCGGCTGGGCCTCGAACTCAAAATACCCGTTCCTGGGCGCTCTTCGTTCGGCCGCGCAGATGGTGTCTTACGAGGTCTCGATCGGCTTCGTGATCATCACCGTGCTGCTCGCCGTCGGCTCGCTGAACCTCAGCGACATCGTGCTGTCCCAGCAGGACGGCATCGGAACGCGGCTTGGCCTGCCAAATTCGTTGCTGGACTGGCATTGGCTTGCGCTTTTCCCGATGTTCGTTGTGTTCTTTATCTCGGCGCTGGCGGAGACGAATCGCCCGCCATTTGATCTTGTCGAGGCGGAATCGGAGCTCGTCGCCGGTCATATGATCGAATATTCGTCGACACCGTTCCTGCTCTTCTTCCTGGGCGAGTATGTGGCCATCGTGCTGATGTGCGCTCTGACCACGATCCTATTCCTTGGCGGGTGGCTGCCTCCATTCGATTTCGCCCCGTTCACATGGGTTCCCGGCGTGATCTGGTTCGTTCTCAAAGTGTGCCTGGTGTTCTTCATGTTCGCCATGGTGAAGGCCTTCGTGCCGCGCTACCGCTATGACCAACTGATGCGGCTTGGCTGGAAAGTGTTCCTGCCGTTGTCTCTGGGGATGGTTGTCATCACCGCGGCCTTCCTCAAGTTCATGGGATTTGCGTAAGATGTCTGCACTTGCCCACGCCGCCAAATCGCTGCTTTTGAAGGATTTCGTCGGCGCCTTCTTTCTCTCGATGCGGCAGTTCTTCGCGCCAAAAGCGACGCTGAACTATCCTCACGAGAAAGGTCCGATTAGCCCCCGTTTCCGTGGGGAACATGCGTTGCGCCGCTATCCGAATGGCGAGGAGCGGTGCATTGCCTGCAAACTCTGCGAAGCGATCTGCCCGGCGCAGGCGATCACTATTGAGGCGGGGCCGCGAAGGAACGATGGCACGCGCCGCACAGTACGCTACGACATAGACATGGTGAAATGCATTTACTGCGGCTTCTGCCAGGAAGCCTGCCCGGTTGATGCCATCGTTGAAGGGCCGAATTTCGAATTCGCCACGGAGACGCGAGAGGAACTCTATTACGATAAGGAAAAGCTCCTTGCGAATGGGGACCGTTGGGAACGCGAGATCGCGCGCAACATCGCATTGGATGCGCCTTATCGGTGAAGGCGACGAGCTCTCTTCTCCCTGTCTATGGGGAGAAGATGCCGGCAGGCAGATGAGGGGTAGCGCCGAACTTTGAAAGGTAAGCGTCCGCCCCTCATCCGGCCTTTCGGGCCACCTTCTCCCCGTAAACAGGGAGAAGGTAAAACGGGGCGAAACAAGATGGACGAGCGCCGGGCGGTCGTCTAAGGAACACGCGGCTTGCGGACCGGAGGCGGACGCAGGCGCCAGAGGGGCAGGGTGCTTCGGTGCCCTTGTCAGGAAGATCGGGAAACCCATGCTGAGCGGATTAGAGGCGGCATTTTTCTACCTCTTTGCCTTCGTCTTGATCGGAGCGGCCTTCATGGTCATTTCCGCGCGCAATCCGGTGCATTCGGTGCTCTATCTCATTCTGGCGTTCGTCAACGCCGCCGGCCTGTTCCTGCTTACCGGGGCCGAGTTCCTGGCGATGATCCTGCTCGTCGTCTATGTCGGGGCTGTCGCCGTGCTGTTCCTGTTCGTCGTCATGATGCTCGATGTCGACTTCGCGGAGATGAAGAGTGGCGCGCTGCAATACGCGCCGATCGGCGCTTTGGTCGGCCTCATCCTTGCCGCGGAATTGATCGTCGTGTTGGGGGGCTATGCGTTCGCACCTCAATTGGCGGGCTCGGTTGCGAGACCGATCCCGGATATCGCGACGCGGAGCAACACTGCGGCGCTCGGCGATATCCTCTACACAGACTACATCTTCTTCTTCCAGCTCGCTGGCCTCGTGCTGCTGGTCGCCATGATCGGCGCGATCGTGCTGACGCTCCGCCACAAGGAAGGCGTCAAGCGTCAGAACATTTCGGCGCAGGTTGCACGCACTCCGGCGACGGCGATCGAAGTGAAGAAAGTCGAGACCGGCAAGGGAATCTGACATGCAAGTCGGAATCGCACACTACCTCACCGTTTCGGCCGTCGTATTCACGCTCGGCGTGTTCGGCATCTTCCTGAACCGGAAGAATGTCATCATCATCCTGATGTCCGTCGAACTGATCCTGCTGGCGGTCAACATCAATTTCGTCGCGTTCTCAGCCGCGCTGGGAGATCTCGTCGGCCAGGTTTTCGCGCTGTTTGTTCTTACCGTTGCAGCAGCCGAGGCGGCGATCGGACTTGCCATTCTCGTTGTCTTCTTCCGCAACCGCGGCTCGATCGCGGTAGAAGACGTGAACATGATGAAGGGTTGACGGGACCACCATGTATCAAGCGATCGTCTTCCTTCCGCTTCTTGGCTTCCTGATCGCCGGCCTGTTCGGCGGTTCGATCGGCGCCAAGGCGTGCGAATATATCACCTCGGGCTTCCTGGTGGTCTCGGCTGTGCTGTCGTGGATCGCCTTTTTCACCGTCGGCTTCTCGGAAGTCGAGACGTTCACGGTTCCGGTGTTGCGCTTCATCCAGTCCGGGTCGCTTGAGGCAGATTGGGCTCTGCGCATCGACACGTTGACCGTTGTCATGCTGGTCGTGGTCAATACCGTCTCGGCCCTGGTGCACATCTATTCGATCGGCTACATGCACCACGATCCCGATCGTCCCCGCTTCTTCGCCTATTTGTCACTGTTCACCTTCGCCATGCTGATGCTGGTGACAGCGGGCAACCTGGTGCAGATGTTCTTCGGCTGGGAAGGTGTCGGACTCGCCTCGTATTTGCTGATCGGGTTCTGGTACAAAAAGCCATCGGCAAACGCCGCTGCCATCAAGGCGTTTGTTGTCAACCGCATAGGCGATTTCGGCTTCGCGCTCGGTATCTTCGGCGTCTTCGTTCTGTTCGGTTCGATCAATCTCGACACCGTTTTCGCTAACGCCCAGTCCTTCATCCCGGCGGAAGGTGCAGCGGAACACGCGGAGGTCGCTCTCAACTTCCTCGGCTATGAACTCGACAAGCATGGTGCGCTGACCGTTGTGTGTCTGCTGCTTTTCATGGGAGCCATGGGCAAGTCCGCCCAGGTGCCGCTGCACACCTGGCTTCCCGACGCGATGGAAGGTCCCACACCCGTCTCAGCACTGATCCACGCTGCGACCATGGTTACGGCCGGCGTGTTCATGCTGGCGCGCCTGTCGCCGCTTTTTGAGCTGTCGCATACGGCGCTTGTCGTGGTTACCTTCATCGGCGCGTTCACCGCCTTCTTCGCCGCAACGGTCGGCCTGGTGCAGAACGATATCAAGCGGGTGATCGCCTATTCGACCTGCTCGCAGCTCGGCTACATGTTCGTCGCACTGGGCCTCGGCTTTTACAGCGCTGCGATCTTCCATCTCTTTACGCACGCCTTCTTCAAGGCACTCCTGTTCCTGGGATCGGGATCGGTAATTCATGCGGTCTCGGATGAGCAGGACATGCGCAATATGGGCGGTCTGAGGCGGCTCATTCCCTATACCTACTGGTTGATGGTCATCGGGACATTGGCGCTGACCGGCGTCGGCATCCCGGCGACCATCATCGGTACGGCCGGGTTCTTCTCCAAGGACGCCATCATCGAATCCTCTTTCATGGCCCACAGCCCGATGGCCGGCTTTGCCTTCGTGCTCCTCACGATCGCTGCATGCTTCACCAGCTTCTATTCCTGGCGCTTGATTTTCATGACCTTCCATGGCGAACCTCGCGCCAGCCACGAGGTCATGCACCATGTGCACGAGTCGCCTCCGGTGATGCTTGTTCCGCTGGTGATCCTGGCCGCGGGCGCCTTGTTTGCTGGCGTCATCTTCCATGAGCAGTTTATCGGCGAGGCTTATGCCGAGTTCTGGCGGACGTCGTTGTTCACCTTGCCGGACAACCACATCCTCCACGATTTCCACGATGCGCCCTTCTGGGTGAAGCTCGCGCCGTTCGTAGCAATGCTCGCAGGCTTCTTCGTCGCCTACCAATTCTACATCCGCTCGCCCGAAACACCGAGAAAGCTGGCGCAGGAGCACCGTGGGCTTTATGCCTTCCTGCTCAATAAATGGTACTTCGACGAACTCTACGACTTCCTGTTCGTCAATCCGGCCAAACGGCTCGGCTATTTCCTGTGGAAGAAGGGCGACGGCTGGCTGATCGACGGTTTCGGTCCAGACGGCGTCTCGGCGCGGGTCATTGATGTGACAAGGAGCGTCGTGCGGCTGCAGAGCGGCTACCTCTACCACTATGCCTTTGCAATGCTGATCGGGGTCGCAGCCCTCGTCACCTGGATGATGCTCGGGAGCTCCTTCTGATGACCGACTGGCCGATCCTTTCAACGGTCACGTTTCTTCCGCTCGTCGGGGGCTTCCTGATCCTTCTGATCCGGGATGACAGCGAGAACGCGCGCCGTAACATCCGCTACATCGCGTTGATGACGACGGTCGTCACGTTTGTGATCTCCCTGCTGATCTGGGCGGGTTTCGACAGTTCCGATCCCAACTTCCAGATGGTCGAGAAGACCGGGTGGCTCGACAGCGGCATCTCCTATCATATGGGTGTGGACGGCATTTCGATGCTGTTCGTGATCCTGACGACGTTTCTCATGCCGCTCTGCATCCTGGCGAGCTGGGAGTCGGTCGAGACGCGCGTCAAGGAATACATGATCTCGTTCCTGCTGCTCGAGACGCTGATGATCGGCGTCTTCTGCGCGCTCGATATCGTGCTGTTCTACGTTTTCTTCGAGGCGGGCCTTATCCCGATGTTCATCATCATCGGGGTGTGGGGCGGCAAGCGGCGCGTCTATGCCAGCTTCAAGTTCTTCCTCTACACACTGCTCGGCTCCGTTTTGATGCTGCTCGCCGTCATGGCGATGTTCTGGCAGGCCGGAACATCGGACATTCCGACGCTTCTGACGCACAATTTCCCCGCTGATATGCAGAAATGGCTGTGGCTCGCCTTCTTTGCATCATTTGCCGTGAAGATGCCGATGTGGCCGGTCCATACGTGGCTGCCCGACGCGCATGTCGAAGCGCCGACAGCGGGTTCGGTCATTCTGGCGGCAATCCTGTTGAAGATGGGCGGATACGGCTTCCTGCGTTTTTCGCTACCGATGTTTCCACTCGCCTCGGCGGATTTCGCGCCGCTGATCTTCGCGCTCTCGATCGTGGCGATCATCTACACGTCGCTCGTCGCTTTGATGCAGGAGGATATGAAGAAGCTGATCGCCTATTCGTCGGTGGCGCATATGGGCTACGTCACCATGGGCATCTTCGCGATGAACCAGGAAGGCGTTCAGGGCTCGATCTACCAGATGCTGTCGCACGGGCTGGTTTCCGGCGCGCTCTTCCTCTGCGTAGGCGTCGTCTATGACCGCATGCATACCCGCGAAATTGCGGCCTATGGTGGTCTGGTCAACAACATGCCGAAATATGCGACCGTCTTTATGATCTTTACGATGGCCAATGTCGGGCTGCCCGGCACCAGCGGCTTCATCGGCGAATTCCTCACGCTGATCGGCATCTTCCAGGTCAACACGTGGGTCGCGCTGTTCGCCACGACCGGTGTGATCCTTTCGGCGGCCTATGCGCTGTGGCTTTACCGGAAAGTCATCTTCGGACCGTTGACCAAGGACAGCCTCAAGGGGCTTCTCGATCTCTCCGTGCGAGAGAAGGCGATCATCTACCCGCTGGCGTTCCTGGTCATCTTCTTCGGCGTCTATCCGGCGCCGGTGCTCGACGCGACTGCCGAGTCGGTCAAGGCACTCGTCAACAATGTGAGCGTATCCCTCGGCGCCCAGACGGCGGCGAACTGACAGGGCGGAGCCATGGAACTTTACTCGAGTCTTTCACTGGCGACGCCGGAACTGATCATCGCAATTGCGTCGATGGCGCTGCTGATGATCGGCGTTTATGCGGGCGAGCGCGCCAATGCTGCCGTGAGCGTCATTGCCGCGGTGGTGCTCTTCGTGGCAGCGGGCTGGATTTTGCTTTACCCCGCCGAGGGCACGGCTTTCGGCGGAGCCTTCGTCAGCGATCCGTTTTCGCGTTTCATGAAAGTGTTGGCTCTGCTCGGCTCGGGGGTGACCCTCGTCATGTCGCTTGGTTTTGCCAAGGCTGAGAAGTTCGACAAATTCGAGTTTCCGGTGCTCATCCTTCTATCGACGCTTGGCATGATGGTGATGATCTCCGCCAACGACACGCTGGCGCTCTATCTGGGGCTCGAACTGCAGTCGCTGGCGATCTATGTGCTTGCGGCGATCAATCGCGACAGCCTTCGCTCGACCGAAGCCGGGCTCAAATATTTCGTCCTCGGTGCGCTTTCCTCCGGCATGCTCCTCTACGGCATATCGCTGGTCTATGGTTACACCGGCAACACCAGTTTCGACGCTATCGCGGCGGCGCTTTCAGCCGCTGACAGGCAGCTCGGGCTGGTTTTCGGTCTGGTCTTTGTGCTGGCTGGCCTCGCCTTCAAGATTTCCGCAGTGCCGTTTCATATGTGGACGCCGGATGTCTATGAAGGCGCGCCGACACCGGTCACGGCCTTCCTCGCCGCCGCTCCCAAGATGGCTGCGATGGCGCTGACAGTGCGCGCGACGATGGGAGCTTTTGCGCCGATTGCCGCCGACTGGCAGCAGATTATCGTCTTCATCTCCATCGCCTCGATGGCGCTCGGTTCCTTCGCCGCCATCGGCCAGCAGAACATCAAGCGACTGATGGCCTATTCCTCGATCGGTCACATCGGTTTCGCGCTGGTCGGCCTTGCCGCAAACAGCGAGACGGGTGTCCGAGGTGTCATCATCTATATGCTGATCTACTTGGTTATGACGCTCGGGACCTTTGCCTTCATTCTGGCGATGCGGCGCAATGGACAAAACGTCGAGCAGATCGACGATCTGGCCGGCCTTTCGGCGACCAATCCGATGATGGCGACGATCCTTACCATCCTGATGTTCTCGCTGGCGGGTATTCCGCCGCTCGCCGGCTTCTGGGCGAAGTGGTACGTCTTCCTTGCCGCGATCAATGCGCATCTTTACACATTGGCGGTGATCGGCGTGCTCACCTCGGTCGTGGGCGCTTACTACTATCTGCGCATCATCAAAATCATGTGGTTTGACGAGCCGGCTGGCGCCTTCCAACCGATGGCCGGAGAACTCCGCGTCGTGCTCGGCCTGTCCGGGGCCTTCGTCCTCTTCTACGTGTTGATCGGCGGGCCGATCGGCGCGATGGCGGGAACGGCCGCCAAGACTTTCTTCTGACGAGCGTGGAACCGGTTGCGATTCCTGGATTGACCGATCATCGCCACATTGCGCTTGGAGACGTCGGCTCGACGAACAGTGTCGCGCTCGACTATGCAAGGGCTGGTGACCCGGGAAATCTGTGGATCACCGCGAATCGGCAGCTCCAGGGCCGGGGTCGCCGCGGTCGAGCCTGGATATCGCAGGAAGGCAACCTCTATGCCTCCTTGCTTGTCATAGATCCCGCGCCGAACGCCAAGATTGGTACCTTGCCGCTGGTGGCGGCACTGGCCGTCTACAACACGCTGAAGCCGATATTCGCCCGGACGCCTCAGGCACTCGCAATCAAATGGCCGAACGACATTCTCGTCGACGGGCGGAAGATCAATGGCATTCTTCTGGAAAGCGAATTGCTGCCAGACGGCCGCATGGCGGTCGTTATCGGCTGCGGCATTAATTGTGCCCATCATCCGGACAACCCCGGCTACCCGGCGACCGACCTGGAAGCTTGCGGATTCGAGGTTTCGGCAGAAGACCTCTTTCCTATACTGGCGGGAGAGATGGCAGCAGCCCTTGACCGGTGGAATCGAGGAACGGGGTTTGCGGCGATCCGCGAGGAGTGGCTGATGGCGGCCAAAGGCGTCGGGGCGCCGGTCGTCGTTAATCTCCCTGGCGGACAATTGCGCGGCTTGTTCGAGGACATCGACTCCGATGGTTATCTTTGCCTCCTGACCGATGGGGGTGAGCGGCGTCGAATTTCAGCGGGCGACTTGTTTTTCTCCCACTAGGCGTCTGATCGGATAAAGAGGTGCAGAGCAGGGCAACGAAACGCAATCGGCTTTTGCCTTCGCTTGCGCTCTGAACTATGCAAGCCGGCATGTTTGCCGACGTGGCGTTTTGACGTATCAAGGCGAGCGGAGAGGGAATAATTATGAACGACAGCCGCGAGCTGGTTTTTGTTCCGTTGGGCGGCGTCGGCGAAATCGGGATGAATTTCGCGCTCTATGGGTTCGGTCCTGCTTCGAAGCGGGAGTGGATCATTGTCGATTGCGGCGTGAGTTTTCCGGGGCCGGAGTTGCCCGGCGTCGAGCTTGTGATGCCGGATATCCGCTATATCGAGGAAGAACTCGGCAATCTCAAAGGAATCGTTATCACTCATGCGCACGAGGATCACTACGGCGCGTTGGCCGATCTCTGGCCACGGCTCAAGGCGCCGTGCTGGATGACGCCGTTCACGGCTGGGCTTCTCGAAGCCAAAAGGCACTCGGAAGCCGGCGTCCCGACGATCCCTGTGTCGATCTACCGCGCGGGAGAGAAGTTCACGGTCGGACCTTTCGAAATTGAGGCGGTTGCGGTGACCCACTCGATTCCGGAACCGGTGTCTCTGGCAATCACCACGCCTGCGGGAACCGTCGTTCACACCGGCGACTGGAAAATTGATCCCGCTCCGGAAATCGGCCCGATGACGGATGAGGCACGATTCCGTGCGATCGGTGACAGGGGCGTTCTGGCGCTTGTCTGCGATTCCACAAACGCAATGCGGGAAGGGGACTCGCCCGCTGAGCAGGCGGTTGGCGAAGGCCTCCGTAAGGTGATTGAAGAAGCAAAAGGGCGCGTGGCCGTTACGACATTTTCCTCGAATGTCGGCCGCGTCAGATCGATCGTGGAAGCTGCGCGGGACACGGGCAGACAAGTGCTTGTTCTCGGCCGGTCCTTGAAGCGCGTCATCAATGTGGCAACCGAACTTGGCTATATGGACGGCCTGCCAGAGTTTGTCGCCGAAGAAGACTACAGTTTCATACCGCGCGAGAACCTGGTGATCATCTGCACGGGCAGCCAGGGCGAGGCGCGCGCTGCACTGGCAAAGCTCGCACGCGACGAGATGAAGACCGTCACCTTGGCGCCCGGCGATACAGTGGTCTTTTCCTCGCGCACCATCCCGGGCAACGAGAAAGCGATTCTCGAAATCAAGAACAAGCTCATCGATCAAGGCGTCAGGATCATCGAGGACGGCGATGCCCTTGTTCATGTTTCTGGACATCCACGCCGCAATGAACTTCGCCGCATGTATGAATGGGTACGGCCGAGGATCGGCGTTCCGGTGCATGGCGAGGCCGCTCATCTGGTGGCGCAAGGCTCGCTGATGGCGACCTGCGGGATCCCTGAAGTGGCTCAGGTACGCAATGGCGATATGTTACGGCTTGCCCCCGGGTCTGCCGAGATCATCGATCAGGTTCCATTTGGGCGAATCTACAAGGACGGAAAGCTCGTCGGCAGCGACGAAGCGATGGGAATCCGCGATCGCCGCAAATTGTCCTTTGCCGGTCACGTGGCAGTAAATGTCGTTTTGGACGACAAGTATGAACTCGCTGGCGATCCCGATCTGGTTGCGATTGGCGTGGCAGTTGCCGACGAGGCGGGCGAAGAACTCGAGGACCTGATGCTCGACGCGGCTGTCGGCGCGGTTGAGAGCATCCCCCGGGCACGGCGAAAGGACCTCGATCTGGTTTCCGAGGCCGTGCGCCGAGCGGTCCGCGGCGCGGCCAATGAAGCCTGGGGCAAGAAGCCTCTCGTGACGGTTTTCGTCACGCGCTGAACGGAGCCGGCAAATGCTCGGACGCCTCAATCATGTCGCCATCGCAGTACCGGATATCGTTGCGGCCAGCGCGATCTACCGGGATCTTCTCGGCGCCAGCGTTACTGACCCTCAGGCCTTGCGCGAGCACGGCGTTACGGTCGTTTTCATCGATCTCGGCAATACCAAAGTCGAGTTGCTGGAACCGCTCGGAGAAGGGTCGCCCGTCGCCGCGTTCCTGGAGAAGAATCCTGCCGGCGGCATGCACCACGTCTGCTACGAGGTCGAAGACATCATTGCGTCGCGGGACCATCTCAAGGCTGCGGGCGCGCGTGTGTTGGGAGACGGAAATCCCAAGATCGGCGCCCATGGAAAGCCGGTGCTTTTCCTGCATCCGAAGGATTTTCTGGGAACGCTTGTGGAACTGGAACAGGTATAGTGTGCGCTTTCGGGCCATGAAAGCCGCACACAGGAAGTACTATGCTCGGCCAGTGCCACGAAAGCGTTGCGAGATGCGACGAGGCTATCTGCTGACGCCGTGCCGCAAGTGGGATTAAGTGATGAGCTGGGTGTCGATCGTCGCGATTTTCTTCATCATCTGGTGGACGGTTTTGTTCGCCACACTTCCGTTCGGCCTGAAGACTCAGGATGACGACGGCGATGTGACGCTGGGCACAACATCCAGCGCCCCCCGAGGCCCGCACATCCTCCGCGCGATGTTACGCACGACCGTAGTGGCCCTGCTGATTTTTGGCGTCTTCTATGTCGCCACGAAAGGGCTCGGTTACAGCATTGACGACATTCCGCAGATCGTCCCCGATTTCGACTGAAGTATAGTAGAGCCGATCCAACTGCCGCACTATGTTGGGAATCATCCGAACCTCGTCTTGAGGTTCCGTGTGCCCTTGCATCAACGGGTAAAGAAAGGACCGTAACCTTTTTTATGCAGGCAAAAAAAATGCAAGGCGCAAGGCCTTGCAGTTTAACGCGTCCGATCCGATTCCGGTGATCCGGCGGCTGCGCATTACCGCGCCAGGATCGCATCCTCCCAAGACTTTGACCGCGCAGGAGAGCAGATTTATCTCTGCCCTCTCGATTATCGGGGCACATTAGCCTAACGCAAAAGGGAATGTCACGTAGATTTTTGCTTAAAAATCAGCAATGATGTGCTGCAGTGCACAATCGATCGGCACGAGTTGCCTGCCCATTAAGCCGCAGAGCAGTTGCCGCCGTTCGGGTTTTCATTCCGCCACGAAATGGCTATGAAGCGCTTGCATTCATGTTTTGACATGAGTCCGCCGGCCCCGGCGGTTTTATCCCAATTTCGACGGAATATTTCATGCGGTTGTCGCGCTATTTCCTGCCTATCCTAAAAGAAAATCCGCGTGAGGCGGAAATCGTTTCACACCGCCTGATGCTTCGTGCCGGCATGATTCGGCAGCAGGCTGCGGGAAGTTTCTCCTGGCTGCCCCTCGGCAAGCGCGTGCTCGACAAGGTCTGCCGCATCGTCCGTGAGGAACAGGACAGGGCAGGTGCGCTCGAGATCCTGATGCCTACGATCCAATCCGCCGATCTGTGGCGCGAAAGCGGCCGCTACGACGACTACGGCAAGGAAATGCTTCGTATTAAGGACCGCCATGAGCGGGACATGCTCTTCGGGCCGACGAACGAGGAGATGGTCACGGAAATCTTCCGCTCTTACGTCAGATCCTACAAGGACTTGCCGCTCAACCTCTATCATATCCAGTGGAAGTTCCGGGATGAGGTGCGCCCGCGGTTCGGCGTGATGCGCAGCCGCGAATTCCTCATGAAAGACGCGTACTCGTTCGATCTCGACTATGAGAATGCAAGGGCGGCCTACAACCGTATGTTCGTCTCCTATCTCAGGACATTCACGCGCATGGGACTGAAGGCGATACCGATGCGTGCCGATACCGGCCCGATCGGCGGCGATCTTTCGCACGAATTCATCATCCTCGCCGACACGGGAGAGAGCCAGGTCTACTGCCATCGCGACTACCTCGACCTGCCCGTTCCGGGCGAGGAGACGGATTTCGGCAACGACGCCGAAATCGCCGGTGTGGTCAAACAGTGGACGACGCCCTATGCGGCGACCGACGAGATGCATGATGAGGCGGCATGGGCCAAGATTCCCGAGGACGATCGCGTCGCCGCCCGCGGCATCGAAGTCGGCCATATTTTCCATTTCGGCGAGAAGTATTCCAAACCGATGGGCGCCAAGGTCACTGGGCCGGACGGCAAAGATCATTTTGTTTCGATGGGCTCCTATGGCATAGGCCCCACACGGCTGATCGCCGCGATCATCGAGGCATCGCATGACGAGAACGGCATTATCTGGCCGGAAAGCGTCGCGCCGTTCGATATCGGCCTGATCAACATGAAGCCGGGCGATGCCGATTGTGATCGCGTTTCAGACGAACTCGCCGCAGCGCTGACGGCCGCCGGCCGCGAGGTGCTCTACGACGACACCGACCAGCGTCCCGGCGCGAAGTTTGCAACCGCCGATCTGATAGGCCTTCCCTGGCAGGTGATTGTCGGTCCGCGAGGCGTGACTGCGGGCGAGGTCGAGATCAAGAAGCGGAGCACTGGCGAGCGGGAAACCATCGCTATCGATGCAGTTGCCAAGAGGTTCGGCCGGACACGATGAGCACAGCGGTGAAAGCGGCAAAGGGCGCGGGGCCATTCTCTTACTTTGAAAGGATGGTCGCCTGGCGCTATCTGCGCTCCAAGCGCAAGGAGACCGTGATTTCGGTCATTGCCTCAATTTCGTTTGTTGGGATCATGCTTGGGGTGGCGACCCTGATCGTCGTCATGGCCGTCATGAACGGGTTCCGCGCTGAATTGCTGACGCGCATTCTCGGCATCAACGGGCATCTGATCGTTCAGCCGGTCGATACGCCGCTTGAAGACTACATGGAGGTCGCGGGCCGGATTGGGGCGGTGCCTGGCGTCAAGCTCGCCATGCCGCTTGTGGAAGGCCAGATTTTCGCGACTGGCCAAGTTGGGCCTGGCACGGGCGCGCTGGTTAAAGGCGTTCGCGGCGATGATCTCGGCAAGATGGAACTCGTTGCGAGGAATATCAGGCAAGGATCGATCGTCGGCTTCGATGGCAGTGAAGGCGTCGCGATCGGCACGCGCATGGCCGAGAATCTTGGACTGAGCCTGGGAGATCAGATCACCCTGTTCTCTCCGGATGGCGATGTCACACCGATGGGCACCACACCCCGCGTTAAGGCCTATCCGATTGTGGCCATCTTCGAAATTGGAATGTCGGAGTACGACGCGTCGATCATCTTCATGCCACTTCCCGAGGCGCAGCTCTTTTTCAACATGGAAGGACGCGTGCAGACGATTGAAATCTATGCACAAAACCCCGATAGGATCGACGCTCTGAAAGCCCCGGTGGAAGAGGCTGCTCAGCGCCAGCTTTTCCTTGCAGATTGGCGCCAGCGCAACCAGACCTTCTTCTCCGCCCTTCAGGTCGAGCGCAACGTTATGTTCATGATCCTGACGCTGATCGTCCTGGTCGCAGCGCTCAACATCATCTCCGGGCTCATCATGCTGGTGAAGGACAAGGGACACGACATCGCGATCCTGCGCACGATGGGCGCAACGAGCGGTTCGGTCATGCGAATTTTTCTGATGACCGGGGCCGCCATCGGCGTCACCGGTACGATCGCCGGCGTCATCCTTGGCGTCGTCATCTGCCTGAATGTCGAATCAATCCGTCAGTTCTTTTCCTGGCTTTCCGGAACGACGATCTTCAATCCGGAACTCTATTTCCTGAGCCAACTGCCGGCCAAGATGGATCTGCGCGAGACTGTGTCCGTGGTCCTGATGGCGCTTGTCCTATCGTTTCTTGCCACGCTGTTTCCGGCCTGGCGGGCCGCGAAGCTCGATCCCGTCGAAGCCCTGAGGTACGAGTGACGTGACCGATGCAATTATTGAACTCAACGGCGTCGAGCGGCACTACGTCCAGGGATCGCGCAAGCTGACCATTCTGAGCGGAGCCGATTTCCATCTCCGCAAGGGAGAGATGGTTGCGCTCGTTGCGCCTTCCGGCGCCGGCAAATCGACGCTTCTCCACACGGCGGGCCTTCTCGAAAGACCGGATGCCGGAGATGTCCTGCTGGGAGGACGGGCGTGCGGTCGGCTCTCGGATGATGAGCGCACGGCAATCCGCCGCAACGACATCGGTTTCGTCTACCAGTTTCATCACCTGCTTCCGGAGTTTTCGGCTCTCGAGAACATCATGATGCCGCAGCTGGTG
>JBEVEP010000389.1:0-6596 GCA_040512755.1 Mesorhizobium sp.
TTCGAGCGACTGCTCTACGCCCAGATTGCGACCGGAATTCCAAAACCGTCGACAAGGGGGGGATCCGGATAGGGCCTCGCCTCGCCGCACGCGATCCGCAATGCAATCAACATCAGTGCGGCTGCGTCAAGAAGGTCATCGGAAGCTGCGCCCGCCGGCGGCGCCCGATCGAGAAAGCTCTGCTCGTAACCGTGCGCATTGAGAAGAACTTTTCGCTCCTCCATCCCGGCGAGGTTGACAGTCCCTTTGATCTTCTTCGGCAGCGACATCGCATGGCCACCGTTCAATCGGCAAAACGCGACCTCCGGATGCGATTCGCGAATCCGGTTGCTCAGATCTGGCCGCATCCGCAGAAGCGTGTCGATCTCGCGGATCTTGGAGAAGATGCCAAATGCCTGAATCGACACGCCACGCGGCGGAGTTGACGTCGTTCGCGAAATCTCACTTGCCTTACGATGCCCCGCGTACCAGGATTCGACGCTCGTGAACTCTTCAGCATGAGCGTAGACGGCCGCCCGCGAAGGGATTGAGAAGACGCTCGACTGACGTTCCCCCAAAAAGGAACGGACCTCCATCTCGGGACCTCGCCCACCTTTGCCACCGAATTCCGGCAAACCGATCGGCATGTCGACAGCAATGATCGCTTCCATCGGTAGGGACGCGATAAGATCGGCGAAACTGCGAAACACTGCCACTGCCGGAGAACCGCCAGGAGACAGGATCACAGTGACCCAGCCGGCCTTGCAGCCGTCCACTCCTGCAACGGTGACTTTGACGCGACCAAGCGTCATGCACGCCGGTTCCGGTTGGGGTGCATCAAGTGCCTCAGATGCACCATAGCCATTGGATGAGAGAGGCTGTCCGTGTCTGTTTCCAGCGTCAACTCGTCAGCGCCTCTCTTGGCTGTGCGCGCCAGGATCTCGAACACCGATGCTGTTGTCGATTGCAGCGCCTTGCCAGCCGGCTGACCATCCAGCAGGCGAGCGAGGAACACCGCCGCAGTCAGGTCACCAAGCCCATTGGGAGGCTGCTCAATGATGCGGTGTTCCGAAAGCAGCGCATCATTGGCTGTCAGAAGCAAGTTTCCGGTGCCGCCGCTCATCATTGCCGGAGCTGAGGTGACCAGCATCGACGGCGGCCCGGCATCGAGCGCGGCCGCCATCACCGATTTTATGTCTTCGAGACTGGTCCCGGACAGCCACTCCAGCTCGAAACGATTCGGCGTGGCGATATCTGCGATAGGCAACAATTGGTCGCGGATTGATTCAGCGATGTCCTGAGCGACATAAAGCCCACCCTTGTCTCCCATGACCGGGTCGCAGACATAGAGCGCCTTCGGATTTCTCGCACGTACCGCCTTTACCAGCGAAGCCACCGGTCGAACCTGAGAGGCGTGGCCAAGATAGCCGGAGAGAACGGCCGCGACCTCACCGAGCCACGGTGCTTTCTCGAGGTCGCCAAGCAATGAGGCGAATTGATCCGCATCGGGCACTATGCGCGTCCCGCGTCCATGTCCGGGATGCCAGGGCAGTATGACCGTTGGTACCGCCCAAACCGGAAAGCCGAGCGTTTCCAGCGCGAAGACGGCGGCACGATTTCCCACGGCCCCTCGCACGACATGGCTCGATATGACAATCACGGAGCGCGGTGCGTCGGCGTGCTGCACGTCCATCAAAATCTACCCATTCATGAGAAAACGGATCATCCAGATCAGCAATCCGATGAGCAGCAGCACCCCCAGCGCCCTGCCGATCTTGGTACCCCAATATTCTGCCCAATCTTCGCTGTCAGCACTTTCGCCTGTATGGACTGGTCTGTTCCGTCGTTCAGTTGCTGATGCGCCGTCAGCATCCGCTTCCCGCGCGATACGGTCGAGGATGCGACGTGATTCAGCCTGCCTGTTTTCGTTGTCGCCGCTCATGGTCGCCAAGCCCCTGTTATCAGCAAGAGTAACGCTTTCCCGCACGCAATCACAGGGCCGAGCAGAACATGATGGCCACGTTGCTCAATCGCACGTTGCTGCCGTTTCCATGCGCAGCGAATATGACTATGGTCGCAGCCAATCGACCACCATCCGAGGGTTCTCCATGCTCGCTCAATTCACCCGCGCGCCATCCCGCCTGCCCAAACTGCCGGCCCTGCTGCTTATGGCGCTGTTTTTGCCGCTTCTTTCCGCCTGCGGCTACAATGCAATCCCCACTGCGGAAGAACACGCGAAAGCAGCCTGGAGCGAGGTACTCAATCAATATCAGCGCCGCGCCGACCTCATCCCGAATCTTGTGGAAACGGTAAAGGGCTACGCATCGCATGAGAAGGAGGTGCTGGAATCCGTCGTGGAGGCGCGTGCCAAAGCTACGCAGGTCACCGTAACACCCGAGACGCTCAGCGACCCGAATGCATTCAAAGCTTTCCAGGAAAGCCAGGCCGGCCTGACCAGCGCACTGTCGCGCCTTCTCGCTGTCGTCGAGAACTATCCGGACCTCAAGGCAAATCAGAATTTCCTGGCGCTCCAGGCACAGCTCGAAGGGACGGAAAACAGGATCGCGGTCGCCCGGCGCGACTATATCCAGTCCGTGCGGTCGTACAACACGACGCTGAGGACGTTCCCCTCGATCCTTTGGGCAAAACTCTGGTTCACCGACAATGAGCCCTTCCAGAACTTCACCGTCGCAGAAGATAAGATCGAAGCGCCCAAGGTAGACTTCGGTACGCAGACGCAGGGCGGATAATATCGGCGCCGGCGTCAGGTGATGAAGCCAATAAGCAGGATGGGCCTCACTCAATCTACCGGAACCGCCCGGGAATCTGTCCGGGTTTTGGGCGGTTATGGGTGTGAATGCACGGCATCACGGCGCGGTTTGCGCGCTCGAAAGGATGCGAGGCGCAACGCGGCCTATTACCGTTCCTCCTTAGGGCAGAGGAAGACTGTCGCGTTTTTCTCCGCCTGCGCGCAGATCATCGTCCTACTGCTGATGGCGGCTTCCGCCTTCGCCGCGGAACTGCCGTCACTCACCGGCCGCATCGTCGACAATGCCGGCATGATCGACCCTGCAACGGAAGTCCTCCTCCAGCAAAAGCTGCAAGATTTCGAGAAAAAATCCTCCGACCAGATCGTAATCGCGACCGTGGACAGTCTCGACGGCGAGGCGATCGAGCCCTACGCGAATCGGCTGTTCCGTGCCTGGGGACTGGGGCAGGCTGGCGAGGACAACGGCGTGCTGCTCCTCGTCGCCAAATCGGACCGAAAGATGCGGATAGAGGTTGGATACGGTCTCGAAGGGACGCTTACCGACCTGCATACCAAGCTGATCATCGAAAACACCATGGTTCCCGCATTCCGGGCAGGCGATTTCTCCGGCGGCATATCGAAAGCTGTCGACGATATGGTGATGGTGCTTGAGGGCAATGCGGCGGAACTTGAGGCCCGGGCGAAGCGCAACGAAAGGGAAGCGAGCGAAGGCCTTCCCCTCGAAGTGGTGATTTTCCTGATCATCTGGGGAACGATCTTCTTCGGCGGATTCGCAATGGCGACCCTACCGCCCATATTCGGGCGCAAGATCGGACCTGGGCGTTACCGGTGGCTGGGAATGGATTTCTCCTACGGCTCGGGCTCCGGTTCCGGTGGCTCCTACGGTGGCGGCTGGTCTACGGGCGGATCGTCGGGCGGCTGGTCCTCGGGAAGCGGCGGCGGAGGTTTTTCCGGCGGGGGCGGCTCTTCCGGCGGCGGCGGTTCATCGGGAAGTTGGTAGGCGTTCGCTATGGTTCATCAGACGATGCCCCCCGAAGACCACGCCCGCGTCACAGCCGCTATCCGCAACGCTGAGGAAAGGACTGCCGGAGAGATTTATTGTGTCGTTGCGCGCTCCAGCGACAGCTACTTCTTTCCCGCCGCATTCATGCTTGCTCTCGCGATGCTGGCGGTAAGCTTGGCTATCGGCTTCCTCCTCGAATATTGGTGGTACGACGTCCGGATGCCGGTATTTGTTTCCGCGCAGATTCTGGCTTTTGCCTGTGCGCTGCTGGTGCTCCAGCTTTTTCCGGGCATGTGTCTCTTTCTGGTTCCGCCTCGCCTGAAGTACCGGCAGGCACATGCCAATTCCATAAAGCAATTCCTTGCCCGCAACGTCCATGTGACGGCCGAACGCACGGGCGTTCTGCTTTTCGTCTCACTCGCCGAGCACTATGCCGAAGTTGTCGCTGACGCTGGCATCAATCAGCGCGTTTCGCAGGAAAGCTGGGATCGGGTTGTTGTGGTCCTCACTGACCACGCCCGCAGAGACCGGCTAGCCGATGGCTTCGTCATAGCAATCGATATGGTCGGGGCTTCGCTAGCTGAGCACTTCCCGGTTTCAGCGCATGACATCAACGAGCTCGACGACCACCTGATCGAGCTCTGAACCTCGCTTCCCATTCCTATTGGCAATCTCCTTGCCACCTTTGGCCGTCTTGCATCCCACCGCCTGCCGCGGCTATGGTTAACAGACTATGACCACCTTGACGGTAGATATTCGCAAGGCTGAACCGCGTGATGCGGCTGCAATCGCCGATGTCCATCATGAGGCTTGGCGTGGTGCTTATGCCGGTATCATTCCGCACCGGGCGTTGAACGCCATGATCAGCCGGCGCGGACGTGACTGGTGGGCGAATGCGATCCGCCGCGCGGCGTCGGTACTCGTCATTGAGGTGGGCGGGCAAGTGGCAGGCTATGCCACCCTCGGGCGCAACCGCGCCCGTGAACTGCGCCAGCAAGGCGAAATTTACGAGCTCTATCTCCGCCCCGAATGCCAGGGCATCGGGCTCGGAACTCGGCTTTTCGCGGCCGCGCGCGAGAAACTCGCTGACCACGGCCTGAAGGGCCTCGTCGTATGGGCTCTCGAAGACAACGCAAATGCATTGGCCTTCTATGCAGGTGCGGGCGGCCGGGATATTGCTGAGGGCGTCGAAGTCTTCGATCAGAAGGCACTGAGGAAGATCGCCTTCGTCTGGGATTGATTCAGTCTCTCGCTTTTAGCCGTTCGTGTTTTGATTCTTGATCGGTCACCTATACGCGTTGTGCATTGCGCGGTCCGCGCCTTGCCGCTATTCGATGCGCGGTTCATCAAGGAAATAGACCATGCGCATTGAAGCCATTTCCATCGGGAAAAACCCTCCGGAGGATGTCAACGTCATCATCGAGGTTCCGGTCGGCGGTCAGCCGATCAAGTACGAGATGGACAAGGAGGCTGGGACGCTGTTCGTCGACCGTTTTCTTTACACGTCGATGACCTATCCGGGCAATTACGGCTTTGTTCCGCACACGCTTTCGGGTGATGGCGACCCGATCGACGTCCTTATCTGCAACACTCGTGCACTCGTTCCCGGCTGCGTCATCAATGTACGGCCGATCGGCGTACTGATCATGGAGGACAACGCCGGACAAGACGAGAAGGTGATCGCGGTTCCCTCACCGAAACTGACCAGGCGCTATGAAAACGTGACGAACTACACGGACCTGCCGGAAATCACGCTTCAGCAGGTCGAGCACTTCTTTGAACATTACAAGGATCTGGAGCCGGGCAAGTGGGTGAAGATCGGCAGCTGGCATGATGCCGCCTACGCCAGGCAAATGATCATCGAAGCAATCGAGCGCGCGAAGAAAAGCTGACGCGGATATACTCCGCGCGGTCGCATTAGCTTGTGCAGGGCGGTCCGCGCAATTTCACTGTCGCGTCTCAGGACAAGTTATTCGTCCGCGCTTCAATAACTGCGGCGATCTGCGCAGGATCGCCTGAAATCCTGATGGTCTTCAGTCGCGCCGTGCCGCCGGCAATGAGCGCGACATTGCGTCTTGGTGTACCGAGCCAGGCCGCGATCAACGCCTCCAACGCTGCGTTGGCGGCGCCCTTATCCGGCACGGCGCGCACCCGCGCCTTCAAGTGCGGCGCACCGTCTGACCCCACAGCAAGGCCCTCAACAGCATCGATGGCGGACTTCGGCGTCAATCTGACGATGAGATCAACGCCGTCTGCGCGCAATCTGAACGGCGCGGGCATCAGCCGTTCCACTCAGACGACTGCCGGCGCCACCGTGGTTATGAGGAATTGGCGGATAAAGAAAATCACCAGCAGCAGGATGATAGGCGATATGTCGATACCACCGAGATCGGGCATGAAACGGCGTATCGGCCGCAACGCCGGCTCAGTGATCCGGAACAGGGAGTTGCCAATCATCATCACGAATTGATTGCGCGGGTTGACGACGTTGAAAGCGTAGAGCCAGGAAAAGATGGCGGAGGCTATGATCAGCCACCAGTAGATGTCGAGCGCCAGAACGAGCGTCTGGATAAGAGCGAGCATGCCGGTCTCCTATGAATTCCGCGAGATGTAGCCATTGCCCGCCATCGCGGCAAGTCCATGCAGGAATTGAGCCTCAATACGCCCTTCCAGGCCACCATGCTTCCCCGTTGCCACGCCCCGTTTCCGGTCTGGCCATTGTCAAAGAACTCTCCCTGTCGGGAGCAGTCGGGAAGCGGGGGGGAGGGTGGGGACCCACGAAAATAAAATTTTTTCGGCATAACACCCCCCCCCCCGGGGGGGTTGACGCTAAGAGGGGGCCCC
>JBEVEP010000017.1:0-8029 GCA_040512755.1 Mesorhizobium sp.
TGAGCGTCGTCTTGCCGGCGCCGTTCTCGCCAAGCAGCGCGACGACCTCGCCCCGCTTCAGCTCGAAGGAAATGCCATCATTGGCGACAAGCGCGCCGAAACGCTTGGTGATGCCGGTGAGGCGAAGAACGGGGGGTGAAGCGTCAGAATTCATGCGACGGCCCCCGGCAACGATGATCCCTGGTGCGAGGCCTCAGGAATGGCTGCCAAAGCCGACGCTGCCGATCTCCCCCCTTGCGGGGGAGATGTCCGGCAGGACAGAGGGGGGCAACGTAGGGCATCGACATTCCAGTTATTCCGCGGCCTCTTCATCGAACGAGTGTCTTGATGTCACTCCGAAGGCGGCAGCGCCAGCGTCTGCCTGCTCAGTCCCAGGTGTTCGCACAGTGCCGCGACAATCACCTCATGATCCTGCCGCTGCGGCAAACCCGAGACAGCAATGACGCCGACTGCCCCGACGCCTTTGACCTTCACCGGGAAGCCGCCGCCGGCAAGCACGTAGTCTTCCGCGCTTAGGCCGTGCCCAGGCGGGAAGGTCTTGTCCTCGCGCGCCTGCTCCAGCACCATCCGGTAGGTGCTTTTGTGGAACATCTTCACAACATTGCGCTTGCGCCGCGCCCAGTTGGTGTTCGACGACGTCGAACCCGGCAATGCGGCATAGAAGAGCGGCCGGTCCCAGAGCTGGATGTCCACGACTATGGGAAGCTGGTCCTTCAGGGCACGCTCGCGGATGGCGGACCCGATCGCAAAGGCCGTCGCTTCGTCAAAGCTTTCGAAGACCAGGGCGGCTTCCTGTTCGGCAATCTTGGCAATATCGTCCGATGTGCTCATTTGCCCCTCCGCTGGCGACGGCGTTGCTTATGCACAAAAACCAGCCGGCTGCCAGTTGTTATGAAAATCCGCTGGCGGAGTTCTCAAGCCGCAGCCTCCAGGGTCAGCGCGCTCTTTGCCGGCCTCCCCGCGACATAGACCTCGCGAACGGCGCGATCGTCGCCGAGCGTTTGCAGCAGGAAAAGTTCCTCGGCCAGAGTTTCCACGGTTTCCATGCGCAGACGCATCCCTGGCGTCGCCCTGGCATCGAGCACGACAATATCGGCGTCCGTGCCCACCTCAAGCGTGCCGACACTGCCTGAGATCGACAGAGCCTCCGCGTTGCCCCGCGTGATCTGCCAGAATGCGGCGAAGGGGTTCAGCTTCTCGCCGTTCAATGCGATTACCTTGTAACCCTCGTCCATCGTCCGCAGCATCGAATAGTTGGTGCCGCCGCCGACATCCGTGGCCGCCGCGATGCGAATGGGTTTCTCGCGCTTCCGATAACGCTGGTAGTCGAACAGGCCTGAACCGAGGAACAGGTTCGATGTCGGACAAAAAACCGCAACCGAGCGGCTGGCCGAAAGCGCATCCGCCTCACGCTCGGACAGATGGATGCAATGTCCGATCAGGGCCTTGGGTCCCAGCAATCCGTAGTGTTCGTAGACATCGGTGTAGTCGCGAGACCAGGGATAGAGCTCCTGCGTGAAGGCAATCTCGGCGTGGTTCTCCGACAGATGGGTCTGCATGTGCAGTTCGGGATGTTCGCGCATCAGCGCTCCCGCCATTTCCATCTGCTCAGGCGTCGATGTGATGGCGAAGCGCGGCGTCACGGCATAGAGCTGCCGCCCCTTCCCATGCCATTCCCCGATCAGCGCCTTGGTATCGTCATAGCCTGACTGCGGCGTGTCCCTGAGACCATCGGGCGCGTTCCGGTCCATCATCACCTTGCCGGCGATGGTCAGCATGTTGCGCTCATGCGCCTCCGCGAAGAAGGCCTCCGCCGACTCCTTGTGAACCGAGCAGTATGCGGCAACCGTCGTCGTGCCGTGGCGTACAAGCTCATCGAGGAACAGCCGGGCGATGCGCCGGCCGTGCTGCGTGTCGTTGAACTTCGTTTCTTCCGGGAAGGTGTATTTGTTCAGCCAATCGAGCAGTTCGGCGCCATAGGAGGCAATGATCTGCATCTGCGGGAAATGCGCGTGCCCATCGATGAAGCCGGGCAAGAGCAGATAGGGACGGTGGTCGATCGTTGTGACGCCCTCACCCGCCCGTTCCTTGACGTGAGCGTAGGGACCAGCCGCGACGATCTTGCCGTCGCGGATAAGCAGCGCTCCATCCTCCTCATATCGATAGGCGGCGGTGTCGTCCGTGCTGTCGGGCCAGCGAAGAAAAGTAAGGGTCCGGCCTCTGAGGAGCGTTTCTTTCATGAGCCTACTTCCGCCCTTCCTCGAACCAGGTGGCAATCAGCGCCCGCTCCTGCGGCGTGATAGCGGTAACGTTGCCAGGAGGCATGGCATGGCTTCGCCCCGCCTGAAGATAGATCTCGCGCGCATGTTCGGCGATAGACGCATCGGTTTCGAGTATCACGCCTTTCGGCGCTTGATGGATGCCCTCATAGGAGGGCTCGGCTGCATGGCACATGGCGCAGCGGCCGAGCACAGTGTCGCGCACGGCCGGAAAATGTGACGAAGCCACGAAGGCTTCGCTTGCCGCTGACGCTGCCGGTTCACCCGTCAGCACCTTCGGCACGGTCGAAAGCCACATGATGATGATGAAGAGGATGGCGGCCGCCAGCCATGTCCAGGTCGGGTTGCCCTTGCGGGCGTGCATCGTGTTGAAATAGTGCCGGATCAGCACACCGATAATGAACACCAGGGATGCGATCACCCAATTGTACTGCGTGCCGAACGCCAGCGGATAGTGGTTCGACAGCATCAGGAAAAGCACCGGCAGGGTGAGGTAGTTGTTGTGCAACGAGCGCTGCTTGGCCTGTTTGCCGAGTGCGGGATCGGGCTGCTTGCCAGCGATCAGATCAGCCACAACCTTTTTCTGGTTGGGAATGATGACCAGGAAGACGTTGGCCGACATGATCGTCGCGGTGAATGCGCCAAGATGCAGAAACGCCGCGCGTCCCGTGAAAAGCTGCGTATAGCCCCAGGCCATGAAGACCAGAGCTGCATAGAGAACCAGCATCAGCAACGTGTCGCTCTTGCCGAGCCGCGATTTGCAGGTGAAGTCGTAGATCAGCCAGCCGACGCTTAGTGAGGCGAGTGAGATCAGAATAGCAACAGTGGGCGACACGTCGAGCACGCTGCGATCGATCAGGTAGAGATCAGCGCCCGCGTAGTAGACGACGCAGAGCAGCGCGAAGCCGGTCAGCCAGGTGGCGTAGGATTCCCATTTGAACCAGGTCAGGTGCTCCGGCATCTGGGCCGGCGCCACCAGATACTTCTGGATGTGATAGAAGCCGCCGCCATGGACCTGCCATTCCTCGCCGAAGGCACCTTCAGGCAGGCCCGGCCGCTGGCGAAGCCCGAGATCGAGCGCCACGAAATAGAATGAAGAGCCAATCCAGGCGATGCCGGTCACGACGTGTAACCAGCGTACGCCGAAGCTCAGCCAGTCCCAGAAGATCGCAAAATCGTTCATCGTTCCACCTCGCCCCTCAGACACCGATTGTTGCGGTTTGTAGCGCCGACGGAAAGAGCAGACATGCACGATGACTTTCAAAAAAAAATGGAAAATACTGCCATACCTACTGCTTTGATTGAGGTTGTATGTCCTATCTCGACAATATCGCTGTTTTCGTTCGGGTCGTTGAACTCGGCAACCTGTCGGCAGCAGGCCGGGACATGCGCATCTCGCCGGCTGTCGCCTCCAACCGGATCAAGGAGTTGGAGAAGCATTTGGGCGTGCGCCTTTTCAACCGCACGACCAGGCAGCTGATGCCGACCGAGCACGGAACCGTTTTCTACACCGGGGCGAAGCACGTCCTTGACGCAATCGTTGAGGCAGAGGCGGCGGTCAGCGCCTTATCCGGCCAGCCGCGCGGGACTATCCGCGTCACTGCTCCCCTCGGACTGGGCCGGCGGCTGATTGCCTCCGGGATACCCGACTTTCACGACAAATATCCCGACATCGAGGTGCGACTGCGGCTGTCCGATCATAACGTCGACATCATGAAAGAAGGCATCGATGTCGCCTTTCGTCTCGGACTTCTCGAGGATTCCAGCCTGCGCATGCGCGGCATCATGGAGTGCGAGCGCGTTCTGGTCGCAGGTCCTACCTATCTCCAGTCGCGCGGCGAACCTGCCGAGCCGGGTGAGCTCGTCTCTCACAAGCACGACTGCCTCATGCTTCGCTTTCCGGGCCTGAAAGAGTATTTCTGGACACTCAGAACGGCGACCGGGCCGGCGAAATTCGAGGTGCATGGCCCTTTCGATTCGGACGACGGCGACGTGCTGACCGGCTGGGCGCTCGCTGGGCGCGGCATCGTGAACAAGCCGCGCTTCGAGGTCGAACCCTATATCCGCGACGGCCGGCTAAAAGTGATATTGGCCAGCACGCCGCCAACCCCCGTCCAATTCGCGGCGGTCTACCCCCACAAGAAATTCCAGGACCCGAAGGTGCGCCTGCTGCTGGACTTCATGGCTGATCGCTGCCAGCGCCTCATCCGCGACCTTCTGGCGGGGAAGTGACCCGCGTCCGCCGCCGCATTCGCAGGATTCGCTCAGCTCATAATTCTCCTCATGAAACCGTCGAATAGCGGGACGCTGAATGCGGTGTCGCCATGCGACGGGCTGAAAATCATGCCCTTGGATATAAGCGCATTGCGTATGGGAGCCACCGCAGTCACTCTGCGGCCAAGTTTCTCAGCGATGTCGCCGGAACGGTGGGGGCCCGGCCCAAGCAGTGCCATGGCAAACATATATTGTTTCTCCGCAAGCGTGAGCCGGTCAAATCGAACGCGAAAGAAGCTGGCGTCCAGCTCTGCCAACGCCTGGCTCGTCGCACGGGTGGCATCCGACCTTTCGATTGGGGAACTATCCGCGACGTCCCAACTGTGTTTCCCCCATTCCTGGAGGAAATAAGGGTAGCCTTGAGTCTGCTGGAGAATCTCTGCAATCGCGTCCTCTTTGTAGGCTACGCCCTCTTTTTCCGCTGGAACACAAAGTGCCACCTTGGCTGACCCGTCGTCCAGCCGATCGATCGGCACAAACTCAAAGAGACGTTCGGCGTATGACTTTGCTCGACCCATCTGCCCCAGAAGCTGCGGCAGTCCGGCAGCGATCATCGTCACTGGCAATTGATCCTGATTGACGTGATGTATGGCAGAAATGAGCGCGCCGAGTTGCTCCTCCGGCACATACTGCAACTCGTCAATGAACAGCACCACCGCCGTGTTGCTGTCGCGTGCGGCCTCACCCACCGTTGTCAGTAGATCGGAAAGATCATTCTCCAGGTCACCACTGTCAGCCAGACCCGGCTCCGGATCGAAATCCACACCAACTTCGATATCGGAGTATTTGAATTTCAACGCCTTCGCGAACCCCGCCACCGCTTGCAGCGCACGTTTGAGGCGAGCCCTTGCTGCCTCGCCGCGACTGAGCCGAAGCAAGGTCGCGCGCAAGGACGGCAGCAACAATGCCGGGAGCGACCTTTCCTCCGGCGCCTCCATTCTGACGGTCGCAATGCCTCGGCTTTCCGCGTCGCTTCGTATGCGATTGAGCAGAACGGTTTTTCCGACCCCGCGCAATCCATAAAGAATGAAGCTCCGCGCGGCGCGGCCATTGCGGATGCGGTCAAGAGCTATGGCGGCACGCTCGATGAGTTCATCTCGCCCCGCAAGTTCGGGTGGGGGACTCCCCGCACCGGGGGCATAGGGATTCCTTCGAGGATCCATCTATAGGAAACTTACCCTAGTTTATGTTTTTTCCATAATACAGGATAAGATCACTATAACAAGGCCGCTGCCGCAAAACTCAAATGACGGAGTGAACCGTCCTGCGGACCGGTTCATGCAGCAGTGCCGTCATGATTTCAGCAGCCGCCAGCGCGGCGATGACAGCGGGACGCTTATCCTTTACCGCGCTGCCGCCGATCGGCGACACAAGCCGCGCAAAGGCCTCCTCCGTTCCGTTCGCCGTCTTGAAAAACCAGCTCCGGAATGTCGCCTTCTTCGTCTTCGAGCCGATCATGCCGACATAGGCGGCATCGTCTCGCCGCAGCGCCTCGGCAGCAATCAGGAAATCGAGTGCATGGTCGTGCGTCAGGACAACATAGGCGGACCCTGCCGGCGCATAGCGGATCATTTCTTCCGGTACCGGCGTGAGTTTCGTTTCCGTACCCGGCGGCATGTCCTGCAACGCATCGGCACGGGTCTCGACCACAACTGTCCTGACGGGAAGAAGCGCGAACGCCGAAGCCAGCGCATGCCCGACATGCCCGCCGCCGAACACATAGACATGGGGACGGCGCGCGTCGTCGGTTCTTGCCTCTTCGATCAGTGTAGCCCGCAGTGCCTCGTCCATCTCCTGGATCGAAAGGTTGACCCGGCCGCCGCAGCACTGACCGATTTCCGGACCCAGCGGGATATCGAGTGAGATATGTCTGTCGCGGGCGTCACCCAGCCCCTCATCCCCCTTCCGGGACCTTCTCCCCGCCTGCGGGGAGAAGGAGGCTGTTCGCAACGCCGACGCCACCCTCTCCCCGTCGACGGGGAGAGGGTAAGGGTGAGGGGCCATGTCCGGGTGGCCAACAGGACTGCAGTCTACAGACTGACCATCGGCAAGCATCTGGCGTGCCCTGTCGATGGCCATGAATTCCAGTTGCCCTCCGCCGATGGTTCCGAAAATCGCGGTCGGGGAAACCAGCATCCACGCGCCCTTCTCCCGTGGAGTCGATCCTTTAGCTTCGGCGACCGCGATCAGCGCTGCCGAGGGCGACGCTGCAAGAAAGATAGTCAGGTCATGAACGGACGACGTCATTTCGCACAGTCTAACACATACCCTTGAATTCTTTGGGTCGATGCGTAAGCGCTCAGTTACTTTCCTGCTTCGGCTTTCAGCCGTTCGATTGTCAACAGCACGCGTTCAGGCGTTGCCGGAGCATCAAGGCGCGGGCAGATCGTATGGTCAGCTACGCTCGCCACAGCATCGGACAGTGCGTGCAACACGGACATGGCCAGCATGAAGGGCGGTTCGCCGACAGCCTTCGACCGGTGGATCGTCGGTTCGTGGTTCTGCGGCCAGTCCGCCAGCGTCACGTTGAAGACTTTCGGCCGATCGGATGCCAAGGGGATCTTATACGTAGAGGGAGCATGGGTTCTCAACCGCCCTTTGTCGTCCCACCAGAGCTCTTCGGTCGTCAGCCAACCCATACCCTGGATGAAGCCGCCCTCGATCTGGCCGAGATCGATGGCCCGGTTCATCGAACGGCCGGTCTCATGCAGGATATCGGTGCGCTCGACCATGTATTCGCCCGTTAGCGTATCGACCGACACCTCGGACACGGACGCTCCGTACGCGAAGTAGTAGAACGGATGGCCCTGGCCCTTGTCGCGGTCCCAGTGAATCTTCGGCGTCTTGTAGAAGCCCGCCGCAGAGAGCTGGATGCGCGCCATGTAGGCCTGCTTCACCAGATCGCTGAACGGGATCTCCTGGTTGCCGACGCGGACACGGTTCGGCAGGAAAACGATCTGGTCGAGCGGCACGCCATACCTCTCCGCCGCGAAATCGGCGAGCCGGTTGCGGATCGTGCGTGCCGCGTTTCGCGCCGCCATGCCGTTCAGGTCGGACCCGGACGAAGCAGCCGTCGCCGATGTATTGGGCACCTTGGCGGTGGTTGTCGCGGTGATCTTCACCTGATCGATGTCGATCTGGAACTCCTCGGCCACGACCTGCGCGACCTTGGTGTTGAGGCCCTGCCCCATTTCCGTGCCGCCATGATTCAGATGCACGGAGCCATCGGTATAGACGTGGACCAGCGCGCCTGCCTGGTTGTAGTGGGTTGCGGTGAAGGAAATGCCGAACTTCACCGGCGTCAGGGCCAGGCCGCGCTTGACGATCAGGCTGTTGGCGTTGAAAGCACGGATCGTGCGCCGCCGCCGCGCATAGTCGGAACTGGCCTCCAGTTCGGAAACGATGCGCTCGATGATGTTGTCTTCGACCGTCTGATGATACGGCGTCACGTTGCGGTCGCTCGTCCCGTAGAAATT
>JBEVEP010000051.1:0-30045 GCA_040512755.1 Mesorhizobium sp.
CGGAATTAAGCAATAAAAACAAGAGCATAGAAATTTGCGGGTATCGAAATGGGGTATCGTGCTGCTTTCATGAGAAATAATCTAGTTATTTCAACAACTTATGTGACTAGTGTGGAGAACGCTACCCGCTCCACCTTATTTACAATGACTTAGCACGAATTCGGCCACCCCAAAAATCGGCTGTTTTACAGCCTATGTTCGCCGCTTGGCCTCGTTCAGCCGCTTGATCGCGGCCGGGCGGCTCACATAGCCTCCGACCCCGCTTCTTATCTTTCATGCGTGCTCATCGCGCGCTCCTAACCCAGACCGAGAAACGACAAGATGGCCAGTACGACGACCACGAGGCCGACCAGGTAGATGATGCTGTTCATTTGGGATTCCTCCGTTCAGTTCCTCAACGGAGCGGGTTGTGGAATGTTCCGCTGATTGAAGAATCGCGCTGCTCGACGTGGGCATCGCAAACGCTTGGCCGCTGGAACATTTTGGATTGCCACGGATTGGCCTCTGTAACGGCACGACAGACAAACAAGCCATGGACACAAGCCACGACCGCGGGCGAAGATGAACGAGTGTCAGGCGACGATTAGCGTATCGCAACGCCCCACTCCATTTTATTGCCTTTTCATGGAACCGGACGCCCGGTCGGCGGTTCATCGTCCGTTCAACTTCATTCCATCGCGAGGAGCATGGCGATGCCTGCCAAATCTGAAAAAACGCTGGAAGACCTGTTTCACGACACTCTGCGGGACATCCTTTACGCTGAACGGAAGATCCTCAAAGCGCTCCCCAAAATGGCAAGAGCGGCAGAGTCTGACGACCTGAAGGCCGGCTTCGAGAAGCATCGCGAGGAAACGGAAGGGCATGTCGACCGTCTTGAGCAGATATTCGAGCTCCTGGGAAAACGCGCGCAGGGTAAGACCTGCCCGGGCATCGAGGGCATCCTCGAAGAAGGCAAAGAGATCATGGATGAGTTCAAGGGAACCGTCGCTCTGGATGCCGGTCTTATTTCAGCGGCGCAGGCGGTCGAGCATTATGAAATCACCCGCTACGGGACTTTGAAACGGTGGGCCGAAGAACTTGGCATGGCGGACGCGGTAGAGCTGCTCGACCAGACGCTGCAGGAGGAAGCAGCCGCCGACGAAGCGCTAACCGCACTTGCCGATGCGTCAGCCAATGACCGCGCCAAGCAAGCAGCCTGAACGAGCTCAAGTTGAAACGTGGTGTCCTGAGACGCTGACTGTGGCACAGACACGCGTGTATTTGAGCTTCAAGCAAAAGGACACACAATGGCTAAGAATACGATTTGCCTCTGGTACGATAAGGACGCCGAGGCTGCTGCCCGCTTCTACGCGGAGATCTTCCCCGACAGCGCGGTGAGCGCCGTCCTCCGGGCGCCAAGTGACTTCCCATCCGGCAAGGAGGGCGATGTGCTGACTGTGGAATTCACAGTTGCTGGCGTGGCCTGCCTTGGCCTCAATGGCGGTCCCATGTTCCAGCACAACGAAGCCTTCTCGTTCCAGATCGCTACCGACGATCAGGAGGAAACCGACCGCTACTGGAACGCCATCGTCGGCAATGGCGGCCAGGAGAGTGCGTGCGGCTGGTGCAAAGACAAGTGGGGAATTTCGTGGCAAATCACGCCGCGTGTGCTGACTGATGCGCTGGCCGCTGGCGGCGGCGAAGCAAAGCGCGCGTTTGATGCGATGATGGACATGAAGAAGATCGACGTTGCCGCAATCGAGGCGGCGCGGCGCGGCTGAGCACGCCCGAAAGGTTCATGGTCGACAGGCAACCTCGCAAAGGTCCTGCTCACGATCCTCGCTTGGATGACGGTGGGAAGCGAAGGTCAAAGGAGGCGTGGCAAGCGTCTGGACTGCGCTACGGCAATACCGACGGTGGGACGACGCATTACGGAGTGACTGCGCCGCGACAGCGAAAATCAGCCGTGCGCGGCTTCCTCCAGTTTCAAATGCTGGATCAGCATGATGGTCTTGGCGTCAACGATACGTCCGTCGCGGATTGCAGCAAGCGTCTCGTCGAGGGTGATCTCCAGCACCTCAATGTCCTCGCCCTCGTCCGGATGACCTCCGCCGTCGGAGATTCGGTCGCCCGGCGAGTAGTCGGCGGTGAAGAAGGAGAGCCGCTCGGTCAGGCTGCCGGGGCTCATGTAGGATGTGTAGAGATGCTTCACATGGCGAAGCCGGTAGCCTAACTCCTCCTCGGCCTCACGCCGGATGGCGGTTTCCGGGTCGTCCTCATCGATCAGGCCGGCACAAGCCTCGATCAGCGGTTCCTCATGACCGGTGACATATGCCGGGAAGCGGAACTGTTTGACGAGGAGCACCGTGCCGCGCTCGGGGTCGTAAGGCAGTATGACGGCGCCGTCCCCCCTGTCATAGGTCTGCCGGATCTGAGTTTCCCAGCTGCCGTCCCGTCGGCGATAGTCGAGTACCGTTTTCTTTAGCACCGCCCAGTCGTCCGAAAGCACTTCCACGGATTTGATGCGGACGCGGTCCTGCACGGCGCTAGTCTCCTCGGCTTCGCCATCGCCTTACTCGGGATTTGTCCCCTGCGCAACGCAACATGGGCTCAAGGTGGTGGGAACACGGCTGCCGGCGAATGCGCAGGAATTGCCCTCGGCCCTTGGGCGCGCCCAGTTGCAGCGTGCTGACGCGATTGCCCTCTGTCTCTGCGCCTGAAGCAGACCGTCCAACCCGACGCGGCCCGGGTGATCGACGGCAGATACGCTATCGGCCTGCCGGCACCGGCGCTTGCTCTGCGAGCAGCTTTTCGCGCTTCAGGTCGGACCACAATTCCTTGGGAATTGGGTGGCGGAAAGTCTCGACGTTCTGGCGCACCTGATCCGGATGGATTGCTCCGGGGATGACCGTTGCCACGCATGGGTGCCCAAGCGGGAATTGAAGCGCCGCCGCGGCCAGCGGCACGCCATGGGCCTGGCACACCGCCTCGATCTTGCGGACTCTCTCCATGATTTCCGGTGGCGCGTCCTGGTAGTTGTATTTGGCGCCCTTGACCGCGCCGGTCGCGGTGATGCCGGAATTGTAGACACCGCCAATAACAATCCCGATGTTCCGACGCTCGCAATAGGGAAGTTCCGTCTCCAGGGTTTCCTGCTCCAGAAGCGTGTAGCGCAGCGCAAGCAGAAAGAAGTCGAGGTCCAGCATGTCGAGGAAGCGCGGGATCATGCCAAGTTCATTGATGCCCGCCCCGATTGCTTTCACGAGCCCATGCGCACGAAGCTGCTCGAGTGCTCGCCAGCCCGACGTGAACAACTGCACGAGGTGGGCCGAGACCTTGGCCTCGGTCTGGTGAAATGAGAAGTCGAGGTCGTGAATCACCAGAAGGTCGATGCGGTTCATGCCCAACCGCATCGGAGACTGGTCGTAGGCGCGCATAATGCCATCGTAGCTGTAGTCGTGGACATGCTGGAACTGCAGTCCGCCAGCCCACCCGGTCTTGAATGTCTCCGGCTTGGCTGGTGGAAAGAGCCAACGTCCCACCTTGGTGGAGAGAATGAACTCCGAACGAGGCCGGTTGTCGAGGAACCTCCCTGTCCGGATTTCGCTCAAGCCCTGTCCATAAAACGGAGCTGTGTCGTAGTAGCGGATGCCTGCGTCCCACGCAGCCTTCAGTGTCGCGGCGGCAGTCTCCTCGTCGACGCGAACGAACAACTCTCCCAGGCCGGCGCCGCCGAAGCCGAGTTGCGTGACGGGCACACCGGATTTGCCGAGGATACGGGTTTCGGTCGGGTCCATTCTGCAGTCTCCGCGCTTTCGCCTTGCAAGTTGGTCTAGAGCAAGATGAGATTAGGTGTGGTCGTTCTGCCGGTGGGAATTTGCGGTAAGGTCGAGGGCTGCGGCGATGGTCGTACCGGTGGTACGGTCGAGCCGGAGCCCGAAGGAATTGACGCAAATTCACCCGGCCCTCTGGGTTTCCGCGCGGCGGCCGCCCACTTTGTCGGGCCGCTCGGCCGATGGAACCCCATCGACCTTCGCGACCCCTCCGCGTGGATCACCTCGCCGCGCGAGAAACAGAACTGACCATACCTAACCTCATCTTGCTCTAAACTCTCATGTGAGGCCAATCAGGTCCACAGGTGCTGACTGCCACCATCGGGACTGAACTGTGAAATTGGCGAGTGTGATTGTAGGCTCGTTGCTCGGCGACAGTGAGTGAAACCCACATGCGCAAGGGACTGGGAGGGAGGTCGGCTGCCGTTCTGGCAGCGGATGCGGTTGGCTACAGCCATGCCGTGGGGATCGACGAGGCATTGGCGCTCCGTGCCCTCGGCAACAGCCGGCGCATTATCGATGCGGTCATCGAGAAGCATGGCGGACGTATCTTCAACACGGCTGGAGATAGCATTCTGGCTGACTTTCCCGCGCCGGCGGAGGCCGTTCGTTGCGCTCTCGCCATGCAGGAGGCACTACATGGCGCGGCTAGCGAGATGCCGCTCCTTACTTTTCGGACCGGCATTTCCCACGGCGAAGTCATCCCCGACGGAACAAATCTCCTTGGCGCCACGGTGAACGTGGCCGCGAGGCTCGAGGCCATTGCCCCTGCTGGAGGCGTTTGTATTTCAGACGCCGTGCATGAGGCGATTGCCGGCGAGAACGGACATGACTGGCAGGATCTCGGCCTCCGCCATCTAAAAAACCTGGTCAAGCCTGTCCGTGTGTTTCGCTTCGCTCCGGGAGGCGCCAACGCTCTTCCGGTTGTGTCCGCGGCCCGAAAGCCGTTGGTTATCGTAATCCCCTTGGCCAACTCGAGCGGGAATGCAGATGACGCGTATCTCAGCGACGGGATCACCGACGACATCATCGCTGGCCTTTCCCGCTTCGGCCGCCTCGCCGTGCTTGGCATGACGTCGTCCAACGCCTATCGGGACCGCGCGGTGGACCTGTCCGAACTCGTAGCGGAACTCGGAGTCGACTACGTGGTGCAGGGCAGCGTGCGTCGTGCCGGCAATATCGTGAGGTTGTCGGCTCAACTGGCCGACGCGCGTTCCGGTCTGACCCTCTGGGGAGAGCGCTACGACCGCGTCATCGACAATCTCTTTGCGACTCAGGACGAGATTTCTGAAACGATCGTTTCGACCCTCGCAGGCCAGCTCGAAGAAGAAGCCGCTGCGGCTGCGAGCCGCAAGCGCACCGAGAATATGGAGGCGTATGATTTTCTGTTGCGCGGCGTCCACCTGGCAAGGGCGTTGGATCCGGCTTCAGCCGCCGCCGCGCTTGCCATGTTCGAGAAGTCACTGGCGCTTGATCCCGACTACGCGCTCGCCCTGGCCTGGTTCGCATTGATGAAGCTGCGTCTTTGGGCCTGGGAACCGGGTTCGTACAGTCTCAGGGAACTGCTCGCCCCGGCACAACGGGCTCTCGCCCTCGATCCCTCGGAAAGTTGGTGCCACCTCGTCTTCGGTCAGATCATGATGTATCGCGGCCAGCTCGTGGAGGCTGAACACCATCACCAGAGGGCCCATGAACTCAATCCCCTCGATGCTCATGTGATAGCGTTGCGCGCACCGCTTGCGGTCTATCTCGGCAAGCCCGATGAAGGCGAATATTGGGCGCGACGCGCCATGCAGCTCAATCCCCGCTACCCGGACTGGTATGTGACAAATCTCGGCCTCGCGCTCTATGGCCTGGGTCGTTACGAGGATGCTATTGCGGTTTATGCGAAAGTGGCAGCGCCGCAGGTTGGCATCCTCGCCGCACTGGCGGCATGCCATGCCCAAACCGGTGACACCGTGGCGGCTAGTACCACCCGGGAACGCCTCCTGGAGCTGGCGCCCAGCTTCTCGACGCGACGCTTCGTCGAATCCAAACCATACCGTCACGAGCGTGACCGCACGCATCTGCTTGAGGGACTGGAGAAGGCCGGGCTGCAGTTCTAATCCGGCGGTCATGATACAGGGCGTAAGCAGGACGAGATGCCGAGCCTTCCTGCTGTTCGCCCCGATTACTTCCGTCCTGAGCCGACCAGCGCAGGCATGGGGACTCGATAGATACCGTCGGACGACCGGTAATGCTGCGTCCCCTTGGCCACCTCCGTGGCGATGGCACTCCGCACGTCGTCAGTTTGGGCGAGCAGCAAGCCGCGCGTCCGCACCGCCCCTTCGAGGATCGCCGCCATTATTCCCAGCGGATCGTCCAGCTCCCAGGTTTGCTCGACGGTTTCAACCGTGGTGTCGGTAAACCCTGTATCCTCAAGTGCTGCTACGAACTTCCCGGGTTCGCTGAATTGAAAGAAATCCGGACCGTGGGGCAGAGGCACAGTCAGGTCGCCATGTTTCTTGATCGCTTCGAAGAGAACGCCGAAACCATTGGTTGGCGCTGGCGCCTGCCAGACGCTGGCCGCGAAGTAGCCTCCGGGCCTGAGCACGCGGTGCATCTCCGAAAGTGCTTTCTCCGGGGTCGGAAGGTGGATGATCCCATAGCCGCAGACAACCGCGTCAAAGCTCTCGTCCTCGAAAGGCAGGGCTTGAGCGTCCCCCTGTTTGAACTCTGCGCCGGGCACGTTACGCTTTGCGATCTCTACCTGCTTGCCTGAGAAGTCGAGGCCGACGACCTCGGCGCCGCGTTCCAGCGCAGCACCCGCAACGATTCCCGGTCCGGTGCAGACATCGAGCAGGCGCACTCCCATCGTTACTCGGGCGGCGTCGAGAATAGCTGGAACCGATTGAGCGGTCAGACGCACGAAGTGCCGTACATACCCGCTGCTGACGGCCTCCCAACCAGTATGTTCGAAATCGCGGAAAGCGTCGGGATCGCGAGAGCTTTCGATGGTCATGTTGTCACCACCAGGAGCAGGTCACAGCTTGCCATCTTATCACGGCTGGCTGGCGAAGATCGAAAATCAGCCACCTAAGACAGCAACGCAATACCATACCAGTGGCTGTCATGTTTGACCGATTATGCCGCCCCTCATCGCCCTGCCGGGCACTTCTCCCCGCAAGCGGGGAGAAGAGAAGCTCTTCATTGCGTGTTTCTCCAATCGTCGACGCTGCAAATTTCAGCGCCGCCGGCGCCGCCCGCGCTCTTCTCCCCGTCGGACGGGGAGACGATGCCGGCAGGCAGATGAGGGGCAGCGCAGAGCCATCGGTGTCAACCCGCCCGGAAGTGTTTCGACAGTTTCAGGCCCTGCGCCTGATAGTTCGATTTGAGGTCCGCACCATAGAGCGCCCTGGGTCTGGACAGCATGTGCTCGTAGACCAGCCGGCCGACGATCTGGCCGTGCTCCAGAATGAACGGCACTTCGTGGCTTCGCACTTCGAGCACAGCGCGGCTTCCGGTGCCGCCCGCCGCCGAATGGCCGAAGCCGGGATCGAAGAAGCCGGCATAGTGCACGCGGAATTCGCCAACCAGCGGATCGAACGGGGTCATTTCGGCGGCATGCAACGGCGGCACATGCACGGCTTCGCGGGAAACCAGGATGTAGAACTCGTCCGGGTCGAGCACCAGTTCGCCGGCACCGTGATTGTAAAGCGGCTCCCAGAAGTCATGGACATCGAGCGCAGCGCGCTTGTCGACATCGATCAGTCCCGTGTGGTGCTTGCCGCGATAGCCCACGAGGCCATCCTTGCCGCCAGTCAAGTCGATCGAGAGCGCGATGCCGCCGCCGGAAATGTTCGGCGTTTCCGACGCCACCAGCACCTCAGCCCGGTGAAGGTCGTGCAATTCACTCTCGGCGAGCAGCGCGTTGCCCTTCCGGAAACGGATCTGCGACAGCCGGGAACCAGTACGCGCGACAATCGGAAAAGTGCGTGGGCTGACTTCGAGATACAGTGGCCCCGAATAGCCGGCCGGGATCTTGTCGAACTCCTGGCCGCGATCGGTCATCACGCGGGTGAAAATATCGAGCCGGCCTGTCGAGCTCTTTGGATTGGCGGAGGCGGAGATGTCCTCGGGCAGATCGAGTTTCTCCAGGAGTGGCACGATGTAGACGCAGCCCGTTTCCAGCACGGCGCCGTCCTCGAGGTCGACTTCATGAAGCTTCAGGCGGTCGAGTTTGTCGGCAACGAGGTTGCCGGGGCCGGGCAGGAAGCTGGCGCGCACACGCCACGCCTTGCGGCCGAGGCGCAGATCGAGGCTCGCCGGCTGGATCTGATCCTCATCCAGCGCCCGCGCCGATTTCAGCGCGCCGGACTGGAAGAGCGTCGCGATCTCGTGGTCCGGGAGAATACCTGTCTTGCGCAACCGTAATTCCTTTCCGGTCAAGGTCTGGCGACCACTCCCCCTCACCGCCTCGCTGCGCTCGGCACCTCTCCCCCATTTGAATGGGGAGAGGAAGGCGCCAAGGTCGCAGCCGTCTTTTCCTCTCCCCTCACGAAGTGGGGGAGAGGTGCCGAGCGCAGCGAGGCGGTGAGGGGGTCATAACCATCCGTTCCCTCAATTCCTGCTGAGGTTTAACGCCGGCCATGATTGACGCAAGCGGGCGCAGGGTCTAAAGGTTCGTTATCCCGTGGTGATTTGGCCGGTCGGCTTGCAGCCACGTTAAACAAGTCGCTAAAGGGCCGTGTATGGACCGGTTGCGACTTTGCGGCCGGTTTTTTTGTGTCTGGATGGTGGTGATGAGCGAGAACAAGCGCAACTGGAAACCCCAAACCTCCCTGATCCACGCCGGCACTTTGCGTTCCGGCTTCGGCGAGACATCCGAGGCCATGTTCCTGACCCAGGGCTACGTCTATGACACGGCTGAGGGAGCGGAAGCGCGGTTCAAGGGCGAAGAGCCAGGCTTCATCTATTCCCGCTACGCCAACCCGACCGTCGACATGTTCGAGAAACGCATGTGCGCAATGGAAGGCGCAGAGGATGCCCGTGCAACCGCTTCCGGCATGGCTGCGGTCTCTGCGGCGCTTCTGTGCAGCGCCAAGGCCGGCGACCATGTGGTCGCGGCGCGCGCGCTGTTCGGCTCCTGCCGCTGGGTGGTCGAGACGCTGATGCCGAAATACGGGATCGAGGCGACGCTGGTCGACGGCACAAAGATCGAGAACTGGGAGAAGGCCGTTCGCCCGAACACAAAGCTCTTCTTCCTGGAAAGCCCGACCAATCCGACGCTGGAGGTGATCGACATCGCCGCCGTGGCAAAGCTCGCCGATTCGATCGACGCCCGGCTGATCGTCGACAATGTGTTCGCGACCCCGCTGCAGCAGAAGCCGCTGGAACTCGGCGCCCATATCGTCGTCTATTCGGCGACCAAGCATATCGACGGTCAGGGCCGCTGTCTTGGCGGCGTCATCCTGTCCGACAAGAAATGGATCGACGAGAACCTGCACGATTATTTTCGCCACACCGGTCCGAGCCTTTCGCCGTTCAACGCGTGGACGCTGCTCAAGGGCCTTGAGACGCTGCCTCTGCGTGTGCGCCAGCAGACCGACAGCTCAGGACGTATTGCCGACTTCCTCGCCGGTCACCGCTCCGTCAGCCGCGTCATCTATCCGGGCCGGCCCGACCACCCGCAGGCCGATGTGATCCGCCGGCAGATGAGCGGCGGCTCGACCCTGATCTGCTTCGACGTCAAGGGCGGGAAACCAGCCGCCTTCGCCTTCGAGAATGCGCTGGACGTGATCAAGATTTCCAACAATCTCGGCGACGCCAAGAGCCTGATCACCCACCCGGCGACGACCACCCACAAGAACCTCACCGACGAGGCGCGCGCCGAACTCGGGATCGACCCGGGCACGGTCAGGCTTTCGGTCGGGCTGGAGGACGTCGAGGACCTGATCGAGGATATCGACCGCGCGCTTGCCGTGGCGGGTTAGGCACGGCGCCAGCGATGGTCCGGACGCCGGCGCTCTGCAAAGTCTGAAGGGCGGCTTCGAAGAACCGCCCGGCCGTAGTGTGTTGGTCACCAGCCCGCTTCGCCTTCGAAGATTGATCCAGCCAGTCTTGGGCTAGACAGAAGTTCCGCATCCTGGTCGACGTCCGTTCACCAGCTCAATTCGCCCCTCGAAAATCGTCAGCAGGAGGTTATGCCGTGACCATGCTCATCGACTCGGACGGCAGAGTTACCCGTTGGCCGCGCAAGGAGGCTGAACGCCAACTGGTGCTGCACTATTTGCGCGACAGATTTGAGGTGGGGCGAACCTACACGGAGCGAGAGGTCAATGAGATCCTCAACCTTCATCACACATTTTCCGATTGGGCACTCCTGCGCCGTGAACTGTTTGAGGCAGGAGTCATGGGCCGCGACCCCAAAACGCATACGTACTGGCGATCTTGAGTGATGTCTCAAGCTCTGACTTTCGAGACCGCTGGCTGTCACAGGGCCAAGATTGTGAAAGCAGTATAAAGCCCTGCGGAAACTGTTATCGCTTCTGCCAGCCCAAATCGTTCGGCGAGTAACCCGACTATTGGAGCACCGACGGCGACTTCGGAATATTACGCCGCTGAAAATAGAGAGAAAACGACAGTTTCACCTCTGATCTTTTCGCCGTTGTATCATGGATACTCTCGCGATCTAATAAGATGTCTGCAAACGACGATTCCTCTCAGCAATCAAGCCGTCGACACATTCTTCAAAGCCGCGTCCTCAACCGCCGCCTTCGCCGAACCAATGCCGAAGTTCTGATATCGCCTTGGCGATCCCGTTGCATTCGCAGCGGGCAAGATTTTCGGCGCGGATGTCGCATTGGCTGATTCCGGCTCGTCTACCCAAACTTCCCAATTTGGGAAACTGGCTTGTTCCCAAGATGGGAACGCGCTATATCGGGCCATGCAGATTATTGCCAAGAAAGCGTTGAAGGACTTTTGGACCCAGCACAACCAGGCCGAATCTCCTCTAACTGCTTGGTACTTGGCGGTCTGCAAGGCTGACTGGACCGGCCCCGCTGACATCAAGGCCGCATTCGGTACGACCGTCGATTTCATAGGCGACAATCGCGTCATATTCGACATTGGCGGCAACAAATATCGATTGGTTGCCCATGTCGCCTACAAGTTTCATCGTGTCCTGATAAAATTCGTCGGGACGCACAAAGAGTACGACAAGATCGACCCGGAGACGGTGTGATGAAAAACATTCGCCCAATTCGAACCGAAGACGACTACAACTGGGCAATCGCCGAGATTGCCAAGTATTTTGAGAACGAACCGGAGGTAGGCTCTCCCGATGGCGACCGCTTCGATGTTCTGGCTACCTTGATCGAGGCTTACGAAGACAGGCACTATCCGATTCAGGTGCCGGACCCCGTTGAGGCCATCCATTCGCATATGGCGTTGTTTAACCTTTCCCGAAAAGACTTGGTCGCGGTTATCGGTTCGTCACCCCGCGCAACCGAGGTGCTGAACCGCAAACGGGCCCTAACAATGGACATGGTATTCAAACTCCACAGAGAGTGGCATATTCCTGCCGAAGTGCTCATCCAGCCCTATCACCTAGCGAAGGATCGTGAGCGCAAACGAGCGTAAAAGCGAAGCGATCCGGCGAATTGTTCGGAGCGGGTTGATCGACCATCGATACCGAAGGCCATGACCAATGGCCGCAAGCCGTCAGTCTCGACGGAAGTTGCTTGGTTTGACCAACCATTTTCTCAAAGGCCGTTTTGCGTCGCGACCTTTCAGATTCGCTTGCCGCGCTCTAAGTCCCTGTTTCGACGCATGTCATTATCCCGAAACCGGTTCCCACTTTCGGGCGACATGCTCTTAGCTGCGGTCGGTGCCGAACGCATGTCGAAGTTCTGATATTGTCCATTGGCGATCCCGTTGCGTCCGCGGCCGACATCGAACAAGATTTTCGGCGTGGGTGTCACATTGGCGGATTCCGGCTCGTCATGGTGTCGGAACCATCAGTAAGGAGACAAACCATGACTGCCAAACTCGATCCCTTTGCCGTCGCCCCTTCACTCATGAAAAACTGGACCGGCATGTCGCTCGCCGTCGCTTCGAGCCTTGACCAGACCCTCATCGAGCTCGTGAAAATCCGGTCCTCCCAGATCAATGGCTGCGCCAATTGCATCAATATGCATACGACGGAGGCGCGAGCGAAGGGAGAAACCGAACAGCGCATCTACCTGCTGTCGGCCTGGCAAGACGCCCCCTGCTATACCGACCGCGAACGCGCCGCGCTTGGCTGGACCGACGCGCTGACACGCCTCGCCGAGGGACATGAGCGGCTGGAAAGCGCCTATGAGGCCTTGAAGGCTGAGTTCACTGAGGAAGAGCAGGTCAAGCTCACATTGATGATCAATGCCATCAATGGATGGAACCGCCTTGCAGTTGGCTTCGGCTTGTTCCTCGAACAGCCGGCCGCAAAGTCTGTCGAGGCCAAGACAGCCGCCTGATGGCAGACGCCGCACACGAGGACGCAGCGGCGAGTTTCGACCCGCTGCGTCCAAAGCTCATGCGCGTTGCCTACCGCATGCTCGGCTCCGTGGCCGACGCCGAGGATGTTCTGCAGGACGCCTTCATCCGCTGGATGGGGGCCGACCGCAGCGGGGTACGTGAGCCCGAAGCGTTCCTGCGGCGCACGGTCACGCGCCTCTGTCTCGATCAGCTCAAATCGGCGCGGCGCCAGCGCGAGACCTATGTCGGTCCCTGGCTTCCCGATCCCGTCCTCGAAGAGGAGGAAGAGGAAGACGTCACCTTGCCGCTGATGCTTGCGCTGGAACGTCTTTCTCCGCTCGAACGAGCGGCCTTCCTGCTGCACGACGTGTTCGGGCTGGGCTTCGAGGAAGTCGCCGCCACCATCCGGCGTGACCCGGCCGCTTGCAGGCAACTCGCCGCTCGCGCGCGCACCCATATCCGCGAGGCGAGGCCGCGCTTCCAGGTGGAGAAGCAACGCGGCATCGAGCTTGCCCAGGCTTTCTTCACCGCCTCGCGCAGCGGCGATATGAAGGCTCTGGGTGTGATGTTGGCAGCCGATGTCAGTGTCCATGCCGACGGCGGCGGCAAGCGTTCGGCAGCCACGCAGCCGGTTTTCGGCTTCGAGGCCGTCATCAAGCTTCACGAAAATCTGGCGGCTCGTTTCCGGACGGATGGATCGAAACTGGTTCATGCCGGGTTTGTCAACGGCTTGCCCGGTTTCATCACCCTGGAAGCCGATGGCGAACTGCAAACCACCGCGCTCGAAATCAGGGACGAAAAGATCGTCGCGATCTATGTGGTGCGGAACCCAGACAAGCTGAGACATCTGCATTAGGTCAGGGGAAACGGAATGATCACCACGGCCGGTGTTTCCGACGAGGAAACTGGAAAATTTAGGCGCGAGGGACCGGCTGTGGATAAAAATCCGGCCGAAATCACCGATCCTCTTCTATCTTATTGATAAGAAGAGGCATTTCCTCATCGGATCGAAAAGACAAGCGGGATTTATCCACGTCAGGCTCTACCTCCCTTTTTGGCCGGCGCGACAGATTTCCAGGCCATTGTCATGGCATGGCGGATAGTCGCTTCGTCTGCCTGGTCAAGTATGACCCGAGTCCAGCCCTTGGCGCCCCAGGAGCCCTTGACTGGCTGGAACAATTGCGAGGATGTCGTCATCAGAAGTTGCTGCTCATCAGGCGACAGCTTCAATACCGCGCGGCCATCGCTTTCCCGCAACGTCGCGAAAATCTTTCCGCCGACACGGAAATCCGTCACATCGAAATGGCTGCCCTGGGCGCTTCCGGGGAAGCCGAGGGCAAGATCTCGAAACTGAGCTTGCGTGATCATGGCTTCACGTCACCCGCTGCGGAAGGTCCGGCCGGCCAGAACGATCCGCGATGCCGCAGTATAGAAGCACACCGCCGCGAATGTGTAGGCGATCTGCGGAAACCATGCCGGAAAAAGGCAGAAGGCGACAAAAACCGCAATGGTTTCCGTAGCTTCGGCGAGACCGGCAGTGAAGAAGATCGATTTCTCGCCGCGCACAGAAGTTTCCATTTTCCGCTTTTCGGCGATGATCGAATAGGCAAGGAAGCTGGCGCCATTGACGTAGAAGGAAAAGATCAGCACGGCTCCTGCGACGGCATTCGCCTGCGGATCGGCGATGACGAAGCCCAGCGGGATCGCGCCGTAGAAGACGAAATCGAGAACAATGTCGAGATAGCCGCCGAGATCGGTCTTCCCCCTGATCCTGGCGAGCGCGCCGTCGAGTCCATCTCCGAGACGGCTTAGGAGCAGGAGAAACAGGCCGAGCATGTAAAGCTTTGCTGCGATCGCGGCGGCCGCGACAAGTCCCGTGGCGCATGCGGCGATCGTCACCGCATTCGCTGACATGCCAGTTTTGGCCAATCGACCGCCCAACCAGCCAAGAAACGGATCGAGGCTGGCGCGCGCCCAACCGTCCAACATGCAAAACGTCCTACAGTATTGGCCCGAGAATCGGGCATCGACCGCGCAAGGCTATTCGCAGATTTGAAGGCAAACAGCCCTTACCGCGCTGCAATGACCGGCGCGAGGTTTATCCCCATCCGGTTTACACAGGAAATTGCGCGATACGGAAATCACAATCATGCGTTTCCGCAGAAGGCAGTTGACCGCAGTGCAAGTCTGGACGGAAAATAAATGAAAGCGGCAACGCTTGGATAAGTCAGAGCCGCGTTGTGTATCGTTGAGTACTGGACTGTCGCCGGAATAGTTTGCCCCTTTCGGCATGACTTGCCAGAGTTGAAGTGAGCCTGCCATGCCCATGTATCGCGCTGTGACACGTAACATCGCCGTAAAGGTCGAGCCCTTCTATCTCGATGACCGTTCCGATCCCGCCGAAAACCGCTATGTCTGGGCATACAGGGTGACCATCGACAACCAGTCGAACGACTTCGTGCAACTTCTTTCGCGCTACTGGCACATCACAGACGGCATTGGCCGCGTGGAAGAGGTGCGCGGTGCAGGTGTTGTCGGCGAACAGCCTGAGCTCAATCCGGGCGACAGCTACCAGTATACGTCTGGCTGCCCGCTCACGACGCCGTCGGGCATCATGGTCGGGCACTATACGATGAAGAACAATCGCGGCGAATTGTTCGACATCGCCATTCCGGCCTTCTCGCTCGACATTCCAAGCAAGACGCGGACAGTGAATTGACTTGAACGCGTTGCCGCCGCCCGGAAAAGAGGCGAGCGGCGGACACCGGTTCTCTCTGGACTTTCGAGCCCAGGCCCTCTGCCTCACCCGGTCGGGGATGGGGCAAGGAGCGGATAGTCCGATTCTGGCGCTGCCCGATCAGTCCTGCCCGTCGGCCGCGAACTCTGCCGGATCGAACTCATACTTCTTGGAGCAAAACTCGCAATTGACATGGATCGCACCGTTTTCAGTGCTCTCTTCTATCTCGTCCGCCGAGAATCCTTCCAGGATCGCGCGAATCTTCGGCCGCGAGCAGGAGCAGCGATCGATGACATGCACGCCCTGGAAGACCCGCACCCCATGCTCGTGGAACAGGCGATAGAGAAGGCGCTCCGCGCCGACCGTCGGGTCGGTCAACTCCGACGCCTCGATGGTTGAAAGCAGCGCCAGCACTTCCCGCCAGGAATTGTCTGTCGGATCATGGGTCTGGCCATCGTCGCCATCTCCACCCGGCAAGTCGGGCAAACGCAGCCTTTCCGGCGCTTCCGGGAGGAACTGGGCGATAAGCCCGCCGGCCCGCCAGTGCTCCCTGCGGCCGCCCTCACCCGCCAGAACCATCTTGGCGACGGAAAGGCGAACGTCGGTCGGGATCTGCTCCGACTGGCGGAAATAGACGCGCGCGACCTCCTCTATCGAGGAACCGTCCAACTGCACGATGCCCTGATAGCGCTGGGTGTGAGGTCCCTGGTCGATCGTGAGGGCAAGAACGCCTGTGCCAAGCAGTTCTTCCGGCGAGTCCTTGCCATCCGCGACCGCCTCCGCCAACCGCTGCTCGTCGAAGCGCGCATAGGCGCGCAGCGACTCCGGCGTCGAAAAATCGGCAACCAGCATATCGACCGGACCGTCCGAGCGGGTCTGCAGGATGAACTTGCCGTCGAATTTCAGCGACGTTCCAAGCAGCACCGTGAGCACGATCGCTTCCGCGAGCAGCCGCGCAACGGGCTCCGGATAATCATGGCGGTCCAGAATCTGGTCGAGCAGCGGGCCGAGCTGGACGCTGCGTCCGCGTATGTCGAGAGGGCCAACTTCGAAAGGCACGACATGATCGTCGCCGGCAAAGCCGAATTCGCCAAGTTTGCGTTCTGTTTCAGCCAATGGACCAATCCCAGGCAGCGAGCCGGCGAGGCGCCGGAACGCGCAGTTTCAAATTACAACGAGGATGATCCGCGCCAGATAGGAACGCCGCCGGGCGCGATCAAGCTCCCAGGCACCAGGCCAGCACCGCTTTCTGGGCGTGGAGCCGGTTTTCCGCCTCGTCGAACACGACTGAATGCGCTCCGTCGATCACCTCGTCCGTAACTTCCTCGCCGCGATGCGCCGGCAGGCAATGCATGAAAAGCGCGTCCGGCTTCGCATGTTTCATCAGGTCGGCATTGACCTGATAGGGCAAGAACACGTTGTGGCCGCGCGCGCGATGCTCCTGCCCCATCGAAACCCAGCAGTCGGTGACAACGCAGTCCGCATCCTTCACAGCCGCTTCGGCCGTCTTCGTAAAGGTGACGACGCCGCCGTTGCGCTCGGCCCAATCGACGAACTTCGGCTGCGGTTCGCTCCCTTCCGGAACGGCGATGTTAAGATTGAAGTGGAACCTCGCGGAGGCCTCCAGCAAAGAATGCAGCACATTGTTGCCGTCGCCGGTCCAGGCAAACGTCCTGCCAGCGACCGGGCCGCGATGCTCTTCATAGGTCATCACATCGGCCATCAACTGGCAGGGATGCGTATTGTCGGTAAGGCCGTTGATCACCGGAACCGTGGCATGCTCGGTCAATTCCAGGAGCCGTTCATGCGCCGTCGTACGAATCATGATGGCGTCGACATAGCGCGACAAAACCTTTGCCGTGTCCGCGATGGTTTCGCTGCGGCCGAGCTGCATTTCGGTGCCCGTCAGCATGATCGTCTCGCCGCCGAGCTGCCGCATGCCAACATCGAAGGAAACGCGGGTGCGTGTCGAAGGCTTGTCGAAAATCATCGCCAGCACCTTGCCCTCGAGCGGACGGCTTCGCTCACCGGCCTTCAGGCGGCCCTTGCGGACGACAGCATCGTCGAGGATGGTCCTGAGTTCAGCCGCCGGAACGGACGACAGGTCAGTGAAATGCCGAGGCGCAGCCATAGAGTACTCCGGCTCAGTCTGCGGTCGCAGCGGCCGGCTGCGAAAGGGATTTGGCGCCGGCACGGATGCGGTCGAGCGCGATCCGGATTTCCTCGTCGGTGACCGTCAGAGGCGGCAGCAGCCGCAGCACGTTGTCGCCAGCGGGTGCGGCGAGCAGTTTTTCATCCCGCAGCGCGCCGTTCACCTTGATATTCGATTGCTTGCATTCCAGCCCGAGCAGAAGACCGATGCCGCGAATGCCTTCCACCACATCGGGGAATTCGTCGGCGATCGCCGCCAGACCCTGCTTCAGCAACAGCGCTTTGCGGTTGACGTCGTCTAGAAACCCATCGCCCAGGACAATATCGAGCACGGCATTGCCGACTGCCATGGCGAGCGGATTGCCGCCGAAAGTCGTTCCATGCACGCCGGCTGTCATGCCCATCGCTGCGTCATCGGTGGCCAGGCAGGCGCCCATCGGGAAGCCGCCGCCAATCCCCTTCGCGACGGCCATGATGTCGGGTTGAACTCCCGACCATTCATAGGCGAAGAGCCTTCCGGTACGGCCAACGCCGCACTGCACCTCATCGTATATCAGCAGCAAACTGTGCTTGTCGCACAGCTCGCGCAACCGCTTCAGTGACGCTGCCGGAAATTGGCGTATTCCGCCCTCGCCCTGCACCGGTTCGAGCAGGATAGCGGCCGTTTCGGGTCCGATCAGCTTTTCAACAGCGTCGACATCATCGAACGCAACCTGATCGAAGCCATCGGCCTTGGGACCGAAGCCTTCGAGATATTTCTGTTGCCCGCCTGCGGCTATGGTCGCAAGCGTGCGGCCATGGAATGCGCCTTCGAAGGTGATCGTGCGATAGCGTTCCGGACGGCCGTTCACATAGTGCCAGCGGCGCGCGGTCTTGATCGCGCATTCGAGCGCCTCCGCCCCCGAATTCGTGAAGAATACCTTATCGGCAAAGCTGTTCGCCACGAGACGCTCACCGAGCCGACGCTGGCCGGGAATCTCATAGAGATTGGAGACATGCCAGAGTTTGCCAGCCTGCGCGGTGATGGCGTCGACAAGATGCGGATGGCTGTGGCCGAGCGAATTGACGGCAATGCCGCCGGCGAAATCGAGATATCGATTGCCATCCTCGGTAATCAGCCAGCTGCCCACGCCCCGCTCGAACGCGAGGGGTGCGCGCGCAAAAGTCTCGTAAAGCGCCGAACCGCTCATTATCTCTACTCCGGAAGGACGGCAGGGATCGTGCGGAAGCCGCCGCTCCCTTCGCCGGCCGAGAAACCAAAAAAGCCGCCCAAGCGGCGGCTTCCGCTGTGTATCAGGTTTTTTGCCCGTGATGTCAACCAAGCTCAAGGGGCGGCAGCCGCTTCTGGATTGCTTTGAGTCGCCTCGCGATAAAGACCATCTACGCCGGTCAACTTCGGCAGTTTGGCGCGATCCTCTATTGACAATGGAACGTATAATCGTCGGCAAGTTGGGGAAAACCGAAAAAACCGATTCCGGCCATGTCGGCGGACTCTTGTCACGGAGTCATGTGACGAGTAATTTGAGGCCAAGAAAAAACTAGATTTCGTGCGGCGGACCTAGTCACAAGCGTATATGTGGTACGGCTCCCCGGCATCAGCCGGGCCGTGGAAGGATTCCGACCGCCGCAGACTGGATCAGGAGCATGTCTCATGAACTGGAATGACGAACGCGTCGAACTCCTCAGGAAACTCTGGGCGGAGGGCTTGAGCGCGAGCCAGATCGCAGCGCAGCTTGGCGGGGTCAGCCGCAATGCGGTCATCGGCAAGGTTCATCGCCTCAAGCTCTCCAGCCGTGGGCGGGCGACTCCTGCCCCCGTGCGCCAGAAAAGGGCATCATCGGGGGCCAGCGGAGGCAAGACAGTCACCCGCGCGGCAACCGCAAGCCGGTCGATGCCGGTGTCGATCGGCGCAACCGCGCTGCAGACGCAGTTCGAGGTGGAGCCGGTCGTCCGGCATCATATCCGCCCGGTAGAAAACGTCGTGGTTCCGATCTCGCGCCGCCTGCAGCTCGTTCAACTGAACGAGCGCACCTGCAAGTGGCCGAATGGCGACCCACTGTCGGAGGATTTCAGCTTCTGCGGCAACGACAGTTCCGAAGGGCCCTATTGCACATATCACTCAAGGATCGCGTTTCAACCGGCGTCAGAGCGGCGCCGCCATCGATAGAAACCCGCCAATCCTCCCTGGGCGGGCACCTCCGGCTGGCGTCAAAGCCAGCCGTTTTTTCTGAACCGCCAATGGAGGAACAGGCAGATGATGACGATGATGAACAGCACCATCTGATATCCGAACGCCATCCGCAGTTCCGGCATATTTTCGAAGTTCATGCCGTAGATCCCTGCCACTGCCGTCGGCACGGCCAGGATCGCCGCCCATGAGGCAAGTTTCTTGGCAATTGCCGTTTCCTGGCTCTGCCCCACCAGCAGGCTTGCCTCGAAGGCGAAGGCGAGCACCTCGCGCAGATTGTCGATCTTTTCCTGCACCGTGCGGATGTGGTCGGTCACGTCGCGAAACAGCGGATGCATCGCCGCGCGTATCTGCGGCAGGTCCGAGCCGGTTAGCCTGCGGCAGACCTCCACCAGTGGGCCGGCCGCATTGCGCAGGCGCAACAGATCGCGGCGGAGCATGTAAAGCCTTTCGATATCGGCCGCCGTCATCGGGCGGACGAGCACCCTGTCTTCGATCGCGTCGACCTCGTCCTCGATCTGCTCCAGCACGGGCATGTAATTGTCGACGATGAAGTCCAGGATGGCGTACAGGATGAAGTCCTCGCCCTTGGCAAGCGCCGACGGGCAGGTTTCCCAGTGCTGGCGGACTGCAGTGTATGACGTCGACGGGCCGTGCCGGACACTGACGATATATCCCCTACCGACGAACAGATGCGTCTCGCCGAACGTGACACGGCCGTCGATCAACTGTGCGGTGCGGGCGACAATGAACAACGCGTCGCCATATTGCTCGAGCTTTGGCCGCTGGTGCGGATGTTCCGCGTCCTCGATCGCCAGATCGTGCAATTGGAATTGACGCTGGACGCGAAGCAACAGCTCCCGGCTTGGCTCCAGCAGGCCGATCCAGACGACATGCCCCTCTTTGGAAGCCCATTGGCCGGCTTCCTCAATCGCAATGTCGGCTACGCGGTGTCCGGACGCGTAAACGCTCGACGCGACGACACCCTCCTCGGGCTCGGCTGTGGCTTTGACGTTTCGCGCGACTTCCATCGCAGCCTCCCCGATGGGAATGGCCAGATACCCGCTGACCTAGAGCAAGTCGCCCGAAACCGGAAGCGGGCGACTTGCACCAGGCCATTGTCTTGCGCATCGGATTGATCCGAAACCGCATAGCACTTTCGGTCCGATGCTGTGAGCCTAGCGCATGCCCGCTGAAATTGTAATCGCTATCTCAAGCTTCGTCCGCAGATTCAAAGCGTTACATCGCTTCACGCCGGAATATCCATCTCACAGCGGATCGGTCACGGAGTTTCTTGGCGCGGCATGACAACGCGATGGCTCTTGTCTTCCTTCGGGCGGTCGGGCGGCATCTGGTCGCCTGTGACGACATAGTAAACCGTCTCGGCAACATTCGTCGCATGGTCCCCGATGCGCTCTATGTTCTTGGCGCAAAACAGAAGATGCGTGCAGGCGGTGATGTTGCGCGGGTCCTCCATCATATAGGTGAGCAACTCGCGAAACAGCGACGTGTACATGGCGTCGATCTGGTCGTCGCGGTCACGCACGAAACCAAGACGTTCGACCGAGCGCGATGCATAAGCGTCGAGCACATCCTTGAGCTGGGTGAGCGCCAGCTCAGCCAGGGCCTGCAGGCCGCGAAAGAGGCTGAAGGGATGGCGGGCTTCGCTCACGGCGACAACGCGCTTGGCGATGTTCTTGCCAAGATCGCCGACACGCTCCAGATCAGCCGATATGCGGATCGCTCCGATCACTTCGCGCAGATCGTCCGCCATGGGCTGCCGCTTCGCGATCACCACGATGGCTTTGTCGTCGATGTCCCGCTGCGCTTCGTCCAGGAATGCGTCGTCGCTGATGACCTTCGCGGCAAGTCCGGCATCGGCGTTGACGAGCGCCGACACGGCCTGGTCGACCATCCGTTCGGCATGTCCCGCCATGGCCGCAATGCGGTTGGCGAGATATTTCAGCTCCTCGTCGAATGACCGGACAATGTGCTGCGAGTGCATTGCAAATCAACTTTCTAGAGCAATTCCGGGAAAGGTGGAAACCGCTTTCCGCCCGGAATTGCGTCAAAACAAAAAACTTGAGCGAGCCGCGATGCAGTCAGAACTGAACGACCCTAACGTCGGACAAACGTTGCCGACAACATCTCCATAAGCTACCCGGATGACGAAAAAAAGAAACCCGGGTTTCAACCGCCGGTGTTGATTTCCGGGCTTACCGCCGTCGCAATCGGCATGACAACAACAGGAGGCCAACAATGTGGCTGACCTCAAGTGCTTGCGCTTGGGGCCAGGCTGTAGGCGGCTGTCTCAGACCTTCTGGACGGACAGAACGTTACCGGACGTATCGACCACGCAGGTGGCGCGAGAACCGCGGACGTCGAGGTCGACCTGGTACTTCTGGGCATCGAGTTGCGAGGAACTGACCGGCAGGATGCCGGAGCTGTCCACACCGAAGGACGTGGAAGCAGCGGTGGCGCATGTCAGCTGCAGGTCAGCCGGCGCTGTCTGCGAGAGATTGCGGACACTGCCCGGCGTCGGCGAGTCCGACACGCAGCCGGTCGCCAGCGAAACCACGAAACCGACGCAGATCGCCTTCACTGCCGGACCAAACACGGCCGGTATTTCCAAAGGTTTGGAGCAGCTCATGAGTGGTCAGACCCCCTTGTAAAGAGAAGCGCCCTGCATCAACACCACCACCTTCGCGCCCACGTTGATGCGTGAATGAAGGTCGATGATGTCGTCATTGTTCATGCGGATGCATCCTGAAGACACGTCAAGGCCGATCGACCACGGCTCCGGCGTGCCATGGATGCGATAGATCGTGTCCTGATCGCCTTCGTACAGGTAGAGCGCGCGGGCGCCGAGCGGATTGTCGGGACCGCCCGGCTGGCCACCGGCAAACTTCGCGGCATTGGGATCGCGCTTGACCATTTCGGCTGGCGGCGTCCAGGTCGGCCATTCCGCCGTGCGCCCGACACGAACGATCCCCGCCCATCCGAAACCTTCACGGCCGACGCCAATGCCATAGCGGATCGCGGTGAAGCCCGGCTGAACGAGATAGAGGAAATGCTTATTGCCGTCGATGATGATGGTCCCCGGTTTCTCGGCGGTGCGAAACTTGACAACCTGCCGCCGAAACTCCTCCGGCACCTGTTTGTGCGCCGCATAGTATTTGCGCGCATTCTTGCGGTCGTATTCGACCCATTTACGGGTCTTGGGGTCAAAGATCTGTGTTTGAGCCGCATAAGCGAGCGTCGCGCCGATCGCAACTGCCAGCGTCACACAGGCCGCAGTCGTCAGTCCGCGACGCGGGGCTCCGTCCCTGAACATTTGACGCAGCTTCCGGAACACAACAATCATAGACCCAACCTCGCCTCTACTTCGCCCACGCGTTCACTCGATCCTGATGCTTGGCGACCCAGTCCTGCGCGAATTTGGCGGGATCCTGCCTTTCCACTTGCAGCGCATAGCTCATCTGCGTGACCTCGATCGGCGAAAAGTCGATCTTGGAAAGGAACGAGGCCACTTTCGGCAGCCGCTCGGCCAGCTTGGACGAGAACCCGATCTGGAACTTGGACGGGGCCCATGCCACCGGCGCACTGGACTTCGACAGCCACTGAGGATCCTCGTTCGGCAGGACGACATTCCATTTGGCGTCGTCGTGCTTGGGCTCGTTTAACTGAACGATGTCATGAAGCTTGAAGACGTGGTGCGGGCTGTAGCAATAGAAAACGATAGGCTCGTTGGTGGCCGCGGCGGCGTCGACGGCCGCCATTGCCACGTCCTCCGGCATTTCGAGCAGCTTCAGGGTTTTCGCATAGCCATAACTGTTGGCGCGAATCCGCTCGATACTCGTTGAAGACCAGGTCTGCGCGCCGATCCACATTTCGCCTTGCCCGTCGCCATCCGTATCAAGCACGGCGGCCTTCTTCGGATCATCCAGGTCCATAATGTCCTTGATGCCGAACTTGTCCGCGGTCTCTTGCGTCGTGCAGATGCCTTGGGTTGCGGCCACCGCCTTGGGGCTCAGTCTGACCGTCTTTTTCTCGTCGACATACTTCTTCACGAGCGAGTCGAAATTGGGCCGCCACACCTCCGGATGCACGTCGACCGCGCCGGTGTCGAGACCGGCGAAAATCGTAAGCGTGCCCATCTCCTGGACGTCGACTTTGAGGCCAAGCTTCTCTTCGATGCCATACTTGATGATGTTGGCGGCGGCTTGCCCCGAGGGCCAATTCGGCATGCCGACCAGCAGGTCGGCGGCCAAACTCGTACTGCATAGTGCTGAAAGGATAGAGAGAGAAACGCCGCTTCGCCAAAGCCACTTTGCTCGCGCCAAAACCGCTCCCTCCAGTTGCTCTCCCACTGCCGGCATTTGCCAGCCTGACGCATTCAAACCATAACGGCACAGCCGCCGCCAGCTAAATTTTCGCGTCTCCTAATGTCGCCGATTGTCGCTTGGATGCGCGCTGCGAACCACCACCGCGAACGGCGACGCTGCAAGGAGCGGCGCTGACCAGCAGAATTTGCAGGGAATTTTCCAGCGCGGTTACGCACCAGCCGTTGGCAGATGGACGGTAAACAATGCGCCCTTCCCCACCTCCGATTTGATCGAAAGCCGGGCGTTGTGACGGGTCAAAATGTGTTTCACGATCGACAGACCGAGCCCGGTGCCCTTCTGCGCCCGGCTGGTTTCCACATCGACCCGGTAGAAGCGCTCGGTAATCCGCGGAATATGTTCTTCCGCTATGCCGGGCCCATAATCGCGAAAGGAAACTGTCACTTCGGATTTGCCTGCGGCTTCGGGTGCATCGATCGTTACGACCACACGTCCTCCCGATTGACCATATTTGCAGGCGTTTTCGAGAAGGTTCTCGAAGACCTGGAAAAGCTCGTCGCGACTACCCGGAACCTCAACCGGACCCGCCGGCAGTTCCTTGACAATGACGATGCCCGACTCGCGCGCAAGCGGATTTAGGGAATCTATAACGCTTTCCACTGTTTCGCGGATATCGACCTTTGTGCCGGGGCGAAGGTAAGGCTTCATCTCAAGACGCGACAGCGACAGCAGATCATCGATCAGACGGGCCATGCGGCCGGTCTGGCTTTGCATGATCTGCAGGAAATTATCGCGCGCGGCAGCATCGTTTTTCGCAGGGCCCCGCAGCGTTTCGATGAATCCTGTGATTGACGCCAGTGGGGTTCTCAGTTCGTGGCTGGCATTGGCGATAAAGTCGGCACGCATGCGGTCGATGCGACGGGCTTCGCTCTGATCCCGAAATATGAGTGCGAATAAACCGGTGCCCTCGCCGACCGGAGTTGCAACGACTCGAAAGGCGCGTTCGATCGGAACTCGCTCGACATAGTCAATGGCGCGAGGGCCAGGCGCGGAAAGAACCTGCTCGATCAATTCCTGCATCTCCGGCGCGCGAAACTTGAGCTGCACTGCCATGCCTGGCGAGACACTGCCGAGAAACGTTTTGGCGGAGTCGTTCGCATGCACGACGATCCCTTGCCGGTCGAACAGCAAAAGCGGATCGGGCACAGCGGCGGCGAGGTCGACCGGGGAAAGACTGTCGAGCACCCTGCCCGAACTGCGCGGAGTGGCTCCCGGATTGTCGTGCTGCCTCGTGTGCCGCGGCGCAAGGGCGGCGACGACGACCACGGCAACCATTGCAAGCAGTACTGGCACAGGCCGCGCGCCACCTGCCCAATAGAGCCCGAGCATCGCCAAGGCGGCGGCAAGGATTATCCACTGCCGGTCGCGCAGCCGCTCTGCCGCAACGCCCATTGCCCTGCCTATCCCATTGTTCCTCAAGCCGTCGTCCATTCAAGCTTCCCACAACTTCCGGCTGGACCGGGCCGAGGTCACCACATAGCATGTCGCATCTTTGATAAAAGGCGTTTGGCAATGAAAAATGAAAACGGTACGAGCGGCGCAGCTTCGGTCGTCAAGGTGAAGAGCGGCGACAAGGAACGCGTTTTCGACATCGACGATCCGAAACTGCCGAACTGGATCGACAAGAAGGCTCTGAGTTCGGGCGGCTATCCGTACGACGACAAACTGGACAGCGATGAATACGCAGAAACGCTGGAAAAGCTTCAGATCGAACTGGTGAAGCAGCAGGCCTGGCTGCAAGAGACCGGCAATCGCGTCATGGCAATCTTCGAGGGCCGCGACGCGGCCGGCAAGGGCGGCTCAATTTTCGCGCTGCGCCAGTACATGAATCCGCGATCTGCCCGCAACGTTGCGTTGACCAAGCCCACAGAAACAGAACGCGGACAATGGTATTTCCAGCGGTACGTTGCTCACTTCCCCACGGCGGGAGAGTTCGTGACCTTCGATCGCTCCTGGTATAACCGCGCCGGGGTCGAGCCGGTCATGGGATTCTGCACGCCCGAGCAGAATGCGGACTTCCTGATGGAAGCGGAGCATTTCGAGCGGATGATCGTCAATGACCAAATCTATTTCTTCAAGTTCTGGCTCGACATCGGCAGGGAGATGCAGCTGAAGCGGTTCCATGATCGCCGGCACAGTCCATTGAAAAACTGGAAGTTCTCGCCGATGGACGTCGCTGGGATGGCGAAGTGGAAGGACTACACCAAGCGGCGCGACGAGATGCTGGAGCACACGCATAGTCCGCATGCGCCGTGGATCGTCATACGGGCGAACGACAAGCGCCGGGCGCGGATCGAAGCTATTCGAAGGATACTGCTGACGCTTCCTTACAAGGACCGCGATCTCGATGTGATCGGTAAGGCTGATCCGAAGATTATCGGTGAAGGCCCCGAATTTCTGGCGAAGGGAAAGCAGGAAGCCAGCGTTGAGGTGTGAAATACCTTTGACCTGACCTTTGATTTTCAGCGGCGCGCATACCAAAACTGGCATCTGCTTTTGTGTGCGCCGCTTGGCGCCCCTCTCGTATCCACGGAAATCAGGTCCAATTTGATCCGGCGCGGTGGACAAGCGTGCGGCCACACACTACAACACGTAAAAAGGTATTTTTTCCTGTTAAGGGAGCAAACCCATGCTCTCGCATGAGCGTGTTTGGGCCGCGATTGACGCGTTGGCTGAACGCTATTCACTGTCGGCTTCCGGATTGGCGAAGCGCGCCGGCCTCGATTCGACGGCTTTCAACAAGTCGAAACGCCAGTCGTCCGATGGTCGCCCGCGCTGGCCCTCGACGGAATCGCTTGCCAAGATCATCGAAGCGACAGGCTCCTCGCTAGACGAGTTCCTGGGCTTCGTGGAGGGCGGGACAAGACACCCGAGCGACGCATTGCCGACGCAGGCGTCCTCCGTCCCCCTGCTTGGCTTCGCCCAGGCGGGCGCTGGCGGCTTCTTCGACGATGCCGGCTTTCCTGCAGGGCAGGGTTGGGACCTGGTCGAGTTGCCGGCGCGGGCCGATGACGGTTCTTATGCCTTGCAAGTTCAGGGTGATTCCATGCTGCCTCTCTACCGCGACGGCGACGTGCTGATCGTCAAGCCAGGAGCAACCGTGCGCCGCGGAGATCGCGTCGTCGTCAAGACCCATCACGGAGAGGTGATGGCCAAGCTGCTCGAACGGCAGACGGCGAAGTCCATCGAGCTGGTTTCGCTCAATCCCGATCATCCCAACCGCGAAATTTCGGCGGGTGATGTGGATTGGATCGCCCGTATCGTCTGGGCAAGCCAGTAGGCCGGCGTGATGCGACCCGGCGTTGCCGTTGCCATCATTGTTTCGGTCGTGGCTCTTGGCCTGGGAATATTGGCAACCGGCCGGCATCTCGCCGGAGATGATGGCGTGCCCACGGGCGCGACTGAGCCGGCTATTCAGGGACCGGTGGATCAAACGCCTTCAAAGAATGGACGGATCCGTGAGCCGGATGCTGGCACGCCAGCAGGGCAAGTTGCGCCGTCGGCGGCGGCGCCGTCGTCAAAGGACCTGGCACCTGCACAGACCCCGACCGATGTTGCAGGATATCAGCGGATCGCGCCCCGCGCTCCTTTGGGTGATCTCGGCAGGGCCAAATCGCCAGCGCCCCAGATATCGGGAGATTGGGAGGGCACAAACCTCTTTCGCCCGATCGCCAATGCAGCCGGCGTCTTCGAGGCAATGGGCTACACGGTCACCGTGGCGGGAATGGATATTGTCGCCCCCGAGGAGACATGCGTCTTTCAGGGCGAAGCATGGCCATGCGGGGCCCTTGCACGCACTGCGTTCCGCTCGTTCCTGCGCGGGCGCGCCGTCACATGCGCATTGCCTGCCGGCCAGGACCAGAAAAATGTCGCGGCGGACTGCCGCGTCGGCGATCAGAATGTCGGCGAATGGCTGGTGTCAAATGGATGGGCTCGCGCAGTCGAGAATGGGCCCTATGGCGATATCGGCAAGAAAGCCCAATCCGCGGCAAAGGGCATTTTCGGCCCTCCGCCAGAGGATATCGAATAATCAGATTAGTTCGCCGGAAAGCGCGTTACAGCGCCGCGTGTCCTTTCGGACGCTCAAAGGACGCTGCAACCCTTGAATCTACGCATCGTGCTTGCCGAAAATCGACTACGATTTTCGGGCCGATGCGGTAGCTATCAGGGCGCGCGTTTCCTCGATGCCGTAGAGAGCAGCAAAAGAACCGAAACGCGGACCGCGCTCCTGGCCGATCAGCACCTGATAGATCATCTGGAAGAATGCGACCGAGACGCCCGGCCCGCCTTCGGGACTTTGCTTGGTATGGTCCTGGTAACGGTCGATCTTTCGCGCCACATTGAGCGCGGCGTTCTGGATGGCTTCTCCATCCGCGTTGCTTGGCAGTGCCGCCAGCGCCTCGGAAAGCTTGCCGAGTGCCTCGCGTTCCGCCGCGTCCGGCGCGCGATAGGATTTTGCCGGCTTCACGAAGTCGTCGAAATAGCGGATCGCATAGCCGGCAAGACGGTCGAGCTCCGGATGGGTATCCGGCGTCACGCCCGGCGCATAGCGCGAGATGAAGCCCCACAGCACGCTTTTGTTCTGCGCGTTGGACGCGCTGACAAGATTGAGCAGCAGCGCGAACTGCACTGGCAGGTCGATGGCCGGCGGATTGCCGTCGTGGATGTGCCAGACGGGATTGCCGAGCCGATCCTTCCACTGCTGCTTCGGATAGGCTGAGAGGAATGCGTAATATTCATCGACCGCCTTCGGGATGACGTCGAAATAGAGCCGCTTCGCGGTCTTCGGCTTCTGGAACATATAGAGCGCGAGGCTTTCGGTCGGCGCGTAAGTCAGCCACTCGTCGATGGTGAGTCCGTTGCCCTTGGACTTCGATATCTTCTCGCCGTTTTCATCGAGGAAGAGCTCGTAGTTGAAGCCCTCGGGCGGCGTGCCGCCGAGAATGCGGCAAATCTTGCCGCTCGTCTTCACATTGTCGATGTGGTCCTTGCCGGACATTTCGTAGTCGACGCCGAGGACCGCCCAGCGTAGCGCCCAGTCCGGTTTCCATTGCGCTTTGCAGCCGCCGGCCTTCACTGACGTCTCCCATCTCCTGCCATCAGCAGGATCGGTCCAGACGACGGTCGCGCGCTCCGGGTGCACTTCCTCAATTGGCACCTGCATGACGATGCCGGTTTCCGGGTGGATCGGGAGGATGGGAGAATAGGTCTTGCGCCGCTCTTCCCTCAGCGTGGGCAGCATGACCTCCATCACGCGATCATACTCCTCCAGCATCCGCACCAGCCCGTCGTCGAAACGGCCGGAGGTGTAATAGTCGAGCGCAGAGGCGAACTCGTAGTGGAAGCCGAACGTATCGAGGAACCGCCTCAGCATCGCGTTATTGTGATGGCCGAAGCTCTCATACTGGCCGAACGGATCAGGCACACGCGTCAGCGGCCTGCCGAGATGCTGAACGAGCATATCGCGATTGGGCACATTATCGGGAACCTTGCGCATACCGTCGACATCGTCGGAGAAGCACAGAAGTTTGGTCTTCACCTTGTCCTCGGTGAGCACGCGAAAGGCGTGCAGCACCATGGAAGTGCGCGCCACCTCGCCGAAAGTGCCGATGTGGGGCAACCCCGACGGACCGTATCCCGTCTCGAAAAGCACCGTGTCCGGAAAGCCCGCCCGTTTGTAGCGCTCGATGACCTTCCTTGCTTCCTCGAACGGCCAGGCGCGGCTTTCGGCAGCCGCAGCAATGACCTCGGGCGTCAGATCGATCATATTCGAGCCGGTTCGTGACATTCTGTCTGTCCTCTATTCTTGCGGCGAAGGGCCGAAGGCGCCTTGCTCTACAGCATCGGACCGAAAAGTGCGAAGCGGTTTTCGGATGAATCCGATGCGCAAAACAAAGGCTTGGAGCATGTCGCCCGATTTCGGTTTCGGGCGAACCTGCTCTAAGCAGCGAGATGGCGTGCGTCAATCTTGACGGTCTATTTCGCAGGGCATCGAGCTCGGGTTAACGCGCTTTCCCTGTTGCGGGATGGTCTGATTGCATGGGGGCTCCTCTCCTTCGGAGCCCTTGATATGGGAGAAGGCAAGCCTCTCCATCTCCACGCCCGCTTTCGCGTCTGGCTGTTGAGGCAGTCGGGAAGCGGGGCGCTGGGTCGGTGCCCTGTTAAGTAATAATGTGGCGCCTTCCCAGCGCCCCGCCGGTGGTCTTGCCCGATCGTCGGGGCCCCCGCGGTGGCCTCTGCCGGTGCGGGGGAGCCGCGAAA
>JBEVEP010000052.1:0-28978 GCA_040512755.1 Mesorhizobium sp.
GATCGCCACCTCACGCTGCGGGTCGTTGCCGGCGGCGTAGGGGACGCTGAAGGCGACGGGGATATCAGGCTCGACGCCTTTGCCTTCCAGCCGGACATCGTCGGCGATCACTGCGTCCAGCACCGCCAGCTCGAGCAGGCTGTCGTCCGGCAAAAGGTAGGCGCGTCCGGCAAGGAGCGCGCCTGCGGTCCGTTCGCCGACGAGCCGGATGCCGTTGACCTTCAGCGCATAGGCGAACACTTCCAGGCCGCTTCGCGATCCACTGTCAATGATGGCCACGACCGGCCGATGCCAGCGGACATTGGCGAGCACGTCTTCCCCCTTGCGGGGGATCAGCCGGAATGGCGGCGTATCGCCGACGAAGAGTTCCGCCGCATCCGATTCTCCGCCGCCCCAGCGGCCACGCAGATCGAGCACCAGCCCGTCGGCGTCCTTGAGCGGCCCCTCGGCCAGCGCCTCGGCGACCGCGCCCATGGAATTGCGTGCGGCGAGCGTCCAGATCCGGATGTAGCCGATCTTGCGGCCATCGCGCTCCACGATCGACGCGCTGTCGGCGATCGCCTTCTCGAACATGGGCAAGGGCTTCAGCGATTCGACATTGACCTTGACGGTGACAGGCTCGGCGCCGGCATTACGGCGGAGGAGGACATCGACAGTCTTGCCCACCTTGCCGCGGAAGGATGCGATTTCGTGATATGCGGCGCCGTCCACTGCCAGGATCTCGTCGCCCACCAGCATACCCGCACGGTCGGCCGGTGCACCGTCGTAGACGTCGGTCGCGAACCAGCGGCCGTTGTCCTGCCGGGCGATCATGCCGATGCCGGGATACGTAATTTCGCCGTCCGGAGGAAAGAGCCGCCGCAGGTCGTCGCGGAAACCGAAGCGGAAAATATCCGCCAGTTCGAAGTAGTCGATCGTGTCGGGCTCGAAGTGGCCGGTGTGGGATGCCCGCAGGCTGGCGAGAACCGCTGCGATTGCGGCGTCGACGCGCGCATCCGAACTCTTGGCGGTGATGGGCGCATTCGGATCCCGCACTTGCTGCCGGACAGCCTCGCCAAAGCGATCAAGCGCGGAAACGTCGTGGAAATTATCCATGACAAGCTTTACGACCCGGTCGAAAACCGGGTGGCCTGATCGGGGGGGCTGGGCGGTATCCGCGAGGGCGGCGAACGCCAGCGGTATCAGCAGCGCCAGCAGTCCGATAAGCTTCCTGGTAACCATAGCCGCTCGAAACTATGGATCGACCGCGGCTGGATCATGGCGGCTGCGGCCCTAAGTGGAGACATAATACTAGGACCATTACCCTTTGACCGTTCCGCTTTCGATACCCCCACCCCTACCCCTCCCCACAAGGGGGAGGGAAACTTGCCGCAAAGGAGACAGCGATGGTTGGCATCTGGCTTGGCGCGTTTCTGTTTATTGCAGGCCTGATCTACCTCGCAGGCGAGGCGTTGCGGCGAGGCCGGCTGAGCGGCACGATGGGATCACCCTCGCAGCCGGTGCGGGACGGCACGTTGGAGCCGCAACGGCATGGCGTGGGCTTTCTCGGCCTGAAGGCCAACTGGCCGGGTCTCGCTCTGATGGCAGTCGGCGCCCTCCTGCTGCTGTTCGGCGCGGCCCTGTAGCCGTTATCGGGGGTCTGGCCCCGCACTGCCGATTTTCCCCAAGCAGGTGAACGTATTGCGTGGCCACGGCGGCCGTTCTTGATAGACTGTCAGGATGACCACACGGCTCTATTCCCATCCAATCTATCTCGAACATCTGACCCCGCCGGGTCATCCGGAGAGGCCGGACCGGCTGCGCGCTATAGCCCGGACCCTTGAAGACGAGGCCTTTGCACAGCTCGTCCATGTCGAATCGCCTGCAGGTGATGAGGCGACGATCCTCTACGCCCATCCGGAGGAGTATGTGGAGAAGATACGGCGGGCGATTCCCGATGAAGGGATTGCGCGTCTCGACGCCGACACATCGGCCAGCCCGAAAAGCTGGGAGGCGGCGCTGACCGCGATTGGCGCCGCGAATGCCGCGATCGACGATGTGTTTTCAGGCAAGGCCGACAATGTCTTCGTGGCCAGCCGCCCGCCGGGTCATCATGCCGAAACAAGTACGGCGATGGGTTTTTGCCTCTTCAATAATGCAGCAATCGCCGCGCGTTACGCTCAGCGGCGGCACGGCGCTGAAAGGGTGGCCATCGTCGATTGGGACGTCCACCATGGCAACGGTACGCAAGAGATTTTCTGGCGCGACCCCTCGGTGCTCTACTGTTCGACACACCAGATGCCTCTCTACCCCGGAACGGGCCGGAAGGACGAAACGGGGTTAGGCAATATCGTCAACGCGCCGCTGTCGCCCAATACCGGCAGCGAGACCTTCCGTGAGGCCTTCAAGTCGCGAGTTTTGCCGGCCGTCGACCGATTCCAGCCGGATCTCGTGATCATATCCGCAGGGTTCGATGCGCATCACCGCGATCCACTGGCAGAGATCAATCTGACAGAGGACGACTTCGACTGGGCGACCGGGCAGCTGATGGACCGCGCCGCGCGATTTTCCAACAACCGGGTCGTCAGCCTGCTCGAAGGCGGTTACGACCTGCAGGGACTGGCCTTCTCGGTCGGCGCCCATGTGAAGCGATTGATGAAAGGATAGTGCATGACCGGTGAACTGAACGACGACATCAAGGCGATGAGCTTCGAGCAGGCACTGAAGGCGCTCGAGGCGATCGTCGACGATCTGGAGCGCGGAGATGTGCCGCTTGACCAGTCGATCAGGATCTACGAGCGCGGCGAGGCCTTGAAGGACCATTGCGACCGCCTGTTGAAAGCAGCAGAGGACAAGGTGGAGAAGATCAGGCTCGCCCGCGACGGCAAGCCGGTTGGCATAGAACCGCTGGATGGGGATTGAGCGGTTGACCTTACTGCTCGCGACCCCACATTGAGGCGGACGTCTAACATACCCGGAGCGGAAAAATGTGCCGGAACATAAAGATGCTGTTCAATTTCGACCCCCCGGCGACGGAGGACGAGATACGCGATGCCGCGCTTCAGTTCGTGCGCAAACTGAGCGGCTCGACGCGCCCCTCCAAACGCAACGAAGCGGCTTTCGAGCGCGCCATTGACGCGATTGCTGCCGCGACCCGGGAGCTTCTGGATGTGCTCGAGACGAACCAGCATCCCCGCAACCGGCAAGAAGAAGCTGCCAAAGCACGAGCGCGTTCGGCGCTCCGCTTCGCGATCCCGCAATAACATTGCCATCTCCAAGACACGGAACTCGCAGCCCGGCTGCGGGTCTCTGACTGCGTGGATCGAACTCGACTTACCACAGTTTGCCTGCAACCGCGGTCGCAACGTGATAGGAAGGGTCTCAGGTCGCTGGCCGCTGATTGGCGCCGGCATTCACAGACCGGAGGTAGCCATGAGCTTCTTTCCCGCGCGCGATCCTGAACCTGGCGATGTCCTGTCCTGCGACGCGATCGAATTGATGCTCGTCGCACGCGCCAAGGACATTGGAGGTTTCGAGGTCCGGCGCGCCTTGCCGACCGCCCGCCGCCGGCTGGTTGGACCGTTCATCTTCTTTGACCGTATGGGCCCGGCCATTCTCCGCCCTGGCCAGGCCTTCGACGTGCGCCCGCACCCTCATATCGGGCTCGCCACAGTCACCTATCTTTTCGATGGTTTCGTCCGGCACCGGGACTCGCTCGGAACTGAAATGGTGATCGAACCGGGCGATGTGAACCTGATGACGGCAGGTCGCGGTATCGTTCATTCGGAACGTTCGCCTGAAGAAATGCGCGGCAATCCGCTGTCGATTTCCGGTCTTCAGACCTGGCTGGCGCTGCCGGACGGGAAAGAGGAAATCCCTCCCGTATTCGAACACACGTTGCGCTCCGAACTGCCGGAGATCCAGTCTGAGGGCATTTCGGGCCGTATCGTGATTGGCGCCTTCGACGGCGTACGCTCGCCTGTGGTCACCCAGTCCGATACGCTGTACGCAGACATTCGGCTCGCCGCCGGCGCGAGCGTCCGGATTCCGGCTGATGCGGAGGAGCGTGCGATTTACGTGCTGGACGGCATGGTGACGATTTTAGGCGACCGGTTCCGTCCGAATGTCTTGCTTGTCTTTCGTCCCGGCGACGAGATTGTGGTTTCCTCGGAACAGGGCGCCCATTTCATGCTGTTCGGAGGCGCTTCCCTCGGGTCAAACCGTTACATATGGTGGAATTTCGTATCGTCCTCGAAGGAACGGATCGAACAGGCCAAGGAGGAATGGAAAACCGGCCGGTTTGACATTGTGCCCGGCGACGAGGAGGAATTTATTCCGCTGCCGGAGAATTGACACGTTTCCTGTCGATCAAGACGCGTCATCAACGCACATTTACTTTCGGATGCCCAGTCTTTATCCACAATCGATCCCGCTGAGCAAACAGGCTCTCTCAACGTGAATCAGCTGCCCCAAACACCGCTTCTAGATAAAATTCACGTTCCGGCCGACCTGCGCCGGCTTCCGGAAACTGACTTGCCACAGCTCGCGGCAGAGCTGCGTTCGGAGCTGATCGACATTGTCTCGCACACAGGCGGCCATCTTGGTGCAGGCCTTGGTGTGATCGAGCTGACCGTGGCGCTTCACCATGTCTTTAATACGCCGGATGACCGGCTGATCTGGGATGTCGGCCACCAAGCCTATCCGCACAAGATTCTGACCGGGCGGCGCGATCGCATGCGCTCACTGCGGCAGGAAGGGGGGCTTTCAGGCTTCACCAGGCGCGTCGAGAGTGAGTATGACCCTTTTGGCGCGGCGCATTCGTCCACGTCCATATCGGCAGGCCTGGGCATGGCCGTTGCCCGTGATCTTTCCGGCGGCCGCAACAATGTGATCGCGGTCATCGGTGACGGCGCAATGTCGGCGGGCATGGCCTATGAGGCGATGAACAATGCGGGCGCGCTCGATGCCCGGCTGATCGTCGTCCTGAACGACAACGACATGTCGATTGCGCCCCCGACGGGCGCGATGAGCGCATATCTTGCCCGGCTCGTTTCCGGCAAAACCTACCATTCGCTCCGCGAGACCGCCAAGCAACTGGTGAAGCGGCTGCCGAAATTCCTCGAAGAGAAGGCGCGACGGTCCGAAGAGTTCGCGCGCGGTTTCCTGACCGGCGGTACGATGTTCGAGGAACTCGGCTTCTATTATGTCGGCCCGATCGACGGCCACAATCTGGAGCACCTGCTGCCGGTGCTGAAGAATGTGCGCGACACGATCAACGGGCCAGTGCTGATCCATGTCGTCACGCAGAAGGGCAAGGGCTACGGTCCGGCCGAAGAATCCGCCGACAAATATCACGGCGTGAACCGGTTCGACGTGATCACCGGGGCGCAGGCGAAGGCGCCGGCCAATGCACCCAGCTATACGAAGGTCTTTGCCGAAAGCCTGATCCAGGAGGCGCATGAGGATGAGAAGATCGTCGCGATCACCGCGGCGATGCCTTCCGGCACCGGGCTGGATCTTTTCGGCGAGGTCTTCCCGAAGCGCACCTTTGATGTTGGCATCGCCGAGCAGCACGCCGTGACCTTTGCCGCCGGCCTCGCCTCCGAAGGCTACAAGCCATTTGCCGCCATCTACTCGACCTTCCTCCAGCGCGCCTATGATCAGGTGGTGCATGACGTGGCGATTCAGAAGCTTCCAGTGCGCTTTCCCATCGACCGCGCCGGATATGTAGGCGCCGACGGTCCGACCCACTGCGGCGCATTCGACACGACCTACCTTGCTTCGCTGCCCGGCTTTGTCGTGATGGCTGCGGCAGATGAAGCTGAACTGCGCCATATGGTGCGCACGGCCGCGGCATATGACGATGGCCCGATTGCGTTCCGCTATCCGCGCGGTAATGGCGTGGGCGTCGAGATGCCCGAGCGGGGCTCGGTGCTCGAAATCGGTAAGGGCAGGATCGTCAAGGAAGGCGCCAAAATCGCCCTGCTTTCTTTCGGCACGCGGCTACAGGATTGCCTGCTTGCGGCGGAAGAACTGGATGCCGCCGGCCTGTCAACGACGGTCGCCGATGCACGCTTCGCCAAGCCGCTCGACGAGGATCTCGTCCGCCGGCTGGCCCGGTCGCATGAAGTTCTCATCACTGTCGAAGAGGGGGCGATCGGCGGCTTTGCCAGCCATGTCCTGCAGTTCCTGGCGAATGACGGTCTGCTCGAGACCGGATTGAAGGTGCGGCCGCTCATCCTGCCGGACGAATTCACCGACCATGCCAAACCCGAAAAGATGTATGCCGATGCGGGCCTCGACGCGGCAGGCATTGTGCGCACTGTCTTCGCCGCACTCGGTCAACCGGCTCGCGCTGCTCGCGCTTAGCGCAAGCCGCCCGAAACCGGAATCGGGCGACCTGTTCTGACACCCTTCCTTCTCCCCCTGTGGGAGAAGGTGGATCGGCGCGCAGCGCCGAGACGGATGAGGGGTGCTGGACGGAGTGCAGCGTGGCCGAAATGCCTGCGAGATCGATGTTTGGCGCCCAGTTCTGAAGCGTCCCATTTCTTCCAGCACCCCTCATCCGACCTCGCCTTCGGCTCGGCCACCTTCTCCCACAGGGGGAGAAGGGAAGGTTCTTGCAAAGGCGGCGTGCTTTGGCCAATGAAGGCCGATGAACGCCAGCCAATCAGAAGCGACACGTGTGAGGCTTGACGAAGCTCTTGTCAGCCGGGGCCTGTATGACAGCCGCTCGCGGGCGCGGGATGCGATCGAGCGGGGTACTGTCACTGTCGACGGGAGAGTGGCCTTGAAGCCCGGGCAGGCCGTTTCTCCGCAAGCCTCGGTGGCCGTGGACGATCCGGCGAGAAATTATGTCTCGCGGGCCGCATTGAAGCTTATCGCAGGGCTTGATTATTTCGGCTTTGATCCTGCGGGATGCCGCGCGCTGGACATTGGCGCATCGACCGGCGGCTTCACGCAGGTGCTGCTGGAACGCGGCGCGGCCGATGTGACGGCGATCGATGTCGGTCACGGGCAGATGGACGCAGGGTTGAGATCCGATCCGCGTGTCACCGTGATTGAAGGTCTGAACGCGCGCGACCTGACGGCAGATACTTTTCCGGGAGGTCTACCCGATTTTCTGGTCTGCGATGTCAGCTTCATCTCTCTTAGGCTGGCCCTGCCGCCGGCGTTGGAGCTTGCCTTGCACGGCGCGCGAGGGATTTTTCTGGTGAAGCCACAATTCGAGGCGGGGCGGGACGCAATCGGCAAGGGCGGAGTGTTGCGTGAGGCGGCCGATGGACTGCGCATCGCCGAAGAACGTCGCGACTGGCTCGACGGCTTTGCGGGCTGGCGCGCCGTCGGGCTTGTCCCGTCACCGATTGTCGGTGGGGACGGCAACCAGGAATTTCTTCTGGCCGGGGTTAAGGACCGATGAGCAGCCGATTCGTCATCGACCGGCTCGGCGCGCAGGGAGACGGGATCACGGAAACGGAAACGGGTCCGGTGTTCGTGCCTTTTACGCTGCCAGGCGAGGTGGTGACCGCCGCGCGGGAGAAGGACCGCGCAACGCTGATGGCCGTGCTTGAGCCATCGCCATTGCGCGTTGCACCGTCGTGCCGTCACTTTGGCGACTGCGGCGGCTGTGCACTCCAGCACCTTGACGGGCAAGTATACAACGACTGGAAGCGCGAGAAGGTCGTCCAGGCCCTGAAAAGGAGCGGCGTGGAGACCCCGGTTTCCGAAACGATTCCGTGTGCAATCGCATCACGCCGCCGTGTCGTGTTTTCAGCACGCCGCACTGAGGCGGGGATGCTCCTCGGATACAATCGGGCGCATTCCCATACGATCATCGACATCGCCGAATGTCCCATTGCCGAGCCGGAGATCGTCAACGCTCTCGGCATGTTACGCGAACTGTCTAACCTGATCTGCAATACGCCGCAGCCATTTCACCTGACCGTGACGCACACAGCGTCTGGCCTCGATGTGGCCGCAGCAGACTCTGGAAAGATCGCTGACAGCGTCCGAATGCGAGCGTCGGATTTCGCCATCCGATCGGGGATCGCCCGCCTTTCCGTCGATGGAGAAATCATCGTGGAGGCGCGCAAGCCGGCTATTGTCTTCGGCCATGTCTCAGTCGCGCCGCCACCGGGCGGTTTCCTGCAGGCTGTCGCGGGAGCGGAAAATGCGATGGCGGAACTGGTCGCCGGTCATCTCGGCAAGGCCAAAAGGATTGTTGACCTCTTTGCGGGCGCCGGGGCGTTCGCTCTGCGTCTGGCGGCAAAAGCCGAGGTACACGCCGTCGAAGGCGATGCGGGGGCTTTGGCGGCGCTCGACCACGGCTTCCGCTTCGCATCCGGTTTGAGGCGAGTAACGACGGAACGGCGCGACCTTTTCCGGCGTCCGATGACCTTCAAGGAGCTCAATGCCTTCGATGGGCTCATCTTCGATCCGCCGCGCGCAGGCGCAGAGGATCAATCGAAACAGATTGCCAGATCGGACATCCCCTATGTCGCGGCAGTTTCCTGCAACCCGGTCACGCTGGCCCGCGACCTCGCGATCCTGACAGCTGGAGGCTACCGCGTGCGGAGTGTGATCCCGATCGACCAGTTTCTCTGGTCGCCGCATGTCGAGGCGGTGGCGCTGCTGGAGAAACCAAGAAAGCGCCGGTGAGATGTGAAGGAAGATGGCCGGATGTATGAAGTTCACTCGCCCGCCCGCAGGATCGAGCGTGCAGCGACCGGCATCGATCTGGATGAACAAGCTACCTAAGTATCACGTCAATCCAGAAATGATACCTAATGCCATATTTGGTATCATTCACGCCCGCTTTCCGGCAATCAGCCGGATGGAGCAGGCAATGAAGACGAACGGCATCGCGCCATAGAGCACGAGCGAATTAACGTTCGAGGACGTTGCGGGCAGATGGAAGAGAAACAGGTGGAAGATCAGCCCGGCCGCGAGGCCCGCGGCGATGCACAGCACCCAGCGGTCGATGCGGAAATGCCTGAGAGCCAGAAAGCTGGGCAGGAGCAGAATGAGGCTCGTCGCATAGCCATAGGCTAGCGACGTCGCCAGATAGTACCAGAAGCCCTGCGAGCCCGCGCCGGGGGAAAGGCTGAGCACACCTGCGTAGAGAACGGCGCCCAATAGCGGCCCGAGCAGAAACCCGGCGACGAAACGCTGGTCGATCAATGACGAAGGATGCATCGCGGGCCTCTGGAGCAATTCCTGGAAAAAGTGGAAACCGGTTTTCCGTCGGAATTGCATTAAAACAACCAGTTCGAGCGGTTCAGTGATTCAATCAAACACTGAACGACCCTAAGCTGGAATCACGGCCAGCTTTTACGCGCGCGTGCCTCCGACTGTCACCTGATTCATGCGCAGATGCGGCTGGCCTACGCCGACCGGCACACCCTGGCCGCCCTTGCCGCACATGCCGATGCCGGTGTCGAGCTTCATGTCGTTGCCGACCATGGTGACCCTGTGCATGGCATCGGGACCATTGCCGATCAACATCGCGCCCTTGATCGGCTGCGTCACCTTTCCGTCTTCGATCATGTAGGCTTCGGTGCAGCCGAAGACGAACTTGCCGCTCGTGATATCCACCTGCCCGCCGCCGAAAGAGACGGCGTAGATGCCCTTCGATACCGAGGCGATGATCTCCTCGGACGTCAAATCACCTGCGGTCATGTAGGTGTTCGTCATGCGCGGCATCGGCTGATGCGCATAGGATTCACGCCGCCCGTTTCCGGTCGGGACCATGCCCATCAGCCGGGCATTCTGGCGATCCTGCATGTAGCCGACCAGCTTGCCGTCTTCGATCAGCACGGTGCGGTTGGTCGGCGTCCCCTCGTCGTCAACGGTCAGCGAACCGCGCCGCTCCAGTATGGTGCCATCATCGACGACGGTGACGCCCTTGGCCGCGACCTGCTGTCCCATCAGACCAGCAAAGGCCGATGTCTTCTTTCGGTTGAAGTCGCCCTCCAGGCCGTGGCCCACAGCCTCGTGTAGCATGACGCCGGGCCAGCCGCTCGACAGGACAATATCGAAGGTCCCTGCAGGCGCCGGAACTGCCTGGAGATTGACCAGCGCCTGTCGAAGTGCCTCGTCGGCCGCGAATTTCCAGCTATCCTCGGCAAGAAACTCGCCGAAACCCTTGCGGCCGCCCATTCCGTACGACCCGGTTTCCTGCCGGTCACCTTCGCCGACCACGACCGCAACGTTGATGCGGACGAGCGGACGTATATCGCGAACCACCTGCCCATCCGCACGCAGTATTTCGACATGCTGCCAGGAAGAGGCAAGCGATGCCGTGACCTGGCGGACGCGCGGATCCTTGCCGCGGAGAAACGCGTCGATCTCTTGCAACAGTTTCGCTTTTTCCTCGAAAGATGGCGAAACAATAGGGTTTTCCTCGCCGTAGAGATGCCGGTTCGTGCGTGCGGGCGCGGCCGCCAGCGTACCCGAATAGCCGCCTTTTACCGCGGCGACAGCATCGGCGGCACGCAGCAGCGCCGCTTCCGAAAGGTCGCTCGAATGCGCATAGCCGGTCGCCTCGCCGGCGACAGCACGCAGACCAAAGCCCTGGTCGGTGTTGAAATTGGCGGTCTTCAGCCGGCCGTTGTCAAAGACGAGCGACTCGCCCTGGCTGTATTCCAGATAAAGTTCGCCGTCGTCGGCGCCATTGATCGTGTCCGCGACGATGCGGCGAATGCGGTCGTCGGAAACGTCGAATTGATTGATGAGGCTGGTCATAGCGTGTCCGCTTTCATGCCGGGGAAGGTGTCCAGCCCCGATGTAAGCGCGCAACACGCATTCGGCAATGCGAAGAATTCGCGCTTAGGGCAGCGCCGCGAAGCCTTCACCGAATCCCTTCAGCTCAACCGGGATGCCGATACCTTCCTCGGGCGTCTGGAAAACGATGAAGGTGGCAGCCTTACCGGTCTTCAACGTATCGAGAAGAGGCTTTTCGAGAATGACCTCGGCGTAGCAGCCATCCTGAAAGCAGCGCACGAAATAGGCGCGGCCGATATCCTTGCCATCCACGTTGAGGCCAAGGCCATTTGGCAGCAAGACCCCGAGAGGCGCCAGAACGCGGAGGATCTCCGCCTTATTGTCCGCCGTGCGCAATACGACGACCGACAGGCCGATCTCCGGCCGGTCCTCGGCGACGACATTCTGCATCATCGCGCATTGCTCGGCGGTGGCACCCGCTGGCGTGTCGCAGATGATCGACCAGGCGCCGTGCGTCGACTTCACCGTTCCGCTCTGCTGCTTCGGCTGGGCGGTGGCTGGAAGGGCAAGGCCCAAGCTCGCGCCAAGGAGGAGGGCTGTCGCCCAAGGTCTAGAAAGCCGGAATTGCATATTGGCTCCATTCGAATCACGGCACTCTAGACCGTGACCTCGGCGACGAAAAGAACAGCTGCATGAGGCAGGCCGAAGAATTGGCGGGTTTCCACGACATTCGCGGTCAAATTTGCCCGAATTGCGACGCGTGCAGACAGACGGCGGTTGAAGCTGTCACCGGTTACGTTTCGAGGACTTGAGAAACGTGACGTCGCATCGGGTTTCGAAGGCCGCCGATCGCGCGCAAAAATGCCGCACAGTTTCAGGCGCTCCTTTCTTGCGGTCCGAAAGAGAGTATGGTTTGAACGCCGCAGCATGCGCCGGGATTCCCGTTCCGGTGTGACTTAACGTTCGCGGATACGCACGTTCGCGTTGAATTGGGAGATGAAGAGGGCGATGAGAAAAATCCTTGCTGGCGCCAGTGCTTTAGGCGCGTTCTTCATCACCTCGGCAGCCTATGCCGACCAGCCGCGTCCGTGGCAGATGCGCTTCCAGGAGGCTGCAACCAGCATCATGGAGCAAATCACGTGGTTCGAGCAGTACACGCTGTGGTTCATTGTTCCGATCACGCTTCTTGTTCTCGTGCTGCTTGCCTGGAGCATTCTGAAGTTTCGCGCCAGTGTGAACCCCACGCCATCGCGGACCAGCCACAATACGTTGATTGAGGTTCTGTGGACCGTTGGTCCGGTCGTGGTGCTTCTGTTTCTCGCGGTGCCGTCGTTCCAGCTGCTGACGGCGCAGTACACGCCGCCGGAAGAGCCCAAGCTGACGATCAAGGCGACCGGAAACCAGTGGAACTGGGATTACGAATACCAGGTCGAAGAGCCGCTTTCGTTCAACTCGGCCTTGCTTGCCGACGACGCTCGGGCCACGGCTGGCAAGGAAGATCGCAACGTCTACCCGCGCCTGCTTGCGGTGGACAACGAAGTGGTCGTGCCGATCGATACGACTGTCCGTGTCCTCGTCACGGCGAGCGACGTGATGCATGCGTTCGCTATGCCGGCGTTCGGCGTAAAAACCGACGCCGTACCTGGCCGCATCAATGAGATTTGGTTCAAGGCCAAGAAGGAAGGCCTCTTCTACGGCCAGTGCTCGGAACTTTGCGGCAAGGACCATGCGTTCATGCCGATCGCGATCCGCGTCGTTTCGGATGCTCAATACAACACCTGGCTCGCAGCCGCCAAGACCGACATCGGCGGCGCGAACAAGGCGCTGATGGCGGAAATCGACGCGAACCGGAACGTGGCGACCGCCAGCAATTGATGCGGCGGACGGGATAGGGACAAGGAACGGAGCGAAACATGGCAGGCGCGGCAGCTCACGAGCATCACGATCACAGGCCGCATGGCTGGGTTCGCTGGGTGTACTCCACCAACCACAAGGACATCGGCACGCTCTACCTGATCTTCGCGATCTTCGCGGGCATCATTGGTGGGTTCCTCTCGGTGATGATGCGTTGGGAGCTTGCCGAGCCGGGTATCCAGATCTTCACCGGTCTGGCCGAGATGGTGTACGGGGTCGGTGGCGATGCGGCCGTCGATGCCGGCAAGAGCATGTTCAATGCCTTCACCACCGCGCACGGCCTGATCATGATTTTCTTCATGGTGATGCCGGCGCTTATCGGTGGTTTCGCCAACTGGATGGTGCCGATCATGATCGGCGCGCCAGACATGGCCTTCCCGCGCATGAACAACATCTCGTTCTGGCTGCTGCCGCCGGCTTTCATCCTGCTGATCCTGTCGGCGTTCATGCCGAGCGCGCCTGGCGCCCATGGCGTCGGTGGCGGCTGGACGATCTACCCGCCATTCTCGACCTCCGGCCAGCCTGGCCCGGCGATGGATCTCGCGATCCTGTCGCTTCACATCGCGGGCGCTTCCTCCATCCTCGGCGCTATCAACTTCATCACCACGATCTTCAACATGCGCGCTCCGGGCATGACGCTGCACAAGATGCCGCTGTTTGCGTGGTCTGTTCTGATAACCGCCTTCCTGTTGCTGCTGTCTCTGCCGGTCCTGGCGGGCGGCATCACCATGCTGCTCACGGACCGCAATTTCGGCACGACATTCTTCGCGCCTGAAGGCGGCGGCGACCCGATCCTGTTCCAGCATCTGTTCTGGTTCTTCGGTCACCCCGAGGTTTACATCCTCATCCTGCCGGGCTTCGGCATTGTCAGCCACATCGTTTCGACCTTCTCGAAGAAGCCCATCTTCGGCTATCTCGGCATGGCCTACGCGATGGTGGCCATTGGGGCCGTCGGCTTTGTCGTGTGGGCGCACCACATGTACACCACGGGTCTGTCGCTCGACACGCAGCGCTATTTCGTGTTCGCCACGATGGTCATCGCTGTCCCGACCGGCGTGAAGATCTTCTCCTGGATCGCCACGATGTGGGGAGGCTCAATCTCGATGCGAACGCCGATGCTTTGGGCGATCGGCTTCATCTTCCTCTTCACCGTGGGTGGCGTGACGGGCGTTCAGTTGGCTAACGCCGGCCTCGACCGGTCGCTGCATGACACCTACTATGTGGTGGCGCACTTCCACTATGTGCTTTCGCTAGGCGCGGTCTTCGCGATCTTCGCCGCCTGGTACTACTGGTTCCCGAAGATGACCGGCTACATGTATTCGCCGCTGATCGCACGGACACATTTCTGGGTCACGTTCGTCGGTGTGAACCTTGTGTTCTTCCCGCAGCATTTCCTCGGCCTCGCCGGCATGCCGCGCCGCTACATCGACTATCCGGATGCGTTCGCTGGTTGGAATATGGTATCGTCCTACGGGTCCTACATCGCGGCATTCGGCGTGGTGATCTTCCTTGTCGGCGTGTTCGAGGCATTCTCGAAGAAGCGGATCGCTGGCGCCAATCCTTGGGGCGAGGGCGCAACGACGCTGGAATGGCAGCTGCCTTCGCCGCCGCCGTTCCACCAGTGGGAACAGCTGCCGAAGATCAAGTAACGGCAGAACAGAACAAGCAAAGCCGCCGCTCGAACCGGCGGCTTTGGCCAACGGAGAGACTGGAACTCGTACCCATGGCCGTGGTCCACAACAACCGACTGGACGAGTCCGGCATTCGCATGTCGGAAGCGACGGCAGGCGACTTCTTCGCCCTGCTGAAACCGCGCGTCATGTCGCTGGTGGTCTTCACCGCTTTCGTCGGCCTCGTGGCAACCCCGGTCGCGATCAATCCGCTGAGCGCCGTCATCGCTATCCTGGCGATCGCGGTCGGGGCAGGGGCCTCCGGCGCGCTCAATATGTGGTACGACGCCGACATTGACGCCGTCATGTCGCGGACCGCAGGACGCCCGATCCCGGCCGGACGAGTGCAGCCCGGCGAAGCGCTGGTCTTTGGACTGGTGCTTTCGGCTTTCTCCGTGGGCACCCTTGGGGTGCTGGTCAACTGGCTGGCTGCGGCGCTGCTCGCCTTTACGATCTTCTTTTATGTCGTCATCTACACGATGTGGCTGAAGCGCACGACGCCGCAGAACATCGTGATCGGTGGCGCGGCAGGGGCGTTTCCGCCGATCATCGGATGGGCGGCGGCGACGGACACCGTCAGCCTCGAAAGCGTGATCCTTTTCCTGATTATCTTTTTGTGGACGCCACCGCATTTTTGGGCGCTCGCGCTCTTCAAATCCGATGATTACGAACGGGCCGGCATTCCGATGATGCCCAACGTTGCCGGTCACGCTTCCACGCGGCGGCAGATTCTTGTGTATGCGCTGGTGCTTGCACCGGTAGGCGTTCTGCCCTGGATTCTCGGTTATGCCGGAGCGGCCTACGGGCTTGCCGCGGTTGTGCTCGGTGTGGGCTTCGTCTGGTATGCATGGAAGGTGCTCACGATGCAGCCGGACGACACGAAGATGCGGCCGGCCAAGACGCTGTTCGCCTATTCGCTGCTTTACCTCTTTGGCATCTTCGCGATCTATCTGGCGGACAGTCTTGTGGCTCGCTCGGCCATGCTGATGGGTGCTTGAGCCATGCAGGATCACGACATGGTGACGCTGACCGAGAGCCAGAAGAAAGCCCGCCGCAGCCGCTCCGTGGCGATTGGTCTGGCGCTGGCGGCTTTCGTCGTTGTCGTTTACCTGGGCAGCCTGGCGAAGTTCGGCCCGGCGCTGTTCGATCGTGCTATGTGAGCGCCGCGATGAGCAGCGAGCACCATCCGACGGATACGAAGACGTTGCGCAACCGCGCCGTTGCGGGCGCCTGCCTCGCTTTCTTCGCCGGAATGGTTGGCATGGCTTACGCTGCCGTGCCCCTCTATCAGATGTTTTGCCAGATGACCGGCTATGGCGGTACGACGCAGCGCGTCGACCAGTATTCCGACCGGGTTCTCGACCGCACCATCACGGTGCGGTTCGACGCCAATGTCTCGGGCGGGTTGCCGTGGGATTTCCAGCCGGTGGAACGTCAGGTGACGATGCGCATCGGCGAGACCACGACCGCCAGCTACAAGGCCGCCAACCTATACAAGACGGCGACTGGCGGGCGCGCTTCCTTCAACGTCACGCCGGAACTGGCGGGCGCGTATTTCAACAAGGTCGAGTGCTTCTGTTTCACCGACACCCTATTGAAGCCTGGCGAAACGCTTGAAATGCCGGTCGTGTTCTATGTCGATCCGGACATAGTGGACGTACCGGAATTGAAGGATCTGAAGACAATCACGCTTTCCTACACCTTCTTCCCGATCGAGGGGGAAAAGCCCGTGGCGCGTGCGCCAAAGGCGGACGGTGGGAAAGTATCAGCAAACTCTATCGGGGGCTGAAATGGCTGACGCACACGCTAAACATCACGATTATCATCTCGTCGACCCGAGTCCCTGGCCGTTCCTTGGGGCAATAGGTGCGCTTGTTACGGCGCTCGGCGGCGTCGCCTATATGCAGTACCTGAAGGGCAACGAGTTTCCGATGTTCGGCATCAATCTCGCCAGCCCGTGGCTGTTCTTCATCGGGCTCGTGATCGTGCTCTACACCATGTATTCCTGGTGGTCCGACACGATCAAGGAAGGACGTGAAGGTTATCACACGCCAGTGGTAGCGCTGCATCTGCGCTATGGCATGATCATGTTCATTGCCTCCGAGGTGATGTTCTTCGTCGCCTGGTTCTGGGCGTTCTTCGATGCCAGCCTTTTCCCCAACGAAGTCCATCAGGTGGCGCGGACGGAGTTCACCGGCGGCGTTTGGCCACCCAAGGGCATCGAGGTCCTCGATCCTTTCCACCTGCCGCTTTACAACACGATCATCCTGTTGCTTTCCGGCACGACGGTCACCTGGGCGCACCACGCGCTGCTGCACAATGACCGCAAGGGGCTTGTATGGGGGCTTACGCTGACCGTTGCGCTCGGCTTGTTGTTCTCGATGGTGCAGGCTTACGAGTACATTCACGCGCCGTTCGGCTTCAAGGACTCCATCTACGGCGCCACTTTCTTCATGGCGACGGGGTTCCACGGGTTCCACGTCATCATCGGGACGATCTTCCTGCTGGTCTGCCTGCTTCGGGCGATGCGCGGCGACTTTACGCCAAAGCACCATTTCGGATTCGAGGCTGCAGCCTGGTACTGGCATTTCGTCGACGTGGTCTGGCTGTTCCTGTTTTCCTGCATCTATGTCTGGGCGTCGTGGGGCGCGCCGATCGCTCACGGTCACTGATTACTGTTTCATGGCCCAAGTGGATCCACTTTGGGCTTCGCGACCTACATGCCAGTCTTTCACGCGTCTTGCGTGAAACGTGGGAGACTGGAAACAGGGCGGCTGCGTGGCCGCCTTTCTTTTCTGTTCGACGATGGGTGACTATCGTAGCAGATGCGATTGGACCGGCGGTACTCTGTGATGAACAATGACAGACCAACGCAACCCGCGGTCGAACCCATCGCGGCCGGCCTGAAAGGATGTTGCCCCCGTTGCGGGAAGGGCAAGCTCTTTTCGGGGTTTCTAACGGTCGCTGAGCGTTGCGACTCATGCGGGCTCGATTATTCCTTTGCCGATGCAGGCGACGGTCCGGCAGTTTTCGTCATCCTTATCATCGGTTTCATCGTCGTCGGGCTGGCACTGTGGATGGAAGTCTCGGTCGGTCCTCCGTTGTGGGTTCATTTTCTGCTTTGGATCCCGTTGACGCTTCTGTTGAGCCTCGGCGCCCTGAGGCTCATCAAAGGCGTCCTCATCACGCTTCAATATGCCAACAAGGCATCGGAGGGGCGGTGGGACAGGCCGGAGTGAGCGCTATGGCCGAACGTGCCGCCGCCGCGCCAAAGCGGTTTCCCTGGCTGGCCCTCATCCTGGCGGGAGTCGCGTTCGCCGTCCTGATCGGCCTCGGCACGTGGCAGGTCGAGCGCTTGAAGTGGAAGGAAACGCTGCTGGCCACGATCGACGAGCGCATCCATTCCAAGCCAGTCCCGCTAGCGCAATTGGTGAAGCTTTTTGCCGAGACCGAGGATGTTGACTATTGGCCGGTCACCGCGACGGGCGTTTTCGATCATGCGAGGGAGCAGCATTTCTTTGCCACGCATGACGGCGCGGCCGGTTACTTCGTCTATACCCCTCTCGTACAGGATCGGGGCGAAACCATTCTCGTCAATCGCGGCTTTGTCCCATTCGATTTCAAGGATCCGGCCACAAGGATCGAGGGACAAACCGAGGGACCGGTCACGGTGACCGGGCTTGCCCGCAATCCCCTCGACAGCAAGCCGTCTGCCTTGGTCCCAAACAATGATGCCGCGAAAAACATCTACTATTGGAAGGACATCACTTTGATGGCCAAACAAAGCGGAGTTCCGGAGGCAAAGCTGGTTCCGTTCTTTGTCGATGCCGATGCGACGCCAAACGCCGGCGGTCTACCGCAAGGGGGTGTCACGATCATCGACCTGCCCAACAATCACCTCCAGTATGCGGCTACCTGGTACGGGCTTGCAGCGACGCTTGCAGGTGTGCTGGGCATCTGGCTTTGGCGGCGATCACAAACAGTGTGACGCAGCACGCCCTTGACAGCATGGCCCGCGGCACATCATTTCCGCAAGACTTCGGAGCCCCGTAAACAATGGACGCAACAACCACGAAACCGCAGTTGACGATCCGGCTTTGCCAGCCGCGCGGTTTTTGCGCCGGTGTCGATCGGGCGATTCAGATCGTCGTGCTGGCGTTGAAGAAGTATGGCGCCCCGGTCTATGTCCGTCACGAGATCGTCCACAACCGTTATGTGGTCGAAGGTCTGCAGAGCCTTGGCGCAGTCTTCATCGAGGAACTGAGCGAAATCCCGGCCGAGCATCGTGCGTGCCCCGTGGTGTTTTCCGCCCATGGTGTGCCGAAATCTGTTCCGCAGGACGCGGAGGAACGGCACCTCTTCTATCTCGACGCGACCTGTCCGCTGGTCTCCAAGGTCCACAAACAGGCGATGCGCCATCAGCGGCTCGGCCGTCATGTGCTGCTGATCGGTCATGCCGGGCACCCTGAAGTGATCGGCACAATGGGTCAGTTGCCTCCCGGCGCGGTGACGCTCATCGAGACCGAAGCCGATGTCGCCAGGTTCGAACCAGCCGATCCGGCCGCCCTCGGCTTCGTGACGCAGACGACGCTTTCGGTGGAAGACACCGCCGGCCTCATCAAGGCGCTCAAGGAGCGCTTTCCGGAGATGCATGCGGCGGCAGCGGAATCGATCTGCTACGCCACTACCAACCGGCAGGAGGCCGTGAAGGAAACCGCGCCCGGCGCTGATCTTTTCCTTATTGTCGGCGCACCCAACTCGTCCAATTCCAGGCGGCTCGTCGAGGTTGCGGAGCGGGCGGGCGCAAGAATGTCCCTGCTCGTGCAGCGCGCTTCCGAGATTCCATGGGAAGACATCGGCACCATCTCGACCCTGGGCCTGTCGGCCGGCGCGTCCGCGCCCGAGATCATCGTCGACGAGATCATCAACGCCTTTCGTGCTCGCTTCGACGTCACGGTTGAACTGGCGATTACGGCAACCGAAACGGAGGATTTCCCGGTGATGCGGGTTCTGCGCGATGTTGAACTTACGGCGGCTGACATGGCCTTCGTCAATGGAATCCGCTGAATGGCGGTCTATACGGACATTTCCGAGATCGAACTCGGCGACTTTCTCAAGCAGTACGACATCGGCGAGCTCCTCTCCTACAAGGGCATCGCCGAGGGCGTGGAGAACTCCAACTTCCTGCTTCATGCTTCCAGCGGGGCGTACATTCTCACGCTCTACGAAAAGCGCGTGAATCGCAACGACCTGCCGTTCTTCGTCAACCTCATGCAGCATCTGCAAGGCAAGGGCATCAATTGCCCGCTGCCGGTAAAGCAGAAGAGCGGTACGGCGATTGGCGAGTTGGCGGGGCGGCCCGCGGCGGTTGTGACCTTCCTGGAGGGGATGTGGATGCGCCGGCCCACCGTCGATCATTGCCGTGCAGTGGGCGCAGCGCTCGCGGCCATGCATTTGGCGGGCGAGGATTTTCCGCAGACGCGGCGCAACGGGCTTACGGTAGAAGACTGGCGGCCGCTGTGGAATGGGTCGCGCGAGCGGGCCGACGAAGTGGAACCCGGACTTGCGGACGAGACCGAGGCCGATCTCGCGTTTCTGGAAGCCCATTGGCCGGCGCATTTGCCAAAAGGGGTGATCCACGCCGACCTCTTTCCGGACAATGTCTTCTTCCTCGGAAATCGTCTTTCTGGACTGATCGATTTCTATTTCGCTTGTACCGACCTTCTCGTCTACGACGTCGCGGTCTGCCTGAACGCCTGGTGCTTCGAGAAGGACCACTCATTCAACCACACCAAGGGGATGGCTTTGCTCGCCGGCTATAGTGCTGTGAGGCCTCTGTCTCAGGAAGAGATTCAAGCGCTGCCAATCCTGGCGCGCGGTGCGGCGCTGCGGTTCATGCTGACGCGGCTTCACGACTGGCTGACCGTACCGGCCGGGAGCCTCGTCGTGAAGAAAGATCCAATGGAGTATGTGCGGCGCATGCGGTTCCATCGCCACATCACGTCGGCTGCCGAGTACGGCCTGACGCTTGCGGGTACCGACGCATGAAGCATGTTGAGATTTTCACGGACGGCGCCTGTTCAGGCAATCCGGGGCCGGGCGGGTGGGGCGCAATCCTGCGTTTCAACGGCGTCACAAAAGAGCTTTCGGGCGGCGAGGCGGAGACCACGAACAACCGCATGGAGCTCTTGGCGGCAATTTCGGGGCTTAGCGCCCTGAAGGAGCCGTGCGAGGTCGACCTCTATACGGACAGCAATTACGTCAAGGACGGGATTGGCGGGTGGATCGAGGGCTGGAAACGGAACGGTTGGAAAACCGCTGCCAAGAAGCCGGTGAAGAATGCCGAACTTTGGCAGGCGCTCGACGAGGCGAGAAAGCGGCACAAGGTGACATGGCACTGGGTGAAAGGTCACGCCGGCCATGTCGAGAACGAGCGCGCCGATGAGCTGGCAAGACTGGGCATGGCGCCGTTCAAGCCGCAAAGAAGGGAAGCTATTCCGGCAACAAAAGGGCGCCGAGCGGGGGCAAAGGGCTGAAACCGTAGCGGCCGGCTGATCTCCCCCTCAAGGGCAGGGCTATCGCATATGGAGGTGAGAGCTAATTTCCCCCTCTCCGTCTCGGGCTGCGCCCTCGACACCTCCCCCTAAAGGGGTGGAGGAAGGGCATGAACTCGCCGCGATCAGCGCCCTTCCTCGCCCCCTTCAGGGGGAGAGGTGTCGAGCCCGAAGGGCGAGACGGAGAGGGGGCAAGAGCGTTCGCAAACATCCATATGCGATTGCCCTGCCCTCAAGGGGAGAGATTGGCCTTCAGAGCTGTTCCAGAATTTTCGCGGCCCCTGACTCGACGGCCTGTCCCGGCTTGTCTTCAATGTTGAGCGCTACGACCTTGCCGCCGTCGACAATCATCGAGAACCGGCTGGACCTGAGGCCCAGCCCGGCCACGCTGAGATCGATATCGAGGCCAAGGGCCTTGATGAATGCGCCGTTGCCGTCGGCAAGATATTCGATCTTGCCTTCGCCGCCTGTGAAGCGTGACCACGCTGTCATGACATGATGATCGTTCACCGCCACGACGGCGATCTTATCCACGCCCCGCGCCAGGATGGCGTCATGGTTTTCAAGGTAGCCCGGAAGGTGGTTGTTGCTGCAGGTTGGCGTAAATGCCCCCGGCACACCGAACAGCACGACCTTCTTTTCACCGAAAAACTCTGCCGTTGAAATGTCCTTGGGGCCGTCCGCCGTCACGATTTTCAACGTTGCGTCGGGCAGCTTCTGGCCAACCGAAATAGTCATGTCCTGGTCCCTTCGTGAGATTCAATGGCGAAACTGCTTAGAGCAAGGCGCGCGAAACCGGAAGCGGCGACTTGGTCTAAGCCTTTGTTTTTGCGCATCGGATTGATCGGAAAACCGCTTCGCACTTTTCCGTCCGATGCTGTAGCGGCTTGACGCATCGCCGGCAACCAGCAAATGCATAAAGAATTCACGGAAAGGGCAGGTTGCCCTCGACGGCCCCAACGGACGTTGTCAGCGTGTAGTGCAATGTCCCGCTCGCCGGCTTGCTGTCCGGCCGTTCGAGGACCGGCACAGCAAAAAGGACTTTTCCGTCTTCGGCAACACGCTCTGGTGCGGCGAACATGTATCCCTGCTCCCCGGCGATGAAGAACTCGGGTGCTGAGGCATTCTCAGGAATGGCGGCTTCCACGAGAAGCGTTTTGCCGTCACTCGAACGCACTTTCGCGTTGAAATCGGGGGCCGGCGACCGGGGCAAAGCGTCGACTGCTGCCTTGATCAGACCTGCATGGTCAGGATTGTCAGACGCGATCATCGGGTCGAGTGTAAAACTCCCCTGAACCGGAATGCAGATCGTCTCGCAGATGCCGAGAAATATGTCGGCAGCAATCTTTACCGGTTCGCCGGGAGCTTTCGCTGTGAAGGTCACAGGAAAGGTGACCGGGTGCTTGTAGCCCGCCCATTTCGAATAGCCGTCGTCGAAGCGCTCAGGGGGCGGAAACCGGATTTCGGCCGAGACGATGTTCGTGCTTCTTGAAATGTCGATCTGGGGCGGCACGCCAGCATCTCCGGGATCGCGCCAATAAGTCTTCCACCCAGGCTGCAGGTCGATTTCCAAAGCGCCGTTCAACAATCCATCGGAATCCGGAAGCCCGAACGTCAGCAGTCGTACGCGAGCACCTTCCACTTCCAGCCAGTCCGTTGAGGATGAAAAAGCGGGGGCCGCGAGAAACAACGGCAGCACGAGGCCGGCGGCAATCATGAAAAAATGGCGCATGGGCGAGACATTTGATCGGCGGCAGCACGCTTAGCAACCGGGAACGGACGCCTTTCAATCATTTTCCCGTGAAAGTAGGATCGATCATCGTCCGCAGTCAGCGAAGTTGCCTTTCATGGTTCGCAGAAAAAGGTTACGTTTCGTAAATGGACCTTCTGCGGCAGAAAAAAGCCGGACCTCGCGGCTTCCTGGATGACCAGTTCCTGATTGCCATGCCCGGCATGAAGGACGATCGCTTTGCGCGGTCTGTTATCTACATCTGCGCTCACAGTGAGGAAGGCGCGATGGGTCTGATCATAAATCAGACCCAACCTCTGAGGTTTCCGGACCTGTTGGTGCAACTGGGCATAATGAACGAGCAGGAGGCGATCAGGCTACCGCCTCCGACGCGCGATTTTGTGGTGCGCAATGGAGGCCCGGTCGATCGCAGCCGCGGTTTCGTGCTCCACTCCGACGATTATATGGTCGAGTCGTCATTACCGGTCTCCGAGGAGATTTGCCTGACTGCAACGATCGACATATTGCGAGCCATCTCTTCCGGCCGCGGACCTCGCAAAGCGATCATGGCGCTCGGCTATTCAGGCTGGGGAGCAGGGCAGCTTGAGCACGAGATTGCGGAAAATGGCTGGCTGACTTGCCCGGCCAGCATGGATTTGCTGTTCGATTCCGACATTGACCGGAAATACGACCGCATCCTTGCCTCGATCGGCATCGACCTCGTACGGCTTAGCCACTTTGCCGGTCACGCCTGAGCCAGCGGATACTGTTCCTTCAAGAGTTTGATGACGGCGTCGCCTGACATAGGTGCGCCGAAGGAGAAGCTCTGGACGTATTCGCATCCCATCTGGCGAAGCTGCAGTGCGTCGCTTTCGTCCGAAACCCCCTCCGCAATAACCGATAGTCCCAAATCGTGGGCCATATTGATCATGGAACGCAAGAGAACCTCACGCTTGGGCGTGGCGTCGTCGACAAAGCTCTTATCGATCTTGATCGTGTCGAACGGAAACCGCGTGAGATAGGCGAGCGAGGAGTAGCCCGTGCCGAAATCGTCGAGCGACAGGCCGATGCCGAGCTTCTTCAGCTTCGAAAGCACGTGGTTGGACTGTTCGGGATTGTCCATGACGAGCGATTCAGTGAGTTCCAGGCGGAAGCAACGCGGTTTCAGATTGGCGCGGGCGATCACCGAGCGGACATCCGTAACGAGATCGCGCCGGATAAGCTGGCGGCTGGAAAGATTCACCGAGACGGACAGGGGGACATCGCCGATCTGCCGCTGCCACTCGGCCAGGTCGTCGGCGGCGCGCTGCATAACGAACAGACCGAGCTGCACGATCAGTCCGCAGCTTTCCGCGACGGGGATGAAATCACTTGGCGGGATGGCGCCGCGGCGGGGATGCTCCCAGCGTAGAAGGGCCTCGAAGCCGGCCACCGACCGGTCCTCAAGCCGTACGATCGGTTGATAGGCGAGCGTGAACTCCTTGCGCTCAATGGCGCGGCGAAGGTCGGATTCCAGCTGCAGGCGGTCGGTTCCGACCGAGCGGAAAGCGGGCCTGAACGGCTCAATGCGATCTCCGCCGAAACGCTTCGCCTGATGCATCGCGAGCTCGGCATCCTTTACCATGTCCTCCGCTGAGGGCTGCCCTTGCGTCCACGTGATGAGGCCGATCGAGGCGGTAAGCACGATCTCTCGTTTGGCAAAGGTGATAGGCGCGCGTATCGCCTGCTTGATCGCATCCGCCACGGCGGCAATCCGGGCAGGCTCCTGTTCTGAGAGCAGCAGGAACGCGAATTGGTCCCCCGCGATGCGCGAGAGGGAGTCGCGGGGCTTGAGCAGCCGGTGGAGCCGCCTTGCGATCGTCAGTAGGATCGTGTCGCCGGCGGAAATACCAAGGCCGTCATTGACTTGCTTGAAGCGATCAAGATCGATGATGAAGACGGTCGGCTTGATCGTCTCTTCGCCTTTGGCGATCGAGATAATGCCGTCGAGACGGTTCAGGAACAGCTCGCGGTTCGGCAGCCCCGTGAGGTTGTCATGCACCGCATCGTGCAAAAGCCGCTCTTCAGCCTTCTTCTGTTCGGTGACGTCGACAAGCGTCCCGACACAGCGGATGACCTCGCCGTCAGAGCCAATCACCGGCCGTGCTCGCAGGGCGAACCAGTGGTAATGCCCGTCGGCTCCACGGAGCCGGAAATGCTGTGCGACGCGGCCGCGTCTATGGTCGAGTATCGTATCCAGCGTCGTGCGAAAAGTATCCCGATCGTCGGAATGCATGACGGGAAGCCAATTGCGCGCGGGACCGGTGAGACTGTTCGAGGCGAGACCAAGCTGGCTGCTGACATCGGGCCGGGTAACGACACGGTCGCGCAACACATCCCAATCCCAGACGGTATCGCCGGCTCCGATCACCGCGAGCGCCTGCCGCTCCATGTCGCTGAAAAGACCCTGATACAGGCCGCCGCCAGCAAAGGCGTGCTGCATAACGGTAAAGCCAATCAGCAGGATGATGAGGACCAGCCCGCCACCGAGAGCGGGCTGTACGATGTCATTGTCCAGCGCGCCGGTGATCGCCATCCACGTCCCGGCAAGCCAGACCAGCACCATCAGCCAGCTCGGCACCAGCATGATGGCGCGATCATAACCCCGAATGCCAAGGTATATGACCAGCCCGATCCCTACGATTGCCGTCGCCGCGAAGGAGAAGCGGGCAATTCCTGCCGCCACTGCCGGGTCCACGACGGCGACCCCCGCAATCAAGAGCAGGCCCACGATCCAGACAAGAACGCCGTAACTGAAATGGCCGTGCCATCGGTTCAGATTGAGATAGGTGAACAGGAAGACGACAAAGGTCGCCGCGAGTGACACTTCAGCGCCGGCGCGCCACATCTGCTCACTTCCGGGTGCTATCGCTATGACCTTGTTCAGAAAGCCGAAATCGACGCAGATGTAGGCCAGCACGGACCAGGCCAAAGCCGCTGTGGCTGGGAACATCGATGTTCCCTTGACAACGAAAAGGATGGTGAGGAAGAGCGCCAAAAGACCTGAAATGCCGATCACGATGCCCCGATAGAGCGTGTAGGAGTTGACCGAGTCCTTGAAATGCTCGGGATCCCACAGATAGACCTGCGGAAGTTTCGGCGACGCGAGCTCGGCAATGAATGTGACGACCGACCCGGGATTGAGCGTGACGCGGAAAACATCGGCATCCGGACTGGCCTGACGGTCGAGCGCGAAGCCCTCGCTTGGCGTGATGGCTGCGATCCGGCTCGATCCGAGGTCAGGCCAAAGCAGGCCGGAATTCACCAGGCGGAAATGCGGTGCAACGATCAGCCTGTCGAGCTGTTCGTCAGTGGAATTGGCGAGTGCAAACACAGCCCAGTCGCCCGTTGAGCGCGCGTCGTTTGCTTCCACCTCGATGCGCCGGACAATGCCGTCCGGTCCGGGCGCGGTCGAAACCTGAAAATTCTCGCCCTGGTCCGTGTAGATCGCGACGGCGCCGGAGAGGTCGAGAGCGACATCCCCACGAGAAATCTTGATGGGTTCGATGGCCAGCGCCGACGAAATGGCGCACATAGTCACGATTGCCGCCAAGGCAATCGCCAATACGTTTCCGCCCCTGAAGAATCGTACCAAGAATCAGCCTCGCGCCTTGCCCCGCTCGTCGCAAATGAGGGCGTAAAGATAGTGATCCTGCCAGCTGCCATTGATCCGGAGGTAGGATCGCAAAAGGCCTTCGCGCTGAAATCCGGCTTTTTCAAGCACGCGGACTGAACGCGTATTGGCTGGAATACAGGCTGCTTCGATGCGGTGCAACCGCAGCGTCTCGAATGAATAAGGTATCACCAGCTGAACCGCTTCGATCATATAGCCGCGGCCAGAATATTGTTCGCCCATCCAGTAGCCTATCTGGGCCGACTGCGAAACGCCGTGCCTGATGTTGCCGATGGTGATTCCACCCATCAGCTTGGCGGTCCGGTTCTCGAAGATGAAAAAAGCGACTGCCAGGCCTTGTTCGAAGTCCTCGCGATATCGGCGGATACGCTGCCGCCAGGCGCCGCGTTCCAGTTCGTCGGGCGACCAGCGTGGTTCCCATGGCTCGAGGAAGGCGCGACTGGATTGCCTGAGCGAGACCCATTCGCGGTAGTCGTTTGGTTCCGGCAGGCGCAACGTGATGCGCGGCCCTTTCAGCGCCGGCACCTCTCGGCGGAAAAAAGGCAGCGGAAACATTGCTATTGCTGCCTGTGTCAGACCGCAAGCTTGCGGGCGGCGACGGTCGTAGAGGGCAGAGCTTCCCTGATTGCCTCGTAGGGCGCGAGCGTGCCGACAGGACCGACCGCGGTGACGGTGGGCGTCGTTGCGAACAGCCGTGCGGAAAGATCGGTGAGACGTTCGATTGTCAGATTTGAAAGGCGCTCGACCAGTTCGTCCATGCCGATTGGCCTGCCGAACAGGAGAAGCTGCCGAGCGATCTGCGAGGCGCGACTCGCAGCACTTTCCGCGGACATCACCAGTCCGGCGCGATATTGGGCTCGCGCCCGATTGAGTTCTTCCTGATCGATACCCTCGCCCGCCCGTCGAAGTTCGCCCAGGATCACCGGGATCAGCTTCCCAATGTCGCCTTGGCCGGTGGCAGCGTGTATTCCAAAGACGCCGGTATCCGAAAAGCCCCAATGGAACGCATAAACGGAGTAACAGAGGCCGCGCTTCTCGCGGACTTCCTGGAACAGGCGCGATGACATGCCGCCGCCAAGGATCATCGACAGAACCTGCGAGGCGTAGAAATCGCGGACATGGTAGGCACGGCCCTCGAACCCCAGCACAATCTGGGCATCCATGAGGTCGCGGTTCTCGCGATAGTCTCCACCGACATAGTGGGCGTATTGCGGGAGAGCGCTTTCGGCCTTCGGGCGGAATGAACCCAGTCGGTTTTCGACTTCGCGAACGAACTCGTCGTGCTTGATCGCGCCGGCCGCGACAACCACCATGCGCTCTGCGCCGTACTGCCGTTCCATGAAGGAATGGAGCTGTGCGGAAGTGAAGGATTTGACAGTCTCGGGTGTGCCGAGGATAGAGCGTCCGAGGGTTTGGTGGCGGAACGCCGTCTCGGTGAAGCGATCGAAGACGATATCATCGGGCGTATCGTGCGCGGCGCCAATCTCCTGCAGGATAACATGCTGCTCGCGCTCAAGTTCCTCGGCATCGAACTTCGATTCCATGAGGATGTCGGCCAGAATATCGATGGCCAGCGGAACGTCGTCGGCAAGCACGCGCGCGTAGAACGATGTCGTCTCGACACTCGTGGCCGCGTTGATTTCGCCCCCCACATTCTCGATCTCGGACGCAATTTTCCAAGCGCTGCGGCGGTTCGTGCCCTTGAACGCCATATGTTCCAGCAGGTGCGCGATGCCGTGTTCGTCGTCGCGCTCATTGCGAGCGCCAGACTTCACCCAAACGCCGAGTGCAACGGATTCAATATGAGGAAGGGTTTCGGTGGCGACCGTCAGGCCGTTCGACAGACGGCTTACCTCTACACCCATGTAGTGCTTACTCCCTAACGCGCCTGCCTTGTATGACGGCTAATATGATCTTTCACTATTTTGAGCTCCGATGGAAGAACCACGTAGCTTTCATCGCGCTGCATCAGCCCATCAAGCCATGCCGGAAGTTTCGGTGCAACCCCCGACGCTTGTTCGACAGCAGTTGGAAACTTGGCCGGATGAGCGGTTGCAAGAACGATCATAGGAACTTGCGCGTCACTGTTGGCAGCCGCGACATGCATGGCAGTCGCCGTATGCGGATCCAGCAAGTAGCCGCTCGTTGCAAGTGTTGCGCGGATCGTCTCGGCAGTTTCCGGCAAGGAAGAGCGCCCAGCCGAGAATTCGCGGCGGATCGCCTCAAGTTGCGCTTTTTCGATCGTGAACGCGCCGGATTGCTTTAGCCCTGCCATGTAGCGCTTCACGGTTGTAGCGTCGCGTCCGCTGGATTCAAAAAGCAGCCGTTCGAAATTGGAAGAAACCTGGATGTCCATCGACGGGGAGGTCGTGGCGACAACGCCCTGGGTTCGGTATTCGCCGCTTTCCAATGTGCGCGCAAGAATATCATTGTCATTGGTGGCGATGACCAGGTGCTCGATCGGCAGACCCATTCGTTTTGCGGCGTAGCCTGCAAAGATGTCCCCAAAGTTGCCGGTGGGAACCGTGAACGAGACTGGCCGGTCCGGCGCGCCAAGCGAAAGCGCGGAGGAGAAATAGTAGACGATCTGGGCCATGATGCGCGCCCAGTTGATGGAATTCACGCCGGACAGCGAGACCCGATCGCGAAAGCCATGGTCATTGAACATGTCTTTCACGAGTGCCTGGCAATCGTCGAAATTGCCCTCGATGGCGAGCGCATGAACGTTTGAGGCCCG
>JBEVEP010000103.1:0-17101 GCA_040512755.1 Mesorhizobium sp.
ACCCATGCCGATGCGCCGATGCTGACCATGCGCGACCTTGACTTCTACGACGGGGTCCGCTCCGGCGGGCGCGATACAACGGGCGACATCACCTATATGCCGCTGAACGACGCCGATTTCTCCAACCTGCCGCCGACCGTCATCTTCACGGCCGAGTGCGATCCGCTGTCCTCGGACGGGCAAGCTTACGGAAGCCGTGTGGTCGCGGCGGGCGGCAGAGCCTGGTGGTTCGACGAGCCTGGCCTGGTCCACGGTTATCTGCGCGCAAGGCATTCGGTCGGGCGAGCGCGCACGAGCTTCTCCCGCATCGTCGACGCGGTTCAGGCCCTCGGCAAGGCTGAGTGGCCATTTTGACCTGATCATCACGCCCGCGGAGACCACTTCCGCGGGAGAAGTAGGGCGGTTACGCGCCGGACCGATGCATATGGACAGAAGATCCCGGTCAAAACTAGTGTGCGCCTTCTAGTGAGTTGAATAATAAGGGCTTTTTCAAAGCCGGAAAGGGAAGCGGGGCCGGATCTATCCACGCCCCTTCATCTCGTCCGGCGGTTCTGTTTATCTTCACTTGCCGCCGATCTCAGAGTTTTTGCACGCGGAAGGCCCGGCAAGGCGAGCGCCAGGCGAGGATGCGTCCCGGCAATGCTACCGGATCGCCGGCGCATGTCAGCAGAGTCCGGTCAGATGACTGGCTTGTCTGGTAATTTGATGCCAGCTGGGTCACATTCGACGCGATGTGTAACCTCTACAACATCACCACCACGACCGAGGCACTGCGCCAGTTCACCAAGGCGCTGCGTGATCGAGGCGGCTGGAACCAGCCCACGCTGGACATTTTTCCGAACGTTCGCGCTCCGGTGGTGCGTGTCGCCAAAGACGGCCAGCGCGAAATCACGATGCTGCAGTGGGGGATGCCGACCCCGCCAGAGCGGGTCAAAGGCAACTACGATCCCGGCACAACGAACATCCGCCAGCCATCCTACTTCCATTGGCGGCAATGGATGGGCGTTGAGAACCGGTGCATCGTGCCTGCCACGAGCTTCGCCGAGCCAAGCCCGAGAAAGGATACCAACGGCAAGACACCGAATGTGTGGTTTGCGCTTGGCGATGACGAGCCGCTGTTTGCCTTTCCCGGGATCTGGACGCGATGGCAGGGCGTCCGCAGGGTGAGGGACGGGCCGGGCGATTTCGAGCTTTTCGGGATATTCACCACGAGGCCGAACGCGGTCGTCGCACCAATCCACGACAAGGCCATGCCCGTGATCCTGAGGAGCGAAAAAGAGATCGATACGTGGCTCTCCGCACCGGCCGACGAAGCCCTTAAGCTTCAAAGGCCGCTGCCCGACGAGACACTCAAGATCGTGGCGATCACCGAAAAAGAGCGAAACTCACCGGCAGTTTGGTTCGAAACGGGGGCGCAGCCGCCGCAACTGTCTTCACTCTAAGCCTTTGTTTTCGCGTCAGGTTCGTCTGACAACCGTTCACGCTTTTGACACGAATACGCGATCATCAAGGGAAACCGTTCAGTTAGGTAGGCTGGGTCGGAGCGACACGCGCGCCAATTTGATAGAGATGCGGTCGGCAGCCCAGCGCATTAGCTGGACGTGCTCCTTGGGCAGGACGGTGACGTCCCATCGAATACGCTGCACTGGCCGCTGGTCACCTACTTGGCTGGCGTCGCAAGCCCATGCGATTGCGCCAAGCAAACCAACGGACAAAACCAGTCCGTGAAAAAACTGCTGCATGGCCTAACCCCCCAAGCCATAAGCGCTTTTTAGCGGTTGGTCGTAGCAGCATGGCTAACGGCGGCGCCTTTCTTCCGCTTAACGTCACCAATCAGTGAACGCGCCGAAGAAAAAGCGAACTTGAGGCCGCTGGCTATGGGTTCCTTGACATTCCAGGCACATCCTTGCTGAGCCCTTGTTTTCTCAGAAAGGCGATGTGATGATGCAATCATTTCAAAGCTTTATCGGCATGAGAGCCCAGACATGCAGTTTGGGCGGACGGTCGATATCGATAAGCATCGTCTTGACGGTGACGTCTTTCCGGCCACAGCGGCTGCAGACAAACCGGATACTTTCCAGCGGCCGGTTGAACCCGCAGACTTTCGCCAGTTCGCTTGCCTTGTGGTGGCCGATCTTCCGGCAATGGCGACATTCCACCTCGAGCAGCGCCCCGTGGCGTGCTGCCCGGCCAACACTATCCATCGGACCAGCCACGTGTCCCGTCTCCGCTCGCAGCATGTAAACAAGATAGGAAGATATGCCTCGCCGAGTCAATGGTGGGCGAACGATTTTGTTTCTGCTTTGTTCTGATTGAGACAAGCGGATCAGACTGGAAGGACCCGGAAATGATTCGCTCTGGCTGGTCTCAGTTCCCCGCGCTTTCCATGCGCCGCGATTTGATCGCGTGTTCGAGCCAGCCGATCTCCATTTCTGGGACAGAGGATAGGAGCAGATCGGTGTAGGCGTCGAAGGGAGGGGTCAGAACCTCGCTCTTCGGGCCGTATCGGACGACCTCGCCGCGGAACATGACCGCGATAGAGTCGGCGATCGACTTCACCGTCGCGAGATCGTGGGTGATGAAGATATAGGCGACCCCTTCTTCCGCCTGGAGTTCGAGCAGAAGTTTGAGGATTCCGTTTGCCACCAGCGGATCAAGCGCGCTCGTCACCTCGTCGCAAATGATGAGCTTGGGCTTGGCGGCAAGTGCGCGCGCGATGCAGACACGCTGCTTCTGGCCTCCGGAAAGCTCGGCCGGGTAGCGGTCGACGAAGCCCTTGCCCATTTCGATCTTGTCGAGCAGTTCCGCAACGCGCGCGTCGCGTTCCTTGCCGCGCATGCCGAAGTAGAATTCGAGCGGCCGCCCGATGATGGTCGCGATCGTCTGCCGCGGATTCATGGCGACATCGGCCATCTGATAGATCATCTGCAATTGCCGCAAATCGTCCTTGGTGCGGTCGGCAAGGCGCCTCGGCAGGTCGCGGCCGGCGAAGTTCACGCTGCCCTGTTCTGGTGGTAGAAGGCCGGTAATGGCGCGCGCCAGGGTCGATTTGCCGGACCCGGACTCGCCGACGACGGCAAGAGTGTGGCCGGGATCGACCTCGACCGAAACGTCCTTCAGAACCTTGATGGCGCCGCCGCCGTAAGCCGCCGTGACATTCTTGACCGAAAGCACCGGCTGGGGACCGGGTTTCTTCTCCCGATGGTCGATGTGGTGGACGGAGACCAGGGCGGCCGTGTACTTCTCGCGCGGCTCATGGATGATCTGCCGGGTTGAGCCATATTCGACGAGCTTGCCGTGGCGCAGCACCATGATGTCGTCGGCGACCTGGGCGACGACGGCAAGATCATGCGTGATGTAGAGCGCAGCCACGCCCGTATCGCGAATGGCTTCCTTGATCGCTGCGAGCACATCGATCTGCGTGGTCACGTCGAGCGCGGTGGTTGGCTCGTCGAAGACAATCAGGTCGGGCTCCGAACAGAGCGCCATCGCCGTCATGGCGCGCTGGAGCTGCCCTCCCGAGACCTGATGCGGGAAGCGTTGGCCAAAATTCTGCGAGTCGGGCAGGCCGAGCTTTCTGAACAGGCCGACAGCGCGCTTCTCAGCTTCAGCGCGCTTGGCGACACCGTGTTCCAGCGTAGCCTCGACGATCTGATCCATCAGGCGGTGCGCGGGGTTGAAGGCGGCCGCAGCCGACTGCGCTACATAGCAGACCTCGTTACCACGCAGCCTGCGGAGGCCCTGGATGCCTCCCTTCAGGATATCGCGTCCGTTCAGTATGACCTCACCGCCCGTGATCCTGACGCCGCCTCGTCCATAGCCCATGGACGAGAGGCCGATGGTGGATTTGCCCGCGCCGGACTCGCCGATAAGCCCGAGCACCTTGCCGCGCTGGAGCTTCAGCGAAACGCGATCGACGATCGTGACCTTGTGCGGCGCGGCGCCCGGCGGATAGACCGTGGCCTCGATCTTGAGGTCGCGCATTTCAAGCAGTGTGCCGCCTTCGCTGGTCGCGCGTCTTCGGGAGACTTCCCTAGCCATTGCCACGGCCTCCCTTGATGTCGGTGGTGCGGTTGAGGATCCAGTCCGCGACCAGGTTCACTGAGATGGCGAGCGCGGCGATTGCGGCGGCTGGAATGAGTGCGGCAGGGATGCCGAAGACGATACCGTCCTTGTTCTCCTTGACCATGCCGCCCCAGTCGGCCTGAGGCGGCTGCACGCCAAGGCCGAGGAAGGAGAGTGCGGAAAGGAAGAGCACGGCGTAGATAAAACGCAAGCCGAGTTCCGAGACGAGCGGCGACAACGCATTGGGCAGGATTTCGCGGAAGATGATCCAGCCAGTACCTTCGCCTCGCAATTTAGCGGCTTCGACGAAGTCCATCACGTTGATATCGACCGCGACGGCGCGTGAAAGCCGGTAAACCCGGGTCGAATCGAGGATGCCCATCACCAGGATCAGCGTGAGGAGGGTGGTTGGCAGCACCGACAGCACGACAAGGCCGAAGATCAGGGTTGGGACCGCCATCAGGAGATCGACGAAACGCGACATCAGCGTATCGAACCAGCCGCCGACAACGGCGGCAGTAAAGCCGAGCACGGAGCCAAGGATGAAGGAGATCGCCGTCGCCACCGCCGCGATAAAGATCGTGGTTCGCGCGCCATAGATCATGCGGGAGAGCAGGTCGCGGCCAAGATTGTCGGTGCCCAGCCAATGCCCCGCCGACATCGGCTCCCAGACATCGCCGACGATCTCGTCCATGGGAAATGGCGAGACGAGAGGTGCGAAAATCGCGACAAACAGGAAGAGGCTGCTGAAGATCAGGCCGATCCAGGCACCCAGCGGAATGCGACCGATATCAAGCATGCGCCCTCATTTCGGATGCCTGAGACGCGGATTGGCGACGATTGCCGCAATGTCCGCAACGATATTCAGTCCGATATACACTGCTGCGAAGATCAGTCCGCAAGCCTGGACAACGGGAACGTCGCGCTTGAAGACATGGTCGACCAGATATTGCCCCATGCCCGGATAGACGAAGATGACCTCGACCACGACCACCCCGACAACGAGGAAGGCAAGGTTGAGCATCACCACATTGATGATCGGGGCGATGGCGTTCGGGAAGGCGTGGCGGCGGATGATCTCAATGGGACGCAGGCCCTTGAGTTCGGCAGTCTCGATATAGGCCGACTGCATGACGTTGAGGATCGCGGCGCGCGTCATGCGCATCATATGGGCGAACACGACGAAGGTGAGCGCGAGCGCAGGCAGCGCGATGGCCTTCATGCGATCGGCGAAGGCCATGCCGTCATAGACTGTGGAGACGCTCGGCAGCCACTGCAGCTTCACGGCGACGAAATAGATCAGCAAGTAGCCGATGAAGAACTCCGGAAGCGATGTCGAAGCGAGCGCGATGCCCGAGATCACCTTGTCGATCACCCCGTTCCGATAGCGCACGGCAATGAGGCCCATGGCGATCGCGAGCGGGATGGAGATGATCGCCGCCCAGAAGGCGAGGAAAAGTGTGTTCCAGAGCCGACCGCCGAGCGTGTCCGCAATCGGCTGCCGGCTGGACAAGGCGGTACCGAGGTCGCCGGTCAAAATGCCGCCGAGCCATCTGAAGTAGCGGACATAGGCGGGATCGTTGAGGCCAAGTTCCTCGCGCAGAGTGGCAAGCGACTGCGGTGTTGCCGACTGACCGAGGATCGCCTGGGCAACATCCCCTGGGAGAATCTGCGTCCCGACGAAGATCAGAACCGAAACGGCAAAAAGGAGAAGTAGGCCCAGCGCGACGCGCTGGGCCACCAGTTTCATAATGGGTGTGGACATCTCCGCAAAGAGCTCACGCTTCGAGCCAGCATTTCGACAAAGCGTAGCCGTTCATCAGTTCCTGGTGCGGGTCATCGATCCATCCGCCGATCTTGGGACCGGTCGCGTCGATGACCTGGTTGAACATCGGCAGAATAAGCCCGCCCTCGTCCCTGACGACAACCGCCATGTCCCGATACAAGGCCTTGCGCTTATCCTGGTCGAGCTCGGCGCGCGCAGCGATCACCATTTTGTCGAAGTCCGGGCGCAGGAAGCGGGTGTCGTTCCATTCCGACGAAGAAAGATAGGCCGTCGAATACATCTGGTCCTGGGTCGAACGCCCACCCCAATACGATGTCGAGAACGGCTGCTTGTTCCAGACTTCCGTCCAATACCCATCGCCCGGCTCCCGTTTGATCTCGATGGTGATGCCCGCCTTGGCGCAGCTTTGCTGGTAGAGCTGAGCTGCATCGACAGCGCCCGGAAAAGCGACCTCGGAGGTTCTAAGCAGGACCGGACCGCTATGGCCGGATTTCTGATAGTGGAACTTGGCCTTTTCGGGATCGAACTTTCGCTGCTCAATGTCATCCGGGAAGAGCGGATAGGTCGTATTGATGGGGAAATCGTTCCCCAGGCTCCCATAACCTCTCAGGATCTTGTCGAGCATCTCCTCGCGGTCCATTGCAAATTTCAACGCCATCCGCAGGTCGTTGTTGTCAAAGGGCGCGGTATTGCAATGCATGATGAAAACATACTGGCCAGGACCCGAGGTGGTGTGGATCGTGACGCCTGGAACGCGCTTGATCAGGTCGACGATCTTTGGCTCGACCCGGTTGATCATGTGGACCTGGCCGGCCTGTAAGGCCGAGGTCCGCGCAGTGGCGTCGTTGATGACGATGATTTCCACCTGATCCGCATGGGCCAGCTTGTCGGCCTGCCAGTAGTTGGCAAAACGCTCGCCGCCGTGTCGCACGCCGGGCTCGTTCACAGTGATTTTGTAAGGCCCGGCCCCAATGCCGGCAGTCGGATCGTCCTTGCCGCCATTGGGCTGGACGACGAGGTGATAGTCGCTCAGAATGTACGGCAGGTCGGCATTTGGCTCCTTCAAGGTCAGGATCACTTCCTTGCCGCTGGCCTTGATGCTCTGGACGCCCCTCATATATCCGAGGGCACCGGATTTTGCCTTTTCGTCCGAGTGGCGCTCGAGTGTTGCGGCCACATCCTCGGCAGTTACCGTCTTGCCGTTGTGGAACTCGACGCCGTCGCGGACCTTCAGCGTCCAGGTCTTGGCGTCGTCCGAGGCGCCGATCTCCTCCGCGATTCGGTATTCCAGACCTCCGTCGGGCGCCAATTCAACGATCATTTCGCCCCATTGCTTGGAGAATATTTGAGGCACCTGGGTGAGGATGAGGGCCGGATCGAGGCTATTGGTAGACTCTCCGCCGACCACGCCGGCCTTCAATAAGCCGCCCTTCACTGGGCCTGCAGCCTTGGCAGCACCGGCAAGAAGCGAATTGGCGAACGTGGCGGTAACGCCTAGCGCGGCTGCCCGCCCCAGAAAATCGCGCCGGCTCAGCTTGCCGGAACTCAAGCTCATTGGACATCGGTGTTCCTCACACTGTGGTTTCGCCGGTAACGCCCGGCTGTTTGTTTGGGCGAATATTGAACGCAAGCCAAAGGCTGCGGCAAGACCGAAAGCGACATTCCGTGGCGTAAATCGTGTGTCGCTATTGGACCAATCGCGAAGGCTGGAGGAAAGCGCCCGATTTTCGGAATCAGTCCTCTGCCGTAGCTTTTTGATTTTCGGCGGCGCGCAGTCCCAAAACCGGCGCACATTTTTGGGCGCGCCGCTTTAGATGTGGTCCCGGGCGACTGTCTCCTCGAAATTTCGTTCGAAAACAAGCACATCGCTTTCGTAGGCGACGATGCGGCCGGTCAGATAGAAATTTTCCGTATCGGATCGCATTGTCGTGAAGGTCTCAGTCCGGACCGACCATTTGTTTCGGGACAAGGTCTGCGTCCAATGCGTCTCGCCATGGGCCGACAATGGATTGGCAGGGTCAATGGTCCAGGTTTCGCGGGCAATGCTGCCGTTGACGAGACCGTGATCGCTGTCGCGCTGTTCGCCGAAGTCGTCGACGATCTTGAGGGTTACGGTTCCAGTCGCCGCGTCGGCTTCCGTGATGCGGCTATGCGAACTTTCACGGACGACCTCATGACGCCAAGGCGCTGCGCCCTCCGGAGGCGCAAAGGAAACGCCGCCGCCAAGATTTGTCCGGACAGGAAGCTCGACCGCGCCTTCATGGACCGTCAGCTCAACCGGCTCCGGCGACGGCCAGACCAACGGCCAGTAGGCCGACGAGATGGCAACGCGCAAACGGTTTCCGGGAGCGGCGCGATAGGCGATATCGTCCAGTTTCAACGCGATCTCCATCACGTCCCCTGGAACCACATCCTCCACGAATTCATGGCTGGTGCGCTGGCAGAGGTTGAGAACGCCATAGGTGATCCGCGTCGAGGCGCCATCGGGCTGCACCTCGCAGAGACGAACTGCGACCATGGCGCGCGGGCGGTTCGCCGAAAGCCTGAGGCGGACAATCGGCGTGCCGACGATGTCGCAGGCTTCGTCAAGCGGGCCGGAGTCGAAGCATAGCGACGTCGCATCATCGTCCCTCTGGTCGCCCGGCATATCGGGGCCGAGCCAGATGGCGCAGTACTCGCCGCCGGCCATGCCGCAGTCCTGCGGCGACGCGATGCTGGTTGGCTCCAATCTATCGGAACGGCGTGCAAGGACGCCCTGGTCGCCGAGCCGCAGCGTCATGACGGTGTCCGGGGAGGACCAGTCGTCAACCGCAACCCACCGTCCGGAACGTTCCTCGTACCAGTCCTTCGGCGGGACGGAATCCATCACGTAGACGCGCATTGCGGGCTCCCGATCGACGCCGGTGTCGATATCCTTCAGCCAGTGGTCCCACCAGCGCAGAGCCTCCTGCAGGAAACCGATCGCCGGTCGCGGCACGGCGAAGTGCGGATATTTGTGGATCCACGGCCCGATGATGCCCTTCGCTGGTGCGTGGATACCCTCGACGAGGCGGGCGACGGCGTTCTTGTAGGCGTCGCCCCAACCGCCGACAGCCAGCGTTGCTGCTTTTATCGTCGGGAAATCTTCGCAGACGGAGCCGCGTTTCCAGTACGTATCGCGCCGCTGACGTCTCAGCCAAACCGCAGGCAGGAACGGTTCGTGCTCCAGGCGATCGAACCACATCTCACGCCATTTTTCGCCCACGATTGCAGGGTCCGGCGGCCGCGACGAATAGGAAAGCATCGTCGCTCCCCATCCCATGTTCTCGTTGAGAAGCAGACCGCCCTTGTAATGAATGTCGTCCGCGTAGCGGTCGTCGGTCGAATAAAGCGTAATGATGGCCTTCAGCGCTTGTGGCTGTTTGGCGGCGACCTGCAGCGCGTTGAAACCGCCCCAGGAGATGCCCATCATTCCCGCCGTGCCCGAGCACCAGGGCTGAGCGACGGCCCAGGCGATCACATCGCAAGCGTCCTGCAGCTCCTGTTCGCTGTACTCGTCCTCCATAAGGCCTTCGGAGTCGCCGTTGCCGCGCATGTCCACGCGGATGCAGGCGTAGCCGTGGCCGGCGAAGTAGGGATGCGTAAGCGCGTCGCGGGCAACCGTGCCGTCCCGTTTGCGATAGGGCAGGTGTTCGAGGATGACCGGGACCGGGCTCTGTTCCGCATCCTCAGGCATCCATACGCGCGCCGACAGCCGGCAACCGTCAGGCATGATGATGCCCATATCCGGGTACTCGACGATCTTGCGCGGGAATTCGCTGACTGTCTTCATGCGGCGGGCTCCACTCTCTCCGGCATGAGGCACACCGGAAGATGCAAAAGCAAGGCGGAGAAGCGCCGTGGGTATTGCTGTTTGCGGCTTGAATCTCAGTCTGACCGTTGGCTCACGGTTGGTTGAAAAGACCTGTTCTGCATGCTAAATAAAGCACCAAAAAGGAACCTCGTCATGCCGCATACTGTTCTTGCCGAAGTCACCGCCAGCGTATCGGAGTTGAAAAGGAATCCCATGGGCACGGTGGCGGCTGGAGACGGATTCCCCGTCGCAATCCTCAACCATAACGAACCGGCATTCTACTGCGTTCCGGCGAAGGCGTTCGAAGCTCTCCTTGAGAGGCTTGAGGATTTTGAGCTCAATGCAATTGCGGATTCGCGCAGGCACGAGAAGCGAGTTCGTGTGACACTCGATGAGCTATGAAATTGAGTTCCTTGAGTCAGCGCTCAAGGAATGGAAAGGGCTCGACGCCAATACTCGTGAGCAGTTCCGAAAGAAGCTGATTGAGCGCTGCGAGAACCCGCGAGTTCCTTCCGCGCAGCTTCGCGGTTCCAAGGATCGTTATAAAATCAAGCTGCGCAGCGCAGGCTATCGGCTGGTTTACGCGGTCGAAGATGAACGGCTGGTTGTCTTGGTTATCGCGATTGGAAAGCGCGACCGTTTGAAGGCCTATGAAACGGCTGCCAAGCGCTAACCGTTCAATTCAATGGAATATCGTTTTCCGCCTTGCCGTCCTGATACTGGGCAGAGAGCGCATCGTATCGGGCAGCAATCGCGGCGGCACGCGCCTCGAGACGCTTGCGGTCCGCTTCCGGCAACTCGCGCGCCAGCCGCCGGAGCGAATAGCTCTTCCAGTAGGCGTTTTCGGCGTTGTAGCCGCCCGGATCGAGCGTGAAGACCTCTTTCAGGATTTTCAGGTCATGAGGGATCGCGAAGCTATCGCGCGAATCCTCGTGGCTGTACAGATAGTAGAAATTGTCGAAGCCGGTCCAGGTGATGGCGGACAGGCAGAGCGAACAGGGCTCGTGCGTGGCCAGAAAGATGCAGTCCTTGGTGTCCGGGCGGCTCGCCTTCGGCATCTCGTAGAAACGCTTCAGACAGTGCGTCTCTCCATGCCAGAGCGGGTTCTCGATCTCGTTGTTCGTTTCCGCAATGACGAGCGAAAGGTCCTCCTTCTTCAGGATCGCAGCGCCGAAGAGTTTATTTCCTCGGGCGATGCCTTCAACTGTCTTCGGAACGATATCGTGCTCGATGACGTCAAAGAGACGATCAATCAGAGTGAGGTCAGCCACGGTTCAGACACCTTCAGGCAAGCGGACTTCATAGGGGTGGGAGAAATAGAACTCTTCGAGATTGGAACCGTCGCCCCCTCTGTCGACCACAACGAAATTCTGTGGTTCTCCGATTGGCGTCAGCACGCCATGCCACAGGTTGCGCGGGTAGTTCACACCCTGGCCGGGCTTCGTGAGGAAGGCGTGCGGCTCGCCGGGGCCGTCTTCGCTGTCGTGGCAGACGACCACGAGGAAAGGACGCGGCGACAACGGGATGAAAGCCTGGCTTCCGAAGGGGTGCCGCTCGACGATCGAAAGCTGAAGCGGGAACGCATAGGGCGTTCCCTTGAAAAGATTGATGATGACATGACCATTCGGCCCGGCGGCCTCGGCGCGAGCGAGCGCATGGTAGCGCTCGGTCCTGCCGCCGTTGATTGCAAAGTGACCGTCCGTGTCGGTGTCGATCACTTCGCCGAATTCCGCGAAATTTTCACGGGTTAGAAGCCGTGCCGTGATGGTCCTGGTCATCGGGCCAACCGTCCAGTCTGGCCGCCGCCCAGCTTCATGTGTCGGTTAACGTCCTTGTAGAGCAGATAGCGGAACTTGCCGGGACCGCCCGCGTAGCAGGCCTGGGGGCAAAATGCGCGCAGCCACATATAGTCGCCGGCCTCCACTTCCACCCAATCCTGGTTGAGGCGATAGACCGCCTTGCCTTCAAGGACATAGAGGCCATGCTCCATGACGTGCGTTTCGGCGAACGGGATCACCGCTCCCGGCTCGAAGGTCACAACCGTCACGTGCATGTCGTGGCGCAGGTCAGACGGATCGACAAAGCGCGTCGTGGACCACTTTCCTTCAGTGCCGGGCATCGGAGAAGGATCGATAAGGTTTTCGTTGGTGACGAAGGCTTCCGGTACGTCGATCCCGTCGACGTATTCGTAGGCTTTTCTGAACCAGTGGAAACGAACCGGCCGGCTGCTGTCGTTGCGGACGCTCCATTCGCTTGCCGGCGGAATAAAGGCAAAACCCCCCGGCTGCATGACGTGCTTGCGCCCGGCCAGGGTGATCGTCAGTTCGCCTTCCACGACGAAAAGCGCGCCCTCCGCTCCTTTATCGAGTTCGGGCTTGGTGCTGCCACCGCCCGGAGCGACCTCCATGATGTATTGCGAGAAGGTCTCGGCAAATCCGGAAAGCGGACGGGACAGAACCCAAAGACGCGTGTTCTCCCAGAACGGGAGGTAGCTTGCCACGATGTCACTCATCACGCCTTTCGGGATGACGGCATATGCTTCCGTGAAGACAGCCCGATCGGTCAAAAGTTGCGTCTGCGGAGGAAGGCCCCCGGTGGGTGCGTAGTAGGTACGGCTGGTCATCTCGATGTCCTAAAGTGGCAAAACATCCCGGAGGCGAAGCAGAGCGATACGCTCCACCTGCCTGCAGGCGGTGGCAAATTCAGTAGCGCGGTCGTTGCCGATACGGGTTTCGAATGCCTTCAGTATCTCCTCCCTAATTCTGCCTTTCACTGCGATGATGAAGGGAAAGCCGAATTTTTCGACATAGGCCGCGTTGAGAGCGGCGAAGCGCTCGCGCTCGCTATCCGTCAGCGCGTCGAGGCCGGCCGAGGCTTGCTCCTTTGTCGAGTCGTCTGTCAGACGCCTGGCTTGCGCCAGTTTGCCGGCGAGATCCGGATGCGCTGTGAGAACGCCAAGACGCTCCTTCTCCGATGCTGAGCGGAACACGCGGCAGAGCGCGTTGTGCAACCCGCCCGCCGTATCGTGCGCAGGCCCAAGCTCCAGTTTGAACGCGCGCTCGGCAATCCAGGGCGAATGTTCGAAAATGCCGCCGAACCTGGCGACAAACTCCGTTTCGTCCAGACGCGAGGGCCGCAGCGATTGCGGCTCGTAAGGATGATGCTCGCGCCAGTGGTGCGCGATATCGATGCGGCGCGCGAGCCAGACCTTGTCGTGGCCCTTCACGTAGTCGATGAAGCGCTGAAGCGCTGCCGCGCGCCCCGGCCTGCCGACCAGCCGGCAATGGAGCCCGATGTTCATCATCCGCGGCCGGCCGGCTTTGCCTTCCGCATAAAGCGTGTCGAAGGAGTCCTTCAGATAGGCGAAAAACTGGTCCCCGGAATTGAAACCCTGCGGCGTCGCGAAACGCATGTCGTTGGCGTCGAGCGTGTAGGGAATGACAAGCTGCGGCGGGATGGCGTTGCCGTGGCCGTCATGGTCGAGCCAGTAGGGCAATTCATCGTCATAGGTGTCGGAGATATAGGCAAAGCCGCCTTCCGCTGCGGTGAGCCGGACGGTATTGGCCGAAGTGCGGCCGGTGTACCATCCGGCGGGACGCTCACCGGTGACTTCCGCGTGGAGACGGATTGCCTCCTCCATGTCACGGCGCTCATCGTCGCTCGTATAGTCGCGGTAGTCGATCCATTTGAGACCGTGCGAGGCTATCTCCCAATCCGCCTCCTGCATCGCGGCGACCTGATCGGGCGAGCGGGCAAGCGCGGTGGCGACCCCGTAGACCGTAACGGGCACGCGGGCTTCCGTGAACATGCGGTGCAGCCGCCAGAAGCCTGCGCGTGCACCGTATTCGTAGATGGACTCCATGTTCCAGTGGCGAAGTCCCGGCCAGGGCTGCGCGCCGACAATCTCGGAAAGGAAAGCTTCTGACGCGGCATCGCCGTGGAGAATTGAGTTCTCGCCGCCTTCCTCGTAATTGACCACGAACTGAACGCAAACATGGGCTCCGCCGGGCCATTTCGGATCCGGCGGGTTGGCTCCGTATCCGCGCATATTCCGTTGATATCGCATTTGGACGCCAATCCCGAGTTGCAGAGTTCGAGACTATTCACTCATAAGACTATCGGAAGGAGTAGTTCTGCATTCCCCCGAAAATTTTTGAAAGTCTTTTTGGGGTCCGCTGCTTCTTCTGGGCTTATGCAAGGCATCTAATTGGCGCACTATAAGTTGTTTGCGTTCGACGCAGGGAGGAAGAATGTCGAAAGCTGATGGCGGTCGCCTGACGACCCACGTTCTCGATACGGCTTCTGGAAAGCCCGCGGCCGGCCTGTCGATCTCGCTTTTCTCGATCAAGGGCGAAGCCCGCATTCATCTGAAGACCGTGTCGACCAATGACGACGGCCGCTGCGACCAGCCGCTTTTGCAGGGAGACGAGTTCAAGACGGGTGAATATGAGCTGGTGTTCCGCGCCGGCGACTACCTTCGCTCGCGTGGGGCCGATCTTCCTGAGCCGGCTTTCCTGGACGTCGTTCCAATCCGCTTCGGCATGGCCGAGCATGCTCATTATCACGTGCCGTTGCTTGTTTCGCCTTATGGCTATTCCACCTATCGCGGGAGCTGAAAATGGGGAGTGTCGGGATTCGCAACGAGATCCGCTTTCTGCTGAATGGCGAGGCGGTGTCGCTCTCGGATGTCGCTCCGGATGAGACGCTTCTGGACTATATCCGGCTCAGGCGTTCGCTGCGGGGCTCCAAGGAAGGCTGTGCCGAGGGCGATTGCGGCGCTTGCACCGTCCTGGTGGGGCGGCTCGCCAATGGCGAGCTGGTTTACGAAGGCGTCAATGCCTGCATCCGTTTCATCGGCTCTCTCGACGCATGCCATGTGGTCACTGTCGAGCATCTTCGCGGCAACGACGGCGGTCTGCATCCCGTTCAACAGGCATTGGTGGATTTCCATGGTTCGCAATGCGGTTTTTGCACGCCGGGCTTTGTGATGTCGCTCTACGCGCTCTGGATGCGCAGCCCCGAGCCGACCGTCGACGAAATAGAGAAGGCCCTGCAGGGCAATCTCTGCCGTTGCACCGGTTACGAGGCGATCGTGCGGGCGGCGCGCGCTATCTCCAGCTATGGGAAGGCTGCAAAGGATCCGCTCGCTGTCGAGCGCGCTTCTGTTACGAAAAAACTTGCCGCCATGAACGACGGGACCCGCGTCGAGATCGGCGAGGGCGAACACCGCCTGGTGGTCCCGGCGAATGTCGACGATCTCGCCGCGATCCTTGACGCCGAGCCGAAGGCGACGATCGTCGCGGGCTCTACCGATGTCGGTCTTTGGGTGACAAAGTTCATGCGCGAGATCTCGCCGGCAGTCTTTATTTCCGGCCTGAACGAGTTGCGCGGGATTTCGGAAGCGGATGGCGTCATTACGATCGGCGCCGGCGTCACCTACACCGAGGCATTCTCGATGCTCTCGCAACTGATTCCGCCACTCGGTCCGCTTTTCGACCGCATCGGGGGCGAGCAGGTGCGCAATATGGGGACCATCGGCGGGAATATCGCGAATGGCTCGCCAATCGGCGATACGCCGCCGCCGCTGATTGCGCTTGGCGCAACGCTGACGCTGCGCAAGGGCGCGGCGCGGCGGACGCTCCCGCTGGAGGACTTTTTCATCGCCTACGGCAAGCAGGACCGCCAGCCTGGCGAATTCGTCGAGGCGGTGCATGTGCCAGTGCCGGCGAAAGACAGCCGCTTCGAGGTCTACAAGGTTTCCAAGCGCCGCGACGAGGACATCACGTCAGCATTGGGAGCGTTTCACCTTGTTCTGGCGGAAAATGGTACGGTCGCATCCATACGGATCGCCTATGGCGGCATGGCCGCAACGCCGAAGCGGGCAAAGGCGGTCGAAAAGGCTCTGACCGGCAAGCCGTGGACTGCGGAGACGATCGAACGGGCACTCGACCAGTACGCGGCCGATTTCACCCCGCTGACGGATATGCGGGCCTCGGCGGAATACCGCATGCTTGCTGCGCGCAATCTCCTGCGCCGCTTCTTCGCGGAAACAGCCGGCGGCAAGGCTCCTGTCCAGATAACGCGAAGCGTGGCGGCTTGAGGAGGATCGGCGATGAATAAGCACTCAACGCTCGATCTGAAAGCTCCGAAAATCAAGGGCGGGGTCGCGACGGACCAACGGCACGACTCCGCGCATAAGCATGTGACGGGGCAGGCGATCTATATCGACGATATGCCGGAACCCGCCGGCACGCTGCACGGGTGCCTTGGGCTCGCCAGTGTCGCGCACGGCACGGTCCATGAAATCGATGTGTCAGCAGTGCGGACTGCGCCCGGCGTGGTCGACGTGCTGCTGGCTGCCGACGTGCCCGGCGAAAACGATATCAGCCCGACCGGCCGGCATGACGAGCCGGTTCTTGCCGACAGCAAGGTGCAGTTCTTCGGGCAGCCGATATTCGCGGTGATTGCGGAGACACGCGAACAGGCCCGCCGGGCCTGCAGGTTGGCCAAGGTCAAATATGACGAGTTGCCGGCGATCATCGACATTGCCGACCTCGATCCCGTCAGTTCGAAACTGGTCACTCCGCCGCTGACGCTTGCACGCGGCGATGCGGCCATAGCGCTGGCAAACGCGCCACGGCGGATCAAAGGCCGGATGCGCGTCGGCGGACAGGACCATTTCTATCTCGAAGGCCATATCGCGATGGCCGTGCCCGGCGAGGATCAGGACGTGACGGTCTATTCCTCCACGCAGCACCCGAGCGAAGTGCAGCATATGGTGTCGCATGCGCTTGGGGTGCCGTCGCACGCGGTGACGGTGGAAATCCGCAGGATGGGCGGCGGCTTCGGGGGTAAGGAAACGCAGTCGAACCAGTTCGCGGCCATTGCGGCGATCGCGGCGAAGCGTCTGGGCTGCGCGGTGAAAATCCGCCCGGACCGTGACGATGACATGACGGCGACCGGCAAGCGGCACGACTTCATGATCGACTATGAGGTCGGCTTCGACGACAGCGGCGCTATTCACGGCGTCGATTTCACCTATGCCGCGCGCTGCGGCTTTTCTTCCGACCTTTCAGGACCGGTCACCGACCGTGCCCTGTTCCATTGCGACAACACCTATTTTTATCCGGCGGTCAGGGCAGTGTCCGCGCCGCTTTACACCAACACCGTTTCCAATACCGCTTTCCGCGGCTTCGGGGGGCCGCAAGGCATGGTCGGGGCGGAACGTGTCATCGACGAGGTGGCGTTCGCGACCGGCAAGGACCCGCTGGAGATCCGCAAGAAAAATTTCTACGGGACGAGCGACCGCAACGTGACGCCGTATCATCAGACGGTCGAAGACAACATCATCGAGCGCATCGTTTCCGAACTGGAGGCCAGTTCCGACTATGCGCGGCGGCGGCGCACGATCCGTGCTT
>JBEVEP010000118.1:0-28017 GCA_040512755.1 Mesorhizobium sp.
ATTTTCGCTTCGTACAAAATGAACGAGCAAAACGAACTAAAGACGAAACGAGAAGTACCATGAACCTGATCCGCAATTACCGCAACTGGCGCCGCTACCGGGAAACGGTTTCCGAGCTGAGCCGCCTGAGCAATCGGGAATTGACCGATCTCGGCATCACCCGCAGCGACATCCCCTTTGTCGCGCGTAAGTCCATCTGATTCAGACAAGTGAGCAAGACGATGAACCTGATCCGCAACTACCGTAACTGGCGCCGCTACCGCGAGACGGTCAACGAACTGGGCCGCCTTTCGAACCGCGAACTCGGCGATCTCGGCATTACCCGCAGCGACATCCCGTTCGTTGCCCGCAAGGCCGTCTAACAACGGAATTTCGTCGGGATCGACCTCCTCCCCGATCCCGTCGGATAAAGGTCAGCTTTCACCTCCTCCCGATTGCTGACCACCAAAACGGCACCCGCCGAACCTCCTCCCTCGGCGGGTGCTGTTTCAAGGTTTCGCCTGACAAGGCGTAAGGAATTTCGTCAAGGCCATCCTCCTCCCAGGCTTTGGCGAATACACGGCCAGCCCCTCCTCCTCCCAAGTGCTGGCCGACAAAAACGACACCCGCCGAACCTCCTCCCTCGGCGGGTGTTGTTCCAACGATTTCGCCTCACTAGGCGTGAGAAATTTCGCCAAGGCCATCCTCCTCCCAGGCTTTGACGAACACACGGCCAGCTACTCCTCCCAATTGCTGGCCGACAAAAACGACACCCGCCGAACCTCCTCCGTCGGCGGGCGTTGTTTTTTGGAGGCCCCAGAGTTCACAGCCCCGATCGGCGTTCCGCTTCTGTCAACTCGCCGCTGGCGAGGAAGCCGCGCGGCAGCCATTCGCTAAGAGGCAGGATATCCGGCGCCCCGCCCATTGGAGCGTACCAGGAATCGACCGCCCATTTCTTGCCGCTGGCATCGCGGATAACGGCAGTGTTGTGCGGATATCGGCCGTCAATCAGAAAACCGCGCGACGCATTCATCGCCACGTCGTGGTGCCTGAGAAGGCCATGCCTTTCCAGATACTTCAGTAGCGTGCGCGTATTGGTCGATTCGTCGATGCAATCCATCTGGCCCCGGATACCCGCGGCGCCCAGTTCCGATTTCCGCTGGTCTGTCACGCCCGTGACCTGACGGGTGCGATTCTCGAAATAGGCTACAGAACGGGCGATTGCCTGTCGCTCGGCTGTCGGCGATTTGGCGCCGGACGCCATGATGGCGGCGAACTCTTTTTCGTCCGACGCGGTCAGCATCAATTTCGAACGGAATTTGCAGCCATAGCCGTGGCAGATTTCAACGTGCTCGCTACCGGTCGTGGGCACGGTGGGCATTTCGGTCGTGCAACTGGCAACGAGCAGGCCAGTGAGCACGGCGGAGACCCAAAGCGGCGAATCGCACTTCATAGGTTTCAAATATAAGCAGTTGCCGGAAGTGCGTCACAGTCGGATTGCGGCTTGATTTGCCAATTCGAGCTCAAGCTGCATCGAATTGCTTTCGGAACCGGAGCGGACTATTTGAACGCCATGTTAAATCCTATTCATATCATCGGCGGCGGCCTGGCGGGTTCCGAGGCGGCTTGGCAGGCGGCAGAGGCTGGCGTCCCAGTGATCCTTCACGAAATGCGGCCCGTCCGCGGCACTGATGCCCACAAGACGGACGGCTTAGCGGAACTGGTCTGTTCCAACTCTTTCCGCTCCGACGATGCCGAAACAAATGCCGTCGGGCTTTTGCATGCGGAAATGAGACTTGCCGGATCCCTGATCATGGCCTCTGGCGACGCTCATCAGGTACCTGCCGGCGGCGCACTGGCCGTTGACCGCGATGGCTTCTCAGCCGCAGTCACGGCAAAACTTGAAGCGCATCCGCTAATATCGATCATTCGCGAGGAAGTGACTGGATTACCTCGCTTTGATTGGGATCAGGCGATAATTGCGACAGGCCCCCTCACCGCTCCCTCGCTCGCGGATGCGATTGCCTCAACAACCGGCGCCGACGCGTTGGCCTTCTTCGACGCCATCGCGCCGATTGTCCATTTCGACACGATCGACATGGATGTCTGCTGGTTCCAGTCCCGCTACGACAAGGTTGGACCGGGCGGCACCGGCAAGGACTACATCAACTGCCCGATGGACAAGGAACAGTATGAATCCTTTATCCGGGCGGTTCTTGATGGCGGCAAGACGGAATTCAAGCAGGGGGAAGGTACGCCCTATTTCGATGGCTGCCTGCCTATCGAAGTGATGGCTGAACGCGGCCCCGAGACTTTGCGTCACGGCCCGATGAAGCCAATGGGTCTCACCAACGCGCACAATCCCACGGTCAAGCCTTACGCAGTTGTGCAACTGCGGCAGGACAATGCGCTTGGCACACTTTACAACATGGTGGGATTCCAAACAAAGCTGAAACACGCCGAACAAGTGCGCATCTTCCGAACCATTCCTGGATTGGAGACTGCTGAGTTCGCGCGGTTAGGTGGCCTTCACCGCAACACGTACATCAACTCTCCGACATTGCTCGACGCGTCGCTGCAATTGAAGGTTAGGCCCGGCTTACGCTTCGCGGGGCAGATCACCGGCTGCGAAGGCTATGTCGAATCTGCGGCAGTTGGCCTGCTCGCGGGCCGTTTCGCTGCAGCCGAACGGCTCGGCACGCCTATTTCCATTCCGCCTGCCACGACAGCTTTGGGCGCATTGCTCAATCACATCACCGGGGGTCACATCATATCGGACGACGAACCGGGCAAGCGTTCTTTCCAGCCCATGAACATCAATTTCGGCCTGTTTCCACCTGTCGAAACGCCGAAGCCAGATGGGAAACGTTTGCGAGGCAAGGAAAAGACCATCGCGAAGAAGAAGGCGATGACCGCAAGGGCGCTCGCCGATTGCCGCGCTTGGCTCGGCCTGCCGGGGGTTGCCGTCGCCGCATAGCTGACTGGCAAGACTCTTGGCGCAAGCCTTTAGTGCGGCCTCACCTGCCCCTCGGTCGGCTGCGGCAAGGCGAGGATTTGCGCCGCTCTGTTGAACACCGCATCAGCGATGTGCGCATGCCCTTCAGCGGTCGGATGAAAGGGCCCGCCAAGGCATGCTTCGACCAAATCGAGCAATCCCCATTGCGCCGGCGGTGGCGGAGTGCCGTTTGCCTTGTACTGTACGAAAAGACATATGTCATTGAGCGTCCGGAACCAGCGTTGCCTCGGCGCATAGGCTCGCGTGTCGCGGGTTGCGACGAAATCATCCTCCCGATTGGCCGCGAACGGCTCAAAATCAGACCATTTGTTCCGGGGACTGGCGAAATGATAGTAGGGCAGCATGAGGTTTTCGGCCGCTGACATGCCGCCTCCTATCTGCCGTTGCGCACAGATGCCGTGCCGTGAAAATGCATCGCGGTGGGCGTCGACGAAGTACCAGTTGCCCACCCGCGCGGCCTCACGGGTCGCGGGATAGAGGATCTCGTTCGCAAACCGGCTCACTGGCCGGAGCGTCGGCACGTCGATTGAGAAGACGCCTCCGACATTGAACCCTTCCAATCGCTCGCGCGGATCAGTCGTGCCGCACAGTACGCCGTTCTCATTGAACTCGATCAGCGGAAACGCGGTAAGCACGATATTCGGTTTTCCTGCTCCATTCGTTGCAAAAGGGAACGGCGCCAGAGCCTTGCGCAGCGCCGAGAAGCGTGCGGGCAGTTCCCGCGCCTTCTGCTGCGCCCGCTCGACTCCATGAGCCTTCGTCAGGCGGGCCAGCGTGCGGATCACATCCGCGCCCAATAGGTTTGCACGCCGCCGGGTCAACGCGTTGGCATAGGGAGGTCTGGCCTTGGTCAGAACATTCGCGACCAGCGGGGTAAAGCCGACGTCATTGCCTCCGATTGAGATGATCAGGAGGTCAATCTGACGAAGGAACTTATTGCCCGGACAGCTGAGAAGATTGACATTGCGGATGGGCCGCCCGGATGGAACGGTGACCGGTTGATCCAGTGAAATCGCGCGCGTCGGACGCCGGCCGGACAAGTCTTCGGCGCAGAGCTCGATCATCAGGCGATCGATCTGCGACAAGTTCCTTCGCGAACGGCCACCGCCTGTGAAGTATGAAGGTTCAACGGTTTCTACTCCCGCATAGGGAAGTAGCATTCCTTCGGTTATCTCCGCACCCGAACAGGCAAAGCCAAGAAACGTCACTGCACTATGGACTGGATCTGCCAGAGCGATCTGCAGGGCCGTACGCAAATGGTAGCTATAGGCCGACCTATGACATTTCCGATCGAGCCATCCCGCCGGCACGTTCTGCATGCGGACTGGAAGCGAATATGCCGGAACAGACCGAATTGCCTGCCGCGCCGGATCGTAGACAAAGGATATGTTCAGGCCAGCTCGATGCGAGAAACGGTCGATCTCGACCGGCGTATCCGGATTGCCTTCACCGGACGAGAAACTGTCGCCCATGCCCACAACAAGCCGATCCCGAACCCAGATACGGTCATGGGACAACATCGTGCCGTCAGGCAGCGTAACGGACACTGCCACGCCACGTTCGCGCTCAGGGCGATCCGGCTCAAACGGGATTCGGCCTTCGACGTCTTCGCCGCACGGCCGTTCGGTCTCAAGTCCAATGCTCTCTGCGCCGACAATGAAAATAGCCCGGGGCGCCGACCATCTGCACCGTCCGGCAGGCGGATCGGCAATGCGGAGGATGACCGTATGCCGTTGCGGCCTGACATAGTCCGTCCTGAACGAGACGCCAAACGTATCGCTCTTGCATGAGGCGTGCCATTGCTGCCTGCTGTCCCAGCATGTGCCACGGCGGCGATTGATGTGATGAGCCCAGCCCCTTTCTGGCCGTCCTGCGATATGCGCCTCCGGATAGGCCCCTGGGTTCAGCCGATACCACTCGCGAAGCCAGCGCGGATCGTTCACCAGGCGCTCAAGATCGGAAACGGCAGTTGCACTCAACGCACCGCCATTCGCGGCGAGAACGTCGGCCATTGCCTCGCGATGCATGTTGAAGTCAGTGGTTTCGACGAAGTAGCGAAACGGATGCTTGAGATGCCATCGAATCTCCGGCGAAGAATAGGCCGGAAACCCCCACAACAAACACAGAAAAGCGATGGCAAGCCGAAACACTACCACCCCCGCTGACCTACTATATCTAAGAGGTTATGCCCCCTACTTGACTTCTGTCAATTTACGGGAAGCAACCTTGATCCAGCGTTTAAGTCTTTGCGGGCGCTGAAAGCGGCAATCCAGGCTTTCCTGCCTCACCGGGATTCCTCCCGACATAGGCAGCCTTCAGGCTCTCGGAAGTGTCTCGTGAGCCGTCGTGGCTCCAGCCAGGCGGTGCAAAGAGGTACCGGAGGCGCTCGCGAAAGGTCAGGCCGGTCAAAAAGACGTCTCTGAATATGCTGACATACTCGTGAAACGCGACTTTCAGCGGATTGAACGTGCCGAGATTCTTCACAATTCCGTAGCGTGGCCGGTCTTCCTGGAGCTCTCCAACGAATGTCCCGAAAAGGCGGTCCCAGATGATCAGAGTGCCGGCATAGTTCGCGTCGAGATAGCGCGCGTTGGTCGCGTGATGCACCCGATGGTGCGACGGTGTGTTGAAGATGAATTCGAACCACGGCCACATTTTTCCAATGGTCTCCGTATGGATCCAGAACTGCCAGACGAGATTGAGGCCGTAGACGAAAGCGATCACCGCAGGGTGGAAGCCAAGCAGGACCAGCGGCGCCTGCAGAACGAACATGCCGGTGAAAAGCCCGGTCCAGCTTTGGCGCAGAGCTGTCGAAAGATTGTAGTGCTGGCTGGAATGGTGGTTGACGTGCTCGGCCCAAACCCAGCGGACCCGGTGCGCAATACGGTGGTACCAGTAGTAACGCAGGTCATCGAGCAGAAACGCCGCCACAAACACCCAAACTGAAAGGCCGAGCGCGAAAAGCCGGAACTGCCAAATCCAGACCAGCGCCGAATAGGAAACCACGCCAAGCAACAGCCCCGCCACGACATTTCCGGTTCCCATCATCAAGCTGGTCAGCGTATCGCGGGTTTCAAATGCGCCTTTGGCGCGTCCCGTGCGGATGAGCCAAAGTTCAATGAGGATCGCGACGACGAAGAACGGAATCGCCAGTTCGGTCACTTTCGGAAAATCATAGGTTTCCATCAGAACAATTTCCTCGCGCGCTTATGGGCATAGCCGAGAACGTTTCTTACGATCCGCGGGGTCTCCTCCTGAGCGAAGCGAAACTCTCCGCCGCCCCAGGTGAAATCGTGGAACTTGAGCAAAACAGTGCCTTCCCTCAGCATACCTATGTAGGCCACGTCCTTCGCCGACACGATGCGCGTCAGAAACTTGTCTCCAAACCGCTGAACGATCCCCAGTCGAGAACCATCCAATTCAAGGATTGCCGCAGCCGCATTTCTCGTCAGATGAACCTCGGAAATTTCCTCATCCGGGAAGTCTTCCCAGAAACGGATTCGCGCCTGTTCGGGATCCGTCAGCCTTGCCTTCACGCTGCCGCCTGTAAAGTGCACAGCGGCTACAGCTATGGAAATCCCCATGACGACCAGCGCCACAAGTATGGGCAAACTCATTTCTGATATCCCCCACCGCCAAGCACAACCAACGCGGCAGAGGAAAGCTATCATTATTGACTTTTACGTCAACTGCTCCTTAGCGCCATCCCCTTGTTGCATGGCGAAGTATCTGCAGATGCTTTCGCCATCCCCGAACGTCGTCAGTTTGGTTCAACGCGCCAATGGGATCGCTCTCAATTGGGCGAAGGTAGGAACCGGTCAGCGCAAGCGGCAGGAAAGCGGGGCGCAACGTCTGCGGGAGCGCTCGTGCACGATCTTCGAATGCCACGAGATGTTCTCTTGCGAGCGCGGCCATGGCAATAATCGCACGAGCCGAAGCGGGCCCTACTTTGCCTGTGACAAAATCCGCCGATGAGGTACCGGCAGCCGCAAGAATATCTTGCGGCAGGTAGCATTGTCCTCGAGTCCGGTGGAGAGGCAGAAGCCGAAGCATTCCCGTGATGGCTTGGGCGCAGCCGGCATGACCGGCCACTGCGGCGAATTGCGGCGCGGACTCCGGGTCAAGTATCAGGCAAGCGAGTTGTATCAACGCCGAAGCCGTTTCACCGCAATAGCCTTCGAGGTCGTTGCGGGACGGCATCGGATCGTCATAGAGGTCGAATATCCTCGCCTCCAGATAGTCGCGAAACGTCGCGACCGGCAGAGAATATTTGTGAATTGCTCCGGTCAGCGCCTCCGCAACCGGGTTGCCGTCGCCGGCGGTGCGGCCGTCGAGCACATCCTTCCACCACTGCAGCCGGATTTCGCCAGGCAAAGGTTCGCGAATACGGTCTCGGACAGCGGCGATCTCGGCATTGAACGCGTAGATGGCGAAAAGGCCATCGCGCTTTGATTCGGGTGCGTAGAGGGCTGCGATGTACCGGTCGCGGTCAGCCGTCCGAACGACCTCCATTGCGTGATCGGTTGCCCGGACCACGTCAGTCCACGGCGATCAATGCCGCCGCGACGGCCCGGTCTTCGGCCAATAGTACATTGTACGTGCGCACGGCGGCGCCAGTCGCCATGGGGTCGGCCGAGATGCGCGCCTCCTTGAATGCGGCCCGCAAGGCAGGTGGGAGCGGTTTCAAATCCGTACCTGTTCCGACCAGGAGGATTTCGACGGTGCCTGCTTCGGCAAACAGCCTCGCAAAATCCGCGACCGTCAGGACACCGCCCTCCTCGGGCTTCCAGCCGTAGACACCGGAAGGGAGGCAGAGAATTGAGCCGCGGTGCGACATGTCGGCAAAGCGAAATCCGCCGTTGCCATAGGCGTCTATCGGCGGCCGGCCGGGAAAATGCGCCTCGCGGACCACAATTCCACCGGCCATGATGTCACGACTTCGACGGCTGCGCGGAAGGCGGAATAGCACCCGTGGTTTCTGATCCGGAAACCTCCGGGCGGAGCCTGAACAGGATCAGCAATGGCCCGGCAACGAAGATCGACGAATAGGTGCCGACCAGGATGCCGAAAATCATGGCAAAAGTGAACGACCTGATAACTTCGCCGCCAAACAGATAGAGTGCAATCAGGGCGAGCAGCGTCGTCACGCCGGTAAGCACCGTTCGGGACAATGTCTGATTCATCGACAGGTCGAGCAATTCCTCGATTGGCATCTTCTTGTAGCGCCTGAGATTCTCACGCACGCGGTCATAGACGACGACCGTGTCGTTGATCGAATAGCCGACAATCGTGAGGATGGCCGCGATACTCGTCAGGTTGAATTCCAACCCTGAAACGACGTAGAGCCCGACCATCATCGTCACGTCGTGGACCGTCGCAATGACAGCGCCAAGGCCGAACTGCCATTCGAACCGGAACCAGATGTAGATCAGCATCGCCACAAGCGAAGCCAAAACGCCCATCGTTCCATAGAATGCGAGTTCCGACGAGACGGTGGGCCCCACCGACTCTACCTTCCGGAAACTGTAGTCATCCTCCAGCTCCAGCCTGACCTTTTCGACCACGCTCTGTTCAGCGTTATCGCCGCCGCCCTGCCCTTCGATCCGGATGAGCAGATCCCGAGGCGAACCGAACTCCTGCACCTGGACGTCGCCAACGTTCAACTCGCCCAGTCTTGCCCGAACGTTACCGGGATCAGCAACATCGCCCTTGGCCTGCACTTCGATGCTCGAGCCGCCTCGGAAGTCGATGCCGTAGTTCATCTCCATCGAGAAGAAGAGAACCATCGAAATGATGGACGCCGCTGCCGATAGCGTGAAGGCGTATCTGCGCCATGACATGAATGGCAAAGTCGTGTCGTCAGGCACAAAGCGGACGAGTCCGTTGGGCAGTTCCTTCGGCTTCATGCGTCTGAGCCAGATTGCGATCATCCATCGCGTCAGCGTAAAGGCGGTGAACACGGTCGTTACGATACCGATCGCGAGTGTCACAGCGAAACCACGAACCGGTCCCGATCCCAGATAGAACAGAATCACCGCGGCGATGAACGTCGTGAAGTTGGCGTCGACGATCGTTGCCAATGCCTTGGCGAAACCGGAATCCAGCGATTGGACCAATGATCGGCCCTGTCGCCGCTCCTCGCGCACGCGCTCGTAAATAATGACGTTGGAGTCGACCGCCATGCCGACCGTCAGCACGATACCGGCAATACCTGGCATCGTCAGCGTTGCGCCAAGCACTGAAAGGATGCCGATGATCAACGCGACGTTGGCAGCTAGCGCGAAATTTGCGATCACGCCAAGCGTTCCATACGCCACAAGCATGAAGCTCACGACAAGGATACCGGCGATCAGCGAAGCAAACTTGCCTGCATCGATCGAATCGGCGCCTAGGCTCGGACCGACCGTACGCTCCTCGACGATTGTCAGATCGGCCGGCAGCGCGCCGGCCCGGAGCAACACCGCGAGATCGTTGGCGCTTTGGGCAGTGAAACTTCCGGAAATCTGTCCGGTGCCACCCAGGATCGGCTCCCGGATTTGCGGGGCGGATATGACCTGATTGTCAAGAATGATCGCAAACAGCTTGCCGACATTCTGTTGCGTCGCCTGACCGAAGCGCTGCGCACCTTTCGCGTCGAAGCGGAACGATACCACCGGTTCGCTTGTGCGCTGGTCGAATGTCGCCTGCGCATCGACGAGGTTTTCGCCCGAAACGATGACCCGGTTCTCGATGAGGTATGGAACCGGCGGATCGTCCATCGAATAGAGAACCGAAGACCCTGCCGGCGGCCGTCCCTCGATCGCCTCCTGCACAGGCATACTCTGATCGACCATCTGGAAGGTCAGCTTCGCCGTCTGGCCGAGAATATCCTTGAGACGCTGGGGATCCTGAAGGCCCGGCACCTGGACGAGGATACGGTCCACGCCCTGGCGTTGAATGATCGGCTCCGTCGTGCCGAGTTCGTTAACGCGCCGACCGATGACCTCGATCGATTGCGTGACGGCTGAACTGGTTCGATATGTGATGCCCTCTTCCGTCAGCGTGAAGCGCAGCAAGCCGGGCTCCGGATCATCAAGGGTCAGTTCGTTGATCGCGCCGGCGCCAAACACGCCTGAAGAAACGGGCTGCGTCAGTGTCTGAAGGGCGGTTTTCGCCTTGTCGACCTCATTGGCCTCGCGGATACGAACCTGAACCGAACGCCCTGTTCCGGACAGACCCGTATAGCCGATCTTGGCGTCGCGCAGCATCGTACGGATATCGTCGCGCGTCGCCTGAAGACGTTCATCGATCAAATCCTGACGATCGACCTGCAGGAGGATATGCGACCCGCCCTGCAGATCGAGGCCAAGCGTCATTGTCTTCTTCGGAACCCAGTCCGGCAGCGAATCCAGAACGGATTGGGGCAGCACATTGGGGATCATGAAAAAGATACCCAATCCCACGACCAGCCAGATCGCGAATGTCTTCCAGGGAGAGAAATAGAGCATTTTGTCTCGTCAGTTGGCCGAATCCGTACCGGTTCCGCCTCGAATGCGGTTATTTCTTGGCGTTCTGGTTGGCGACTGGCTCGCCCTTCACCCGCACGTCGCTGATAGTGGAACGCAGCGCAGTCACTTTCGTACCGCCGAGGTCGATCTCAAGTTCGTTGTCGTCGACCACCTTGGTCACCTTGCCGACGAATCCGCCGCCGGTAACAACGGTGTCGCCACGGCGGATTGCGGCCAGCATCTCGCCACGTTTCTTCAACTGCAGACGCTGCGGGCGAATGATCAGAAAATACATGATCACGAAAATGAGGACAAACGGCAAAATGCTGACGAAGATGTCGGGTGTGGCGCCAATGGCCTGGGCGTATGCCGGCGTAACGAACATTGAGAACTCCTGAGAAAGGACTGCGGGAGCGCGAACCAGCCCCCTTGAAATGTGGGCGGAATATAGTCGCTAAAGTGACCTTTGCAACTGCGACTGGCCCATCCTGCCGTTCTTTTCCAGCCGGTTTCGCCATGTTAGAGCGGTTATCCGCAGCAGTTTGGAAGCGCAGTTCGGTTCAATGCCAGAAAAATCAAACGAATCTCTCGAAAAGAAGCTCGACCGGCTGATCGCAGCCGTATCTCGGCTGGCGCCGCGCGACGCGCCGCAAACTGACCTCGCTTCCGCCGATTGTTTCGTATGGGCCGCCGATCCCGGCTGTCTGGAGCCCATCCATCGCGTGAACCGCATCGATATTGGACTCATCCGCGGCGTGGACAGAGTCCGTGACATCCTTGTCGACAATACGGAACGCTTCGCGTCCGGACTTCCCGCGAACAACGCGCTCCTGTGGGGCGCCCGCGGCATGGGGAAGTCCTCCCTTGTCAAAGCGGTGCACGCGAATGTCAATGCATCGCGCCGGGGGCACGAACCGCTGAAGCTCATCGAAATTCATCGCGAGGACGTGGATACGCTGCCGAAGCTGATGAACATTTTGAAGGATGCACCCTTCCGCTTCATCTTGTTCTGCGATGACCTTTCCTTCGATCACGACGACACGTCGTACAAATCGCTCAAGGCAGCGCTGGAGGGCGGGGTCGAGGGCCGTCCGGCGAATGTGATTTTCTACGCGACCTCCAACCGCCGCCATCTGCTGCCGCGCGACATGATCGAAAATGAGAGCTCGACCGCAATCAATCCATCCGAGGCAGTGGAAGAAAAGGTGTCGCTATCCGACCGTTTCGGCCTGTGGCTCGGCTTCCACAAATGCTCCCAGGACGAGTATCTGGACATGATTGAAGGCTATGTCCGCTATCACGGCCTGAAGATCAGCGCAGAAGCGCTGCGTGCCGAAGCGCTGGAATGGGCGACGACGCGCGGCAGTCGGTCGGGAAGAGTCGCCTGGCAGTTCATCCAGGACCTCGCCGGCCGCCTCGGCCAGCCGTTGAAGGCTGAAGGCTGATCGCAACAGGCTGCTATCCGTTGTGCGGCCTGAATATTCCCAATGGAACCAGGTGCCTATTCCAGGAATGTCGAAGGATCGACCGGCGATGAGTTCTTGCGGACCTCAAAGTGAAGCTTCGGCAGGTCAGTCGTTCCGCTCATGCCGGAGCGCGCGATCTCCTGACCCCGCTTCACCTTTTCACCGCGAGCGACCTTCAACTCGCTGGCATGGCCATAGACAGTGACCAGCCCGTTCTCATGACGCACCAGGACCGTGTTGCCGAATTCCTTCAACCCGTCACCAGCGTAAATCACAACGCCATTTTCCGCGGCCTTGACGGACGTACCCTCGGGCACCGCGATATCGATGCCATCGCCGTTCTTGCCGCCGCCCGCACCGTAATTCGAGATCACGCGGCCGCGCACGGGCCATCGCATCCGGTTGATGCCGGTGGCGTTCGGTGCAGCCGCGGTGTCCTGCTCGGCCTCTTCAATGACTTTGTCGGCCTTCTTGGGCGGCGTGTAGCTCACCACAGGTTCGACCTTGGCGCTTGGGTTGGTTGAACTGGTCTTGACCTTATCGACTTTTGCCGGCGCGCTGGCGACCTGAGTGGAAGCCGCATTACCAGACGGGACCTTCAAAGTCTGGCCGATGCGGACCATCTCGGTTTGCATACCGTTGGCCTGCTTGAGAGCCGCAACGCCAACTCCAGTCTTTTTGGCGATCCGAGTCAGCGTATCGCCCTCCTGGACCTTATAAGTGCCGCCGACAACTGCGGACTGCGTATCCTTCGGCGTCTGCGGCGACACAGCCACCTTGTTCGCCGGGGCTTTGCTGGGCACTGGCACCTTGTTCCCAGGAACGTCGTATTTCGTATCTTGCGAGGGCTTGGCCATCGCGGCGTTGGTTGGCGCAGAGGATCCTGCCTTGTCGGAATTGAGGTAACTCGGAATGATGATCTTCTGTCCAGCCTGGAGACCGGTTGAACTGTTAAGGCCGTTGGCCTTCATGATAACATCAGCCGGCACTCCAAAGCGGCGCGACAGGTTGTAAACAGTCTCGCCTTCTTTGGCTGTGATCTGGCTGCCGCCATCGCGCGACCAGCCCTTGATATCTTCGTTGACAGACTGCGCCGCCGCGGCGGTCGCCACCGGGTTCAGCGCCGGCGCGGGTTGCGGTATCGCCTGTGCGGAAACAGCCGCCGGCGACGTGCTGACCGGCTGCGAGCCGGCGACCGGCGCCAGTGCCGTCCGGCCGATCGGCCCATTCGATGCCACACCCGGCTGAGCCACCGGCGCGGCTGCCACCTGAGCAGGCTGGTCGCCCGGATAGGGCTGGCTGGCAGGAGGGATGATCTGGCGCTGATTGGTGCTCGACGTGAAGATGTCGTCAACGCCGTTGAAGCGCGCCACGCCGGAACTACATCCAGCGGCCAGTCCGGCAATGATAAGGACAGCGGCTCCGCGAGCCAGATTGCGTTGGCTCTTGTTCACAATACTCGACTGCATCGATTTGACCCACGCGTAACCCGACACTCTTGTCATGATTAAACCGCGTTAATGTTACCGGTCCGTTAAGATGCAGGTGTCAGCTACGCAAAGTTATGCCCACACACCGACGTTTCGTCAGATTGCGGCAGCGACCCCTTTGACAACGGGCTGCAATCGCACCCGGGCAATGTCCTCGCGCTCAAAGCGGCTGCCGACCTTTGTGAGCTTGGCGAGAAGTTGCACCTCCTCAGGCAGTCCGATCGGCGCGATCATGATGCCATTGGTGGACAGTTGGTCGATGAACGGACGCGGAAGGCTGTCGAAGGACGCCCAGACCACGATGCGGTCGAAAGGCCCCTCGCCCGGCAGGCCGTTGGAGCCATCAGCTAAGCGAGCGAACGCATTGCTGATGCCAAGCGTCTCGAAACGCTGCCGCGCCTGCTCGACCAGCGTCCGGTAGCGATCAACCGTAACCACCCGCGCCGCCATCCGCGCCATCACCGCTGCCGTGAACCCAGAGCCCGTGCCTACTTCCAGCACGCGATGTCCCGGTTCGAGCTGAAGCGCCGCGATCACCGCGGCCTGAAGGTCTGCCCCCTCCAGCGTTTCGCCGCACTCGATCGGCACCATACGATCCGACCACGCCACCGACTGCCATACGCCCGGGACAAAAGTCTTCCGCGGCGTCGCTTCCATGGCGGCGACCAAATCCTTCGGCGGTATGCCCAGGGCGCGCAACCGGAGCAGAAACGCAGCGAATCCCTCTCGATCATCCATCAGCATGGTCATGCAAGCGCCTTCGCCAGACTGTCCTTCACTTCATGCGCGGTCAGATCGAGCTTTAGTGGCGTCACCGAGATACGCTTTTCGTTGACCGCCGCCATGTCCGTTCCCGGCTTCATCTCCGCCGTCTGGCGTCCAAAGCGCAGCCAGTAATACGGAAAGCCTCGACCATCCGCCCGCTCTTCGACCCAGAGGCCGTGGACATATTTACCCTGATTGGTCACAACCACGCCTTCGACCTCGTCGGGTGGGCAGTTCGGAAAATTGACGTTCAGAAAAACTCCTGGCGGCAGGTCGGCCGAGAGCAGTTTGTCGAAGAGCTGCGGAGCCAACGCCTCTGTCGTCTCGTAAGGCACGACACGCTCCTGGCTCTGAACGTTGTATGCCTGACTGACCGCGATCGATCGAACGCCGAGAAGCGTACCCTCCATCGCGCCTGCGACGGTGCCGGAATAGGTGATATCGTCCGCAACGTTCGAGCCAGAGTTCACGCCCGACAGGATCAGGTCCGGCAATCCAGGCATCAGCTTGCGGACACCCATAATGACGCAGTCTGTCGGCGTGCCTCGCAACGCATAGTGCCGGTCGTCGATCCTGCGCATGCGCAGCGGCTCCGACAGCGACAGAGAATGGGCAAAACCGGACTGATCAGTCTCAGGCGCAACGACCCAGACGTCATCGGACATGGTCCGGGCTATGCGCTCCAGACAAGCGAGCCCCTCAGCGTAGATGCCGTCGTCATTGGTAAGCAGAATTCGCATCGTTCTACTTTGAATCTATTTTTTCCAATCCACCCATATAAGGCCGCAAAACTTCAGGAATCGTGACACTGCCGTCCGCATTCTGATAATTTTCGATGACGGCGATCAGGGCGCGGCCCACGGCAACACCTGAACCGTTCAATGTATGAACGAATCGCGTTCCCTTCTCCTCGGCCGGGCGATAACGCGCATCCATGCGTCGAGCCTGGAAGTCGCCACAGACTGAACAGGACGAGATTTCCCGATAGGCGCTCTGGCCGGGCAACCAGACCTCTATGTCATAGGTCTTGCGCGCTCCGAAACCCATATCTCCGGTGCAGAGCACGACTGTCCGGAAAGGCAAGCCGAGTCGCTTCAGCACCTCTTCGGCGCATTGCGTCATGCGCTCATGCTCGGCATTTGAGCTTTCCTGATCGGTGATCGAGACAAGTTCGACTTTATAGAACTGATGCTGCCGCAGCATGCCGCGCGTATCGCGGCCCGCGGAGCCGGCCTCGGAACGGAAGCAGGGCGTCAGTGCCGTAAACCGCAGCGGCAATTGGTCATGGGCGAGGATTTGCTCCCGAGCAAGATTGGTGAGGGGCACCTCCGACGTTGGGATGAGGCCCAGTCGTCCATCGCCATGGGGGACAAAAAACAGATCTTCCTCGAATTTCGGCAATTGGCCCGTGCCGTAAAGCACGTCGTCTCGCACCAGCAGCGGAGGGATTACCTCCGTGTAGCCGTGCTCGGTTGTGTGGAGATCGAGCATGAACTGGCCAAGGGCGCGTTCGAGACGCGCGAGCTGTCCCTTCAGCACGGTAAAGCGGGCACCGGAAAGCTTGGCCGCACGCTCGAAATCCATCTGGCCGAGCGCTTCGCCGATCTCAAAATGCTCTTTTGCCCATTTCGGGCGCGGCGGCACATCGCCGACCTTTCGGATCTCGACATTGTCGCGCTCGTCAGCGCCGACCGGAACATCGGCGAGCGGCACATTGGGAATGACCGCCAGCGCTTCGTTCAGCGCCTGATCGAGCCTCCGCTCCTCAGCTTCGCCGTTCTGAACGAAGCCCTTGAGTTCAGCCACCTCAGCCTTCAGCGTCTCGGCAAGGGCCGTGTCTTTCGCGGCCATCGCCTTGCCGATCTCCTTCGAGGCGGCGTTGCGGCGTTCCTGCGCCTCCTGAAGCCTGGCAACGTGTGCGCGGCGTGCCTCGTCCCTGGCAACCAAATCGGTGACCATCATTTCGGCGTCTTCGACAGACCACGAGCGCTTTTTCAGCGCCTCGACCAGAGCCTGCGGGTTCTCCCGAATCCATTTGATGTCAAGCATGGCTAGAACGATCCTCAATAAGGCGATGAGGGGGTAAACCGCATCCTCGATCGATGCAAGGCGTGGACGCTTGGCGGGCCCCTGTTTTCCGCCCTGGCGGGCCGCATCGCTTGTTCGTCGCATCTCCCGGTTTTGCGATTCCCTGCCCACAGGTTAGTTCCGCGCAAAAGCACCGTGGCATAAAGCGCCGTAGCCAGAGGAGAGTTGACCTATCAGCCGAATCGAACCAGCGTTGTCGGGGCACTGCGTAATCCTTCGAGGCAACCGACGATGAGACGCATTTCGATGGCGATAGCAGGCTTGCTTGTCCTGAGCGGATGTGAAAGCAGCGGTACCGGCACCGGTCCAGTGGCGTCAGCGGGTGGGGCCCCGAGCGAGATGTCATCGATATGCCGCAGCGAGGCCGCGACAGAATTCGGCCAGCCCGCTGAAAACGTCAGAACCGTGCCGATTGAGCAATCGGTCGATGGCTATTCTGTCTATGGGCAGTGGCCACCGGAGGGTAAGCCGGAAGGCATATTCGTCTGCCGGTTTGACGGTTCGGGTTCGTTCAAAGGCGTGTCTCGCGCCTGACCGTCCGGAATTGACCGCCTACAGTAGGCGAAGGCAAACGCGTTGGCCGTGGCTCGCTGTCGCCAACTAGGCCGCTGTTGCAGGCCGATCAACGCGCCTGTCTCATTCCCGAAAAGTTGGCAACAGGATGCTTATCGCGACAGCGCAGAAAGCGACGACGGCGAGTGCTGGCCAGATATTGGACATCGATTGGCTTCCTCCTGCCGTCGATCGAAGCATTCGATTGCATTGTTGGCAACCGCTTTCTATGCGTTGCTCGCAGCTCCCCGACTACAGCGTTGGACGTCGCAAGGCCAGAGCCGCCAACTTATGCCCGCACGATGTCGCTTGACTGAGCCAAACTGGCGATCGTTCGGTCTATTTTATGGTTGGGGATCCGGAATGGTGCCCCCGGACGGGATCGAACCGCCGACCTTCGGTTTACAAAACCGCTGCTCTACCAGCTGAGCTACAAGGGCACTTTCGAGGCCTCGGTTACCCAGAATTTCCGCTTCAGTAAAGGAGAATGTGCGTCGCAGTGGCTCGGCTTTGCCTTTTCCGAGCCTTCTCTTCATGCCTCCGCTTGCCCTGGTGTTAACTCTCCTTCTCCCACGTCGTCTCTATACAAGGCATCTCGGGCAGCCATGGGAGCGCTGAGCGGTGCCAGACCTGGCGCCTGGGCACCAGTTGGGCGCGCTGGCGCGCGGTGCCGGCGCGAATGCCGAAAATCTTGGGCCCCTCGCCTACGGATGTCGCATAGAGCGGCGTGCCACAGTCAGCGCAAAACGCCTGAGCGCGAGCGCGACCGCTTTCCGCCGTTTTGACATAGATCCTCGGGACACCGGCAATGATCCGGAAGTCCTGTTCGGGAGCCGGAACAGTAACCCGAAACGCCGTACCCGTCAGCGTCTGGCAATCCGTGCAATGGCAAATTCCGACCCTCGCCGGATCAATCTCGGCCTCATAGGTGATATTTCCGCAGTGGCAGGAGCCTTCAATTCTCATTCCATCCTCCCGTTCCCCCTGTCGTCAGCCTATAGCAGACAGGCCTCTCTTTGCAGCGAGGAAGCAGCATGCTAACCCGGCGGCAACCAAACGATGACAGCCCGCGGCCGGAAGCGATGAAAAGAGCAACGAACACCTTCGCTTTCGTTTCTTCCAGCACGGAAGACGCCAGGGCTGCCGCGAAGCGTCTTGCCAGTATCTACGGACAGACCGAGATCGCGGAAGCCGACGTGGTCGTCGCGCTGGGAGGCGATGGTTTCTTGCTGCAGACGCTGCGCGAAACAATGAGCACGGGCAAAAAGGTCTACGGCATGAACCGTGGCACGGTAGGCTTTCTCATGAACGAGTACCGTGAGGAAGGCCTGCCAGGACGCATTTCTGCCGCCATCCCTGAGACGATCCGTCCCCTGGAAATGGAAACGGCCACCGAAGACGGGACCATTTGCCATGCCCTAGCGATCAACGAGGTTGCACTGTGGCGCCAATCATATCAGACGGCCAAAATACGCATCGCGATCGACGGGAAAGTCCGGCTGGAAGAATTGAGCTGCGACGGGGTGATGGTAGCCACTCCCGCAGGTTCCACTGCCTACAATCTGTCGGCGCACGGCCCCATTCTGCCGCTCGATGCGCCTCTCCTGGCGCTGACGCCTGTAAGCCCATTCCGCCCGCGGCGATGGCGCGGGGCGCTTATTCCTGAAAAGTCGACCGTTCGGTTCGACATTCTGGAAGGCGACAAACGTCCGGTGAACGTCGCCGCCGACCATACCGAGTTCAAGTCGGTTGTTTCCGTGACAGTGAGCCAATCCAATCATCAGACGGCGACGCTACTTTTCGACGCCAGTCACTCGTGGAACGAACGGATTCTTATCGAACAGTTCCGATATTGAGCCGGGCCGGACCGAGCCGCGACAAAATATAAGTATAGAAGCGGAGCTGCCGCCGTATTCATGCCGCTTTCTGTTGACAAATCGCATACTTACCCGTAACGCCGTACCCGTTACTCTCGGCGCGGGCATCTTGCCAGGCGGAATGCGCCATATTCAACCAGCTAAAGCAGCCCAAGAATTGTCCTCAGACGTACAGACCGCTCCAGAAGCGTTGACCTTTGCAGACCTCGGCCTTTCCTCCAAGGTTCTTTCAGCAGTCACTGACGCCGGCTACCAGCAACCGACCCCCATTCAGGCAGAGGCTATTCCGCATGCCTTGCAGGGCAAGGACGTGCTTGGCATAGCGCAGACCGGCACCGGCAAAACGGCATCGTTCGTCTTGCCGATGTTGACGCGCCTTGAAAAGGGCCGTGCCCGAGCCCGCATGCCGCGCACACTTATCCTCGAGCCGACGCGCGAACTCGCTGCGCAGGTTGAGGAGAATTTCGTCAAGTACGGCAAGAACCACCGCCTCAACATGGCGCTTCTCATCGGAGGCGTGTCCTTCGAGGAGCAGGACCGCAAGCTGGAGCGCGGCGCCGACGTGCTGATCGCCACGCCCGGCCGGCTGCTTGATCATTTCGAGCGCGGCAAGCTGCTGCTCACCGGCGTCGAAATCCTCGTCATTGACGAGGCAGACCGTATGCTTGACATGGGCTTCATCCCTGACATCGAACGTATCTGCAAGCTCATCCCGTTCACGCGGCAGACACTTTTCTTCTCGGCGACCATGCCGCCGGAAATCACCAAACTCACCGAGCAATTCCTTCATGCGCCGGTTCGCGTCGAGGTAGCCAAGGCGGCAACCACGGCCTCCACGGTCACTCAGCGTCTGGTCAAATCGGGCCCGAAGCCGTGGAACAAACGCGCCGTTCTACGTGACCTCATACGGGCCGAAGAAGAATGCATCAAAAACGCGATCATCTTCTGCAACCGCAAGGTCGAAGTGTCGGAACTGTTCCGCTCGCTTGTGAAATATGACTTCAACGCAGGTGCGCTGCATGGCGACATGGACCAGCGGGCCCGCATGACCATGCTGGCAAATTTCCGGGATGGGAAGCTCAAACTGCTGGTCGCCTCCGACGTTGCCGCACGGGGCCTGGACATTCCGGATGTCAGCCACGTCTTCAATTTCGACGTTCCGATTCATGCTGAAGACTATGTGCACCGAATCGGACGGACGGGACGTGCGGGACGGTCGGGCAAATCATTCACGGTCGTGACGAAATCCGATGTGAAACATGTCGCGGCAATCGAGAGGCTGATTGGCCAGAAGGTCGACTGGCACGATGGCGATCTCTCCACGGTCGTTGTGACCGACGCGGATGATGAGCCAAGGCAGGGCCGCGGCAGAGGCCGGCAGCGCACCCATAAGGACGGCGGCCGGACACCGCGATCCGAGCGCCCCGCCCGGCAGTCCAAGGAGCTGACCCCCGCCGTCGACGAACCGGGAGCAACCATGGTTGAGAGTCCAGTCGAGGCGCCAAACGAGCGCCGCGCCCGGAAAGACGCGATCCGCGCGGAGAATGCCGAGCGCAAAGAGCGTCCCGTGCAGGCTGACGAAGGACGTTCAAGCCGCGACGACAAGGCAGATAGACGAAACCGCCGCGAAGACGCCGACGGCGTACTGGGCTTCGGCGACGACATGCCGGCGTTCATGCGCATCGCTGCCAAAGTCTGACGAACAGCAGCCGGCAGCTACCGCGCGACTTTCCTTCGGCCTGCCCTCCCGATGCTGCTTCGCGCCAACAACGTCTCGTCAAGCGTTGGGAACAGTAACGTCCTATTTCCCGGCGCGCAGGCCGGCCTCGTACGATTTGCGAGCCCAGACGGCCATCTCTTCGGGATCATCGAGCGCCGCTTCGGGCGTGCTCCAATACGGCATTGAAACGAGCTTGCCGTGTCTTGATCCCGTGTAGGTCCATTGCTTGCAGCCTGCTGCTTCAAATTCCGGCGTGCTCACGCTGTCTGCTTTCAAAAGCAGTTCGCCTCGCAGCTCCACGGCAATGATGACGTCGTTGTAGTAGATCCCCTTGCCGCCGAACATGCGCCTTATCGAGATCGGCCCGAGCGCGGAAAATATGTCCCGAATTGCATTCTCGTCCATGTTGGCCTTCGCATGTCCTTGTTGGTGAGAGAACCCGGTAGCCGAAAGATCGGGCGCTGCGCAACAACTCCCAACCATTCACAACCGGTGACGGCGGCGAAAGCCAGGAATAGACTATGCACCGGCGCACCGAGTTAGTCGTGGCTCCCTCGCGCAAGGATAAAACGATGCCAGAGTTGCTGAAAGGTTCGTGCCGATGTGGCGCGGTGCGGTTCGAGGTTTCAAGCCATACGCCTGTTCCCTACCAGCTTTGCTACTGTTCGATTTGCCGCAAGCAGCAGGGCGGCGGCGGTTACGCCATCAATCTGGGCGCCGATGCGGCAACACTGAAAATCGCCGGCGAGAAACATCTTGGCCTATACCGCGCCGAGATCGAGGATGAAGCCGGGCATTGCAACGTGTCATCCGGCGAGCGGCGTTTCTGCCGCGAATGCGGATCGGCCTTGTGGCTTTATGATCCAACCTGGCCAGAACTCGTCCACCCATTCGCATCCGCGATCGACACGGAATTGCCCGTAGCACCACAGCGGGTCCATCTCATGCTGAAATATAAGGCGGGCTGGGTTCAGCCGAGTATTCGCGACGGCGATGTCGCGTTCGATCTGTATCCGGAAGAATCGATCGCCGATTGGCATCGGCGGTGGGGCTTGTGGATCGATTAGAGCGGCGAACGGCCCAACGATGGGCGCCGACGCCAGTAGCCCGAAGATGACGAACGCAAAGGAACTGCGGCAAATCTCCAGCGCTGGAGATTGGCGGAAACGGCCCTGGCAGGGAAATGCGGAACTCTATGCAGCGCTCTCTGCCCGCGCCTCGGCCAAGGCCTTCAGGTCCGCGGGCTTAAGTTCGACCGACTCGCCGCATCCGCATGCCGAGCTCTGGTTCGGATTTCTAAAGGTGAAACCGGTTCTAAGTGTAGTCTGCTCAAAATCCATCTCGGTCCCAAGCAGGAAAAGTGCTGCTTCCGGCGCGACATAGACATGAGCGCCGTCACGCTCGATGTGGTCATCCTTGGGATTGGGATCGGTCACGAGGTCGACGGTATACTCCATACCGGCGCAGCCACCTTTCTTGACGCCGAGCCGAATGCCCTTTGCGTTTTCACGCGTCGCCATGATCTCACGAACGCGCGCAGCGGCATTCTCGCTCATGCTGATGACTGAGAAACGACCCATACTTCGATCTCCATTGCGCGCAGGTTCAAGGCCTGCCGAAGGATGTTTCACCTAAAATGGTGAAGATTCGAACCCGGTGCAAGCGCTTCGGCAGAAAGCCGCGCAGGAGCGTATCCGGCTCAATACCAGCCAACGGCAACCTGCGCCTCTTCCGACATGCGATCCGGCGTCCATGGTGGATCGAACACCATGTTGACTTCCACGTCCGATATGCCTTCGACCGCGCCAACTGCGTTCTGGACCCATCCCGGCATCTCGCCCGCAACCGGACATCCGGGGGCTGTCAGCGTCATGTCGATCTTCACCGTGCGGTCGTCTTCGATGTCGATCTTGTAGATCAGTCCCAACTCGTAGATGTCGGCAGGGATCTCCGGATCATAGACCGTCTTCAAAGCCGAAACGATATCGTCGGTGATGCGGGCCAGTTCGTCCGCAGGGATGGCGGAAACCGGGACGGCGTCACCAGCGGGAGCCTTCCCAGCAACCTTATCGGCTATACCTGCCTCTTCCATGATGCTCACCCGAAGAACTTTCGCGCCTTTTCCAGCGCCTCAACCAGAACGTCGACTTCCTGCTTCGTATTATACATCCCGAACGATGCCCTGCATGTGGAGGTGACGCCAAAGCGTTTCAACAGGGGTTGCGCGCAATGGGTGCCCGCGCGCACTGCCACACCCTGGCGATCGATGACCATCGAAACATCATGCGCGTGGATGCCCTGCAATTCGAAGGAAATGATGGCGCCCTTGCCTGGAGCATCGCCGAAGATCCGCAGCGAATTGATCGACCGGAGGCGCTCGTGCGCATAGGCCTTCAGATCTGCCTCGTGAGCGGCGATACGTTCCCGGCCGATGCCGTCCATATAGTCGAGCGCGGCGCCAAGGCCGATCGCCTGCACGATTGGCGGTGTTCCCGCCTCGAAACGGTGGGGCGGATCGTTGTAAGTGACTTTATCCTCAGTCACTTCCAGGATCATCTCGCCGCCGCCATGGAACGGCCGCATGCGGTCCAGCATCTCCTTGCGGCCGTAAAGCACGCCAATGCCGGACGGCCCGTAGACCTTGTGGCCGGTGAACACGAAGAAGTCGCAGCCGATGTCCTGCACGTCGACCGGCAGATGGACAGCGCTCTGGCTGCCGTCAACGAGAACCGGAATTCCCCGCGCATGAGCGATCCGGACGATTTCCTTGATCGGCGTCACTGTGCCCAGCGCATTGGACATGTGCGTGATGGCAACGAGCTTCGTGCGCGAGGTAAGCCGCTTCTCGAACTCCTCGACGTGGAGCACGCCTAAATCGTCCACCGGCACCCAGACCAACTTCGCGCCCTGACGCTCCCGGATGAAATGCCATGGAACGATGTTGGAGTGGTGTTCCATAATCGAGAGCACGATTTGGTCGTCCTGCCCGATATTGGGCATGCCGAAGCCGTAGGCGACCGTGTTGATCGCGGAAGTGGTGTTGCTCGTGAACACGATTTCCTCAGCGCTTCCAGCGTTCAGGAAACGCCGAACGGTTTCGCGCGCCTTCTCATAGGCGTCGGTTGCGGCGTTGGAAAGGAAATGAAGGCCGCGATGAACATTCGCATATTCATTGCGGTAGGCATGGTCGATGGTGTCAAGCACGACCTTGGGCTTTTGCGCCGACGCCCCGTTGTCGAGATAGACGAGCGGCTTGCCGTAGACCTCGCGCGACAGGATCGGGAAGTCGCGACGGATCGCCTCGACATCATAGGGTTCCGCGATTTTTGCCGGCGCGTTCATTCATCACCCATGTGTGACAAACCAATGATCGAGCCGCGCTTCGAGCGCATCCACCACCTGCTCATTGTCCAGCTCCTCGATCACTTCAGCGAGGAACGCCTTCACCAACAGGCCGCGCGCGGTCTTTTCGTCAATGCCCCGGGACATCAGGTAGAACAGGTGATTGTGGTCGATCTCGGTCACGGTCGCTCCGTGGCCGCACTGCACATCGTCGGCGAAAATCTCGAGCTCCGGCTTGGTTGAGAACTCGCCGTCATCCGAGAGCAACAGCGTGTTGCAGGCCATTTTCGCGTCGGTCTTCTGCGCCGGCTGATGCACGTTGATGCGCCCCTGGAACACGCCCCGAGCCCTGCCGGTCACGATGTTGCGGATGAGTTCGCGCGAACCGGTATGCGGAACCGTGTGGTCCAGCACCATCGTCACGTCGGTATGCGTGTCGCCGGACAGAAGGTTGACGCCGCGGAGCTGAAAATCAGACCCCTCGCCGGCCGTGCGGACGCGAACTTCCTGACGGACCAGTTTTCCACCGGCATTCATGATGAAGAGCGTCAGTCTGGAATCCTTGCCCAATTCCGCGTTGAACTGGCCGAGATGCGTGGCGTCGTCCGATTGATCCTGCACGATGAGCCACAGGACTTCGGCGCCTTCGCCGACGACCAGATGACTGACCGAAGAAACCAGGGCGGCACCACTGCCAGTCTGACGCTCCACGATGGTGACCTTGGCGCCCGCGCCGATCCGCACCGGGAAGCGGCTGTGTGTCTGACCGCCAGCCTGGACATTCTGCAGCTCGATTGGCTTCTCGATCTCGGCTCGCGCCGCGATGTCGAGGAAATACCCGTCCGCCACGAAAGCTGCGTTCAGCGCACCGACCGCATCGCCGGCTTCCTGCTCGTCAAGAGCCGGCGCAAAGCTGCCATCGCGAAGCTTGTCCTCCAGCCTTTGGGCGGTGACACCCTCGATCGAAGGCGTCTTTTCCGTCGACACGCCGTTTAGAACAGCGAATACGGCCGATCCCTCCAGGACGGCATCGACCTTCTTCGCATCCGCTGCCGGGTCGTGCCGTGGCACGGCCGTCAACAGCCGGCGTAAGTCCGTGTAGTGCCAGGCTTCGATGCGCTTGGTCGGCAGGCCGGCCTTCAGCCTTTCGATGGCATTGTCGCGCTTGATGGCGACTGCTCCATCGCCAGGCAGTCCGGAAAGACGCTCGTCATAAGCCTCTATCAGTGCCGTTTCGGCGGCAGTCCGCTGCGGCTGAATCTGAATGTTCATGACCGTCACCTACGCCGCCTCGTCGATAAAGCCGGCATAGCCGTTTGCCTCGAGCTCCACGGCCAGCGACTTGTCGCCGGACTTGATCACCTGCCCCCTGTAGAGCACATGCACACTGTCGGGCACGATGTATTCCAGCAGGCGCTGGTAGTGCGTGATCACAACGATGGCGCGATCGGGCGAGCGCAGCGCGTTGACGCCATCGGCAACGATCTTCAGCGCATCGATGTCCAGACCGGAATCCGTTTCGTCCAGAACACAGAGCTTCGGCTCCAGAAGCTTCATCTGCAGGATTTCGGCGCGCTTCTTCTCGCCACCCGAAAAGCCCACATTCAGCGGCCGCTTCAGCATGCTCATGTCCATGTTAAGCGACGAAGCCGCCTCCTTCACCTTCTTCAGGAACTCGGGAACTTTCAGCGGCTCTTCGTCACGCGCCTTGCGCTGCGCATTCATCGCGACCTTGAGAAATTCCATCGTCGCAACGCCCGGTATTTCCATCGGATACTGAAAGGCAAGGAAGATGCCCGCTGCTGCGCGCTCGGCCGGATCCATTTCGAGGATCGAGTGACCGTTATAGAGGATGTCGCCTTCAGTCACTTCATAATCGTCCCTGCCAGCGAGCACATACGACAATGTCGATTTGCCGGAGCCATTCGGGCCCATGATTGCGGCCACCTCACCGGCTTGCACGGTCAGGTTCAGGCCGCGGATGATTTCGGTGCCATCATCGGCGATGCGGGCATGGAGATTTCTGATTTCGAGCATGTTTTCCAAGTTCCTGTCTGCTATCGGCTTCTACGCCGCCAGGCGAAGCGCAAGAGCTTTTCGCCGCTGAGATTGATCTTTCCCGGCGCCATCATTTTTCACCGTCATAGTAGCCAAGACTGGAGCCTTGGCGTGCGAGGTGTCGAACCCCACCCTTGCCGGTCGACCAATCAAAGCGGGACGTGACGCCAAATTTGCCGGAGTCCGGATATTCTACCACTTCGGTGTCGGTCATCGTGGAAACGCCGAGATACTTGAGGGTGACTGTTCCGGTGTTCAGTATCTGGTGCGCATGCTCAGGCCCGCCGGTCGGAGCCGCAAGCACATCGCCTTGCTTCACCGCATACCGCTCCTTGCCGAGGCGATACTCGCCCTCTCCCTCGATAATGATGAAAAGCTCGTGGATCTGATGGTGCGCGTGGAAGGGAAACGCCTTTTTCCCGGGCTCGACAACATGCAGCATGCAGCCAATGCCCGTCGACCCGATCAACTCGCCGAAGCTGCCGATCTTGGCCGCGAAACCTTCGCCGTTGCCCGTGTCGTGCAAAGGCACATCGGCGAGATTTATGACAGGCTTCGCCGCCATTATCCCACACTTCCCTCAAGGCTTATGCCGATCAGCTTCTGTGCTTCGACGGCGAATTCCATAGGCAGTTCCTGGATGACTTCCTTGACGAATCCGTTGACGATCAGCGCGATCGCTTCCTCCTCGGGAATGCCGCGCTGCATGACATAGAACTTCTGATCGTCCGAAATCTTGGACGTTGTCGCCTCGTGCTCGAACTTGGCCGACGAGTTCTTCGCCTCGATATACGGCACTGTGTGCGCGCCACATTTGTCGCCGATCAACAGGCTGTCGCAGTTGGTGAAGTTGCGAGCGTTTTCCGCCTTGCGATGCGCCGAAACCTGGCCCCGATAGGTGTTCTGAGAGAAGCCTGCTGCGATGCCCTTGGAGATGATCCGGCTCCTTGTGTTCTTGCCGAGATGGATCATCTTGGTGCCGCTATCGACCTGCTGGTACCCGTTCGACACCGCGATCGAGTAGAAATTGCCTTGGCTATCGTCGCCGCGCAGAATGCATGACGGATATTTCCATGTGATCGCCGATCCGGTTTCGACCTGCGTCCATGAAATCTTCGAACGCGCGCCGCGGCAGTCGCCGCGCTTGGTGACGAAGTTGTAAATGCCGCCCTTGCCCTGGGCGTCGCCCGGGTACCAGTTCTGGACAGTCGAATATTTGATTTCGGCATCATCCAGAGCAATCAGTTCGACCACAGCCGCATGAAGCTGGTTTTCGTCGCGCTGCGGCGCGGTGCAGCCTTCGAGATAAGAAACGTAGGAGCCCTCTTCCGCGATGATCAAGGTACGCTCGAACTGCCCAGTATTTCGCTCGTTGATGCGGAAATAGGTGGACAGTTCCATCGGGCAGCGAACGCCCTTCGGCACGAAAACGAAAGAGCCGTCGGTAAACACCGCGGAGTTCAGCGTCGCGTAGAAATTGTCGGTCGTCGGAACGACCGAGCCGAGATATTTCTTCACCAGTTCGGGGTGTTCGCGGATCGCCTCGGAGATCGAGCAGAATATCACGCCAGCCTTTGCAAGCTCTTCCTTGAAGGTTGTGACAACCGAAATTGAATCGAAGACAGCGTCGACGGCGACACGGCCCGACTTGTAAACGTTGTCATTGGCCTCTTCGAGTTCGGAAGCGTCGCCGCTCTTCTGTACGCCCGCCAAAATCTCCTGCTCTTTCAGCGGGATGCCGAGCTTTTCGTAAACTTTGAGGATTTCCGGATCGATCTCTGCGAGCGACTTCGGGCCGCTCTGGTTTTTCGGCGCGGCGTAGTAGTAAATGTCCTGGAAGTCGATCTTCGGATAATCGACGCGCGCCCAAGTGGGCTCTTCGAGCGTCAGCCAGCGGCGAAACGCGCCGAGACGCCATTCGAGCATCCAAGCCGGCTCATTTTTCTTTTCCGAGATGAAACGGATGATGTCTTCGCTAAGGCCTTTAGGGGCCTTGTCGGTTTCGATCAGTGTTTCAAAGCCGTATTTGTACTGGTCCACATCGATCTTGCGGACCTGCTCGATCGTCTCCTGCACAGCAGGCATCAGCGCTCTCCATCCACGCCGGGGTCAAGGCCCGGCAGTTTTCGAACTATGGCACCGCAGTGCGGCGTAAGTTCCATATAGTGCCTTTCGCC
>JBEVEP010000121.1:0-9318 GCA_040512755.1 Mesorhizobium sp.
CCCGTGTTCCTCACTTTCGGCGGCGAAGTCTCGCCCGGTGAAGCCTTTGCCCACATGGTGGACAACAAGGTGCTGAACCGGTCGCTGCGACGGCGCGCCAAGGAGCTCGGCATCGACATCATCGAGGGCGTAGCCGTAACCGGTTTTGAAAGGGGTCCGGCAGGTATGCTTGTGCACCTTGCCGATGGCATCGCCTTCAATACGCAGCTGCTTGTCGCCGCCGATGGCGTGAATTCCAGACTGCGTGCGATGGCTGGCATCAAAACCGTCGACTTCGAGTACGGCCAGTCGGGCATTGTTTGTACGGTAGCGCATGAGCGCCCCCACAATGGCCGCGCCGAGGAACATTTCCTGCCAGCAGGCCCTTTCGCAATCTTGCCGCTCACCGGCGATCGTTCGTCGATCGTATGGACAGAGCGCACCGACGACGCGAACCGTCTTGTTGCCGGTGACGAACTCGTTTTCGAGATGGAGCTCGAGCATCGCTTCGGACTGAAGCTGGGGGAGATTCGTGTGGAGGGCAAGCCTCGCGCGTGGCCGCTCGGATTGAAGCTGGCGAGGGACTTCGTTGCGCCTCGCTTTGCTCTTGCTGGCGACGCCGCTCATGGAATCCACCCGATTGCCGGCCAAGGATTGAACCTGGGCTTCAAGGATGTGGCGGCGCTTGCCGAAACGGTGGTCGAGGCCGACCGGCTCGGCCAGGACATCGGAGCGCTTGACGTACTCCAGAGATACGAACGCTGGCGGCGCTTCGACACAGTTCAGATGGGCGTTACGACAGACGTTCTCAACCGCATGTTCTCCAACGACTTTGGTCCGCTGCGGGCGATCCGCGATATCGGCCTCGGTATTGTCGACCGCATTCCGCGCATGAAGGATTTCTTCATAAGACAGGCTTCAGGCTTGTCGGGCGACATGCCAAGGCTGCTGAGGGGCGAGGCGATCTGAGTAACGTTGCTCGTCGGCTGTCGCAATGCCGTTCAAAACTGTCATGGCTTACTGAGCCGCGAACGTTATAGTTGGCGGGCCAGCCATAGGGCCGCTTGATATTCGCAAAATCAGGAGAAAACCATGGACCGTCATGCAACAGCCGTCTGGAAAGGCAAGTTGAAGGAAGGCAGCGGCACGCTGGAAACGCAGAGCGGCGCCATCAGCGGCCTTCCATACTCGTTCAAAAATCGTTTCGAGGATGAGAGCGGAAAATCAGGGACCAATCCGGAAGAACTGATCGCCGCAGCTCATGCGGGCTGCTATGCGATGCAACTTTCGCATTTTCTTGCAGAGAACGGCACGCCGGCCGAGAAACTTGACGCAAAGGCCGTCGTCACGCTCGTTCCCGGAACGGGCATCACCGGCAGCGCACTTACGCTGATTGGAACCGTGCCGGGGATTGACAGCGCGAAGTTCAAGGAACTCGCAGAGAAGGCCAAGGCAGAGTGTCCGGTCTCACGCGCCCTGGGGGCAATCAAAATATCGCTCGATGCCCGATTGGCATGATCAATCCGAGGCCGACCGGGACTCACCCGGCCGCCCTCGCCGCCGCGAACCCTCCACAGCTTTGCGCGCATCTAAAGCGGCGTGCCCAACAAGTGGAAACCGGTTTCGGGACAACGCGCCGCGGAAAATCAAAAGGTTAAAACAAGGGGCCTGATTCCGAAATTGGGCCCCTTGTTTTGATTGGAAGCTGAATCGATTCTGGCCAAACTATTCGCCTTTCTTGCCGTCTGCCTTCGCAACCAAAAAACCATGCATTTCGTTACCCTTCCGACACCAAGCAAGCGGGAGGATTCCATGTTGCAGCACGCTGCTGAACCGCGCACTTTGAGATTGCCGCGCGACGTCAAAACGCTCTCCCTCATCGATGTCACCTCAGAAATTACTGGATTGGACGCATTTGACGGCCACGAACAGATCTGGCTTGGCCGAGATATGGTCCGTGGACTGACTGCGATCGTGGCGATCCATAATACGGCGCTGGGACCGGCGCTCGGCGGTACCCGATTATGGCCATACGATACGTTCAAGGGCGCGCTGACCGACGCGCTCCGCCTATCGCGCGGCATGACCTATAAGGCGGCGGTGGTTGGAGTTCCCTTCGGGGGTGGCAAATCTGTCATCGTGGCAGAACCGAAGCTCGGCAAGACGCCGGCACTCCTGGAAGCCTATGCCGACATGCTGAGCGTGCTTGAGGGTCAGTTTTACACCGGCGAAGATGTCGGTTTTACAGTCGCTGATGCCGACTTCCTTCGTGCCCGTACGCCCAACGTCACAGGGACCACGATTGGGGGCAGCGGAAACCCGGCGCCGATGACAGCCCACGGCGTATTTCTGGGGATCAAAGCGGCGCTCGCTCACAGAAACGGTTCGGAAAGGGTCGCAGGCATACGTGTGGCACTGCAGGGTCTCGGCGCGGTCGGTTGGCTGCTCTGCCGGCAACTTCATTCTGAGGGCGCCATTTTGACAGTTTCCGATATCGACAAGTCAAAAGTCGCCAAGGCGCGGGACCACTTCGGTGCAAAAGCCGTGGGACCGGACGCGATCATCCAAACAGACGCGGATATTTTCGTCCCATGTGCACTCGGAAACGTGCTCAATGAGGCAACCATCCCGATCTTGAACGCAACGATCGTTGCTGGTTCGGCCAACAACCAGCTTGCGACGCACGACTGCGCAAAGCTGTTGAGGCAGCGTGGGGTTCTCTACGCGCCGGATTATGTGATCAACGCCGGCGGGATGATCAATGTTGCCGCCGAGCTTGCTCCTGGCGGCTATGACCGGGATACGGCGACCGCGCAGATTTCAAAGATCCCGGCAACACTGACATCGATCTTCCACCGTTCAGATGCCGAAAACCTCCCGACCAATGACATTGCCGCAGCTATCGCGCTGGAACGCATAAAGCGGGCGAAGCACTGACATCCCGCCAGCCGGCGGCAATGACGTTATCGCGGACGACATTTGAGACCAGCGGGTTTCGATCAATTGGAAGCTGCCATTCCAAAAACAAAAACCCGGCCAGCGGCCGGGTTCTCATCCTGATATCGAAGCAGGCGCTTACGCAGCTTCTTCCTGTTCGGCTTCCTCGTTGTCGGCCTTGGCGCCACGCTTCGGACCCTTGTTGAGGTTGACCTCGATCAGGCGGACCGCTTCGGTCTCCGACATCTTGTTCACGGCAGCGATTTCGCGCGCCATGCGGTCGAGCGCAGCTTCATAGAGTTGCCGCTCCGAATAGGACTGCTCCGGCTGATTGTCCGCGCGATAGAGATCGCGCACCACTTCCGAGATCGAGATCAGGTCGCCCGAGTTGATCTTCGCATCATATTCCTGCGCACGGCGCGACCACATCGTCCTCTTGACACGGGCACGGCCCTGCACGACGCGCAGGGCGCGATCAACGTAGTCTGTTTCGGAAAGCTTGCGCATGCCAATCGAGGCCGCCTTGGCCACCGGCACCTTCAACCGCATCTTGTCTTTCTGGAAGTCGATAACAAACAGCTCAAGCTTGTGCCCGGCAACTTCCTGCTCGTCTATCGACACGATCTGGCCGACGCCATGTGCCGGATAGACGATGTACTCGCCAGTCTTGAAACCGTGGCGAGTTGCTGCGGACTTCTTCTGCTGCGGAATTGCCATGCGCCCTGGACTCCTTGGGTACTGCCGGCGCTTACCGCCGGCAAACTGATAAGGCCAACCATCTGTCGGCCGATTTGCCGCCTGAGCACGCGAAAGCCATCCGGGTAGACCGAGCCAGTTCAATGCACGAGATGTGCTTTGCCTGGCCAAGTTGCCTTGGTCCGGATACTGCCCTCACTTTCAATGATTAACGCTTCTGCGCCATAGATCGACGTTGTGTCACCGGCATGTCTCGGATAGGTAACACAAATTGGTGAAAGAATCAACAATTTGCTGCATGCGCGAAGATGCCGCGCCCCCGGCGCAGCTCGCCGCCGGACGCTGAAACAACGAAATTCCTGCCGGGTATGGCCCCGGCGCGCCGCGCAATCAGTCGCCTTCGCCTGGCTCGGCGGAAAAGTACTTTTCGAACTTCCCCTCGACGCCATCGAACTCCTTCGCGTCTGCCGGTGGTTCCTTCTTGGCCGTAATGTTCGGCCACTTGCTGGCGTATTCGCTGTTGAGTTCGAGCCACTTTTCGAGGCCCGGCTCCGTATCCGGCTTGATCGCGTCGGCCGGGCATTCCGGCTCGCAGACGCCGCAGTCGATACACTCGTCCGGGTGGATGACGAGCATGTTCTCGCCTTCATAAAAGCAATCGACCGGACAGACCTCAATGCAGTCCATGTATTTGCACTTGATGCAATTGTCGTTCACGACATAAGTCATCGGGCGGCTCGTTTCTGAACGTCTTTTCGGCTGAGGTAACCCCTTTGCGACCGGGTTGCAAGGGCAGGTAGGGATGCACTGGTATGCCAAACCCGCCAAGGCCAACAGTGCCGCAAGCTCGTACGAGTCCGAGCGGTTGCCACGCCTTCAATGCTTCTCGTCAGGCGGCCAATCACTGGCTTGGCGCTGCTTTTTCGTAGGCCGGCCGGAGTCGACCTCGCGCAGCGGAACAATCTCATCCGGAAGGCTCCGATCTCGCGGCCCAGACGGCGTGGACAAATCCTCATAAAGCGTGCGCGCCTCTTCCGCCGGACCGCGCCGCGCGCCGCAGTCGAGAACGCGATAGACCAGAACCTGACGGTCGAGCATGATCGTCAACACGTCTCCCGGCTTGACGATATCGGAGGCCTGCTCCGCCTTGTCACGGTTTACCCGCACGCGCCCAGCCTGCACAAGCCGCGCCGCCAAGGACCGCGATTTCACCACCCGCGCAAAGAACAGCCATTTGTCGATGCGCTGGCGGTTATCGGAAATCATCTACTTCTTGAGCTGGTCGCGCAGCGCGGCAAGCTTTGCAAAGGGCGAGTCCGGATCGATCCGCACCGGCCGTTCGTCGCGCGGCTTGCCCTGAAAGGCCGGCTTGCCTTGAAGACCGTTCTTTTGCCCCGCCTTCCCCGGTTCGCGGCCTTCCCGCCGGATACCTGCGCCGTCCATCTTGCCCGCCTTACCTTGGAACTTGCGCTCGAAGCGTTCCTTGCCGCCTTCGCGCCGGTTGTTACCGTCGCCACGCGCGCCTGCATCGCCGCTTGCGTCTTGCCGATGACGGCGGTGATCGCCATGACGCTGCCCCTGACGGCCTTCGAACCGAACCTGCCTCCAAAGCAGGATCGGCTTCGGCTCTTCGACCGTCACTTCCTCTTTTTCGCCGAGCTTTTCAGAGGGGAGCGCAGCCGGGCTGTCGGACGTTTCAACCGCAGAGATCGGCAATCCGGAACCCTGGTCTGCTTTTTCAGTCTCCGGTTCCGCCGTGTGTTCAACTGCGGCCACTTCGGCGACAACCGAAGCGGGCTGGTCTTCACCGGCTTCGGCATCAGCAGCCTGATCGCTTGTCACTTCAGATTCCGCACTAACGGCGTCACTACCCTCCGCGATGGGCGACGCTGCTGCCTGCTCTATCGACTTTGACGCAGCTTTTTCCGCGGCCACTGCGGCGTCCAGAGCCTCGAGCTTGGCTTTCACTTCCGCTGCAGGCTTCGGTTCCGCGCGATAGCCGAGACCTTTCAGGATCTCCACTATGTCGTCGGCCGTGGCGCCAAGTATCGACATCATAGCCGGCGTCACCAGAAAAGCGCTGCCGTCATATGCCCCGTCCGGTCGCGGACCCGTGCCGGCGCGCCAGCCAAGCGCCGGGCGGATCAGGTCGGCAAGCCGCTCCAAAATGTCGACGCGCACAGCGCGGCGGCCAAGGTTGCGAAACCCGGCAAGCTTGTAGAAGGTGCGGTCGAAGGCCGGGTCTACCACGACTGACGTGCGCCCCGCCGCCAGCGCATGAACGACATCGCCGAAGCCCGGCTTGTCCTTGCCGTCGTTCTGCAGAGCCCAGAGCAGCGTAACCAGTCCTGCCGGGCCCGGCTTGAGCAGTGCCGGCACGAAGATGTGATAGGCTCCGAAGCGCACACCTAGCCGCCGCAACGCTCCGCGCCCATCCTGATCGAGGGACTTAACGTCATCCGCAACATCGCGGCGATTGAGAAGGCCGAAGTTTTCGACGAGCCTGAAAGCGATGCCGCGGCCTATGCCGCTCAGCTGCTCGGCATTCTTGAGATCGCAGAGCGGCTTGAGCAAGGTTTCGATCTGGAAATTGACGAAACGTTCGGCCCGCGCCGCGACCTTATCACGTGCAGGGCCGGTAAGCTGTTCGTCCGCCAGCAGGATCAGACGAGGTTTGAGCACGTCCTCGCCCGATGTCAGTGTGGCGATCGGCGAGCCGATCCAGCGGAGCACGCCATCGGACCCGAGCGCGATATCGCCATTGGGCGAAGCCGAAAACCGTTCGGCGCGCGCGTCGAACTCCAGCGCAAGCGCCTTCTGGGCGGCTGTCTTCACCGCCTTGGCGTCCTCACCCTCCGCGGTCTGGTCCGCGGTGAAACGGAACCCCTGCAATTCACCCACATGGTGGCCCTCTACCAGGACCGCCCCGCTCGGGCTTATCTCTGCTTCAAGCATCGTATTCTCTCTCAGGCGCTTCATGAGCACGGAAGTCCTGCGGTCTACGAAGCGTTTCGTCAACCGCTCATGCAGGGCATCCGACAGTCTGTCTTCGATCTCTCGCGTTTTTTCCTGCCAATGCGTCGGATCGGCCAACCAGCCAGGCCGGTTGGAAACGAAGGTCCAGGTGCGGATCTGCGCGATGCGATGCGACAGGGCGTCGATGTCGCCGTCGGTTGAGTCCGCGCGCCGCACCTGTTCGGCCATATAGGTCTCGTCGACATGGCCACGTTCAGCCAGATCGAAATACATCGAAGCGATCAGGTCGGAATGCTGCGCTGGCGCAATCCTGCGATAGTCCGGCAAGGCACACGCTTCCCAGAGCAGCGCCACACGCTCACGGTTGCTCGCCAGGGCGCGGATTTCCGGTTCCCGGGAAAGCTGGTCGAGCGCCTGCGCATCTACTGCCGGCAGGGCGCGCGTGAGCCCTTCCGCAGGCGCCGGCGTGTCAATGGAGTGTTTCAGCGCGTCGAGGTTCGAATAGTCAAATTCGACGGTGCGCCATTGCAGCACCTTGACCGGGTCAAAATCATGAGCCTCGATCTTCTGCACGAGATCGTCGTCGAAAGGATCGACCTGACCCGTGACGCCAAAAGTGCCGTCCCGCAAATGCCTCCCTGCGCGCCCCGCGACCTGACCTAGTTCTGCGGCGGTCAGATGGCGGAACTGATACCCGTCAAATTTGCGGTTCTGCGCGAAGGCGACATGATCGACATCGAGGTTGAGCCCCATGCCGATCGCGTCCGTGGCGACAAGGTAGTCCACATCGCCGGCCTGGTAGAGCGCGACCTGCGAATTGCGTGTTCGCGGCGAAAGTGCTCCGAGCACGACCGCTGCCCCACCGCGCTGGCGGCGAATGAGCTCCGCGATCCCATAGACCTCGTCTGCGGAGAAGGCGACGACCGCCGTCCGCCGGGGAAGACGTGTCAGCTTCTTGTCACCGGCATAGGCGAGATGGGAAAGCCGTGGCCGGGTGACCACCGAGATACCCTTGAGAAGCCGCTCCAGCAGCCCGCGCATCGTCGCAGCACCCAGCAGCAGCGTCTCGTCACGGCCCCGCAGGTGCAGAATGCGGTCGGTGAAGATGTGGCCGCGTTCGAGATCGCCCGCAAGCTGCACTTCATCGATGGCGACAAAGGCCGCATTGGTCTCGCGCGGCAGCGCCTCGACCGTGCACACTGAGTAGCGCGCCCCGGCCGGCTGGATTTTCTCCTCGCCGGTGATCAGCGCGACGTTCTGTACGCCGACCTTCTCCACGACACGGCCATAGACCTCACGCGCCAGCAGCCTCAGCGGCAGACCGATCAGTCCGCTGCCGTGCGCCACCATGCGTTCGATCGCGAGATGGGTCTTGCCCGTATTGGTCGGCCCGAGCACGGCGGTTACGTCTCGCCCGGAAAGGATCAGTGGGCCATTCTGTTTCAACTGTGAATTCATCAGGCGGGCGAGGTCTTTCCTGATCGGTTGTCCGGTCTGCGGCTGACCGGAAATGAGGACAATCCGGCGATGCTGCCGCCCGAGACATATAGGATTTGGAGGCCGAAACGAAAGCGGAAATGTTCTCAAATTAAGGGTTGGAACGAGTCTGGAACGAATCGGCGACGAATCGCTGACTCCAGTTGATTCAGGTTTTGTTCACCGCAATATGTAGAGAGACTCTTGGCATGCAACCCCACATGCTGAATCGAATTTTTCGCGAACAGAACGAGTCCGGGAGTTTCCGTTAACTTTCATGTTGCCGCGCAGCAATCTTGCGCGCCGGGCCTCACCTAGGCAAGCTAACCGCAAGGTTTTGTTCATCAATTTTAACAACACATCAATGTTGGAATGGCCTTTTCTCCGACTTTCGTTAACGCTTCGATCAAACCCTGAACGAATCGGCGACGAATCACTCATGACGCTGGTTTCCCGTTCCGTTCACCACAACATATTGGGGTAATGTGGGGCATTCATGACGATTGCGGCGAACACGGACAGGGCCAAGCCGGGCGCTTGCCGGTCATTGCTTAACCAATGTGTTCCGTTTCGGGATGGAGCGCGACTTGCGCGCAGCCCGGCGCGACCTGCATATCGCCGCCGCTTCGGCATAACCGTCACCAAGATCACTCATGGAAAGCCCTTCGCTTCGTCTCCTCGTTCTGAGACTGCATCGCATCCCTCAGCCGCACCTCATCCTTGCCACGCCCGCTGTCGCGTCTGGCTATTGTTTGGGAAGGACGGCCTCGCTCGAGGAAAGGCCGGGAGACGGGCGGTCGTTCGATCGCCAATCGAATAAGTAAGTGCGATCTTGCGACCGCCCGTCCGGCGCGTTTTTAGTCTACCCATCCTCCAACGAGGGGATCCACTCCCGGCAAAGCCGTTGATATCCCGTGTCGACGCCCAATTCATACTGCGCCTAGAGCCCGAGCTTTCATACACTGCCTGCTGTGAGAACTCCGGGCAAACCCCTCGGCTTTGCGGCCACGTTAGCCGCTTCCCCGAGACGCCGGTCCCTCCCCGCTAACCACCGTCATGATCGGCGCTCCCGCAGGAGGAGTACTGTTGTTGTATCAGGCGGTCTCAAACTGAATCGGACCCAACTTTTCGGTTGAGATTCGCGAAGGAATCGCTTCTTAGACAGGGCTTCGATAACAAACGAAATGTCACGTTTGTATCAATCTGTCTCCGGCCGTATCACGGCAGATCAGCACTTTTGTCGGTATTTCTGAC
>JBEVEP010000140.1:0-4838 GCA_040512755.1 Mesorhizobium sp.
GGGGAATTGTTGAAAACATCGGCATAGTTCTCAAAGGCAAGATGCGAGGGGAAACCGAAGTAGTTGCCTGCGGCAAGGTCGCCGAACGGCTTCAGCGACGTCATGGCAACGCCGAGCAACGGCAAGAGCCAGAGGAACAACGCAACGGGCAGCGCCGCCTGATAGATGATGCGGGTAGCCGGAGAGGCGCGGTCGACTTGTGTGGGAAACATCACGCTCCCCTCTCGTTACGGACCATCCGCCAGATGAAACCAGAGATGAAGACCATCATGATGGCGAAAAGGACGACCGCTATCGCCGCGCCATAGCCCATGCGGAAACCGTATTCGGACAGGGCCTGCTCGTACATGTAGAACGAAAGTACCCGGCTCGCGCCGTAGGGGCCGCCGTCCGTCATGATCGACACGAGGTCGAATGACCGGAGCGCTCCGATGATCGTCACCACCACCGCGATGAAGGTGGCCGGCCGAAGCTGCGGCAGGATGACGTGCCAGAGCATGCGCCAGCCTTTTGCGCCGTCCAGTCTTCCCGCTTCAATCTGCTCCGGCGAGACATTGTTGAGACCGGTGAGATAAAGGATCATGCAGTATGCGATCTGGGGCCAGAGTCCGGCCGCGATGATGCCGTAGGTCACAAACCGTTCGTCAGCGAGGATAGCGACTCCGGTGCCGGTTATGGTCTCGATGAGCTTGTAGAGCAGGCCGAAATCCGGCGCGTAGAACCAAGAGAAGACCAGGCCGACAACAACCTGGCTGATGACGAACGGAAAGAAGAATAGCGACTTGTAGATACGGATGCCGGTGACGGTCTGATTGAGAAAGATCGCGATGAAAAGGCCGGCAGGCACCGCCAACAAATAGAGCGCAAGCCACAAGACGTTATTGGTCAGCGACGTATAGAAGGCATCGTCGTCGAACAGCTCAACGTAATTGCCCAGGCCGATCCAGGTCGCGGCGCCGATCCCGTCCCAGTCATAGAAGCTTATCCAGATCGACTGGAAGATCGGCGCAATGACATAAACGAGGAACATGAGAACACCGGGCGCGAGAAACAGCCACGGAGCAAGCGTTCGTTGATTGCGCTTCCAGAACGACGTCTGCGTCGCAGCCTGCATAGGCACGGCCATCGCCATTGCTTTATCCTCCACTAGCTGGATCGCAGCGCTGGGGAACATCAAGCGGAGGTGGCCGGTTCTCCGGCCACCCCACGCGCACCTTTACTTGTAGGCGCGCTGGCGCGCCTTCTCGAGCCGTTCAAGGATTTGGTCGACGTTGTCGGGTTTCACCATGAATTCCTGGAAACCTTCCATACCGGCCTTGGCCATGTCAGCAGGCGCGTCACGATCATAAAACTGCGCCAGTCCATGGGCGTTGGACAGCATTTCGAAGCCTGCATTGAGAAATGGGTCGTCCGGACGCTTCGACTGGTTGTTGATCGGAAGTTGACCGAGAATCTCATTGACCTCGGTCTGGACATCCGGCTGCGCAAGATAGGCGAGGAATTTCTTTGCATCCTCTTTGTTCTTGGCGTTCGCCGGGATGTGCATGGTTTCGGTCGGCGCGTCCTCAGCCTTGGGCAGTCCGGGCGTTATCTCGGGGAATTGGAGGAACCCGATCTGCTCTTCCTTAAGGCCGCCTTCCTTCATCGGAGCCACCGCAAAATTGCCCATCAGATACATTGCCGCCTTGCCCTGAACGACAAGCGGAATGGCATCCTGCCAGTCAAGGGCCGCATGGTTGTCGACGAAATAGCCAGGTTTCACCAGTTCGGCCCATTTCTCGAACACTGCTTTCACTCTGGGGTCGGTGTAGGGGACTTTCCCTGCCGTCAGGTCCATGTGGAATTCATAGCCGTTGACACGGAGGTTCATGTAGTCGAACCAGCCGCCAGCCGGCCACAGGGCCTTCGTGCCAATCGCAAAGGGCTTCACGCCTGCGGCATTGAGCTTCTCCGAAGCAGCCTTCAGTTCATCCCATGTTTTCGGCGGCGTGATGCCATGCTGCTCGAAAATGTCCTTCCGGTAGTAGATGCCCCATTGATAGGTCGAGTAGGGAATTCCCCATACCTTGCCCCCCTGGGTCACCGAGGAGGCGGCCGCCTTGAGGGCGTCGCCCAACTTGTTTTCCGCCCAAACGTCGTCGATCGGCTCGAACATTCCGGCGTTGACGAAGGGCGACATCCGATTGCCGGCGAACCAGGTGACAACATCCGGCGCGTCGGCGGTCAGGAAGTTGCGGATCGCAGCCTTGTATCCTTCATGGTCGAAGATGTTCAGTGTAACCGTGACGTCCGGGTTCGCTGCTTTGAAGCCATCGACGATGACGTTCATGGCTTTCTTCGGAGCGGGATCGGATGTGTTGGCGTTGATGGTCAGCTCGCCCGCCAATGTCGACGAGGCGGCAAACAGTGTAACCGCGGCCGCGCCGAGCAAGGCGTGTTTCACCTGCGACAGTCTCATAAATCATTCCTCCCATGGTTGGTATTTCGCAAACACCGGCACAGTCGGCTTGTTCCGTTATATGGAACTTAATTTGACTATTCAGAATTATTCGGATAAGGTATGGAAATTGTCAAGAGGTTGCCGCAGGGACATCGCAGCCCCGGCATGGAGGCTGAATGAACGACAACGGAGGAAACGCTACCGGAACGCTGGGCAAGGCGCTCGACGTGCTGCAGGCCGTCGCATCGTCTCCGCATCCGTTGCGTTTCACCGATCTTCTCCAGTTGGTGCCGCAGCCGCGCGGCACGTTGCACCGGCAGATCTCGAACCTCATCCAGGAAGGCCTGTTGTCGGTCCGCCGAGACCACTCCTATGAACTCGGCCTGACCTTGCTGACGCTGGCTTCGCGAGCGTGGGCAGGCAATCAATTCCGGACAGTAGCCGAGCCACATCTGCGTCAACTTCATGAACAGACCGGAGAAACGGTCCATCTTGGTGTGCTCAAAGGTCTCGACGTTATCTATCTCGACAAGGTCGAGAGCCGGCAGGCGGTTCGCATGCATTCGCAGATCGGCAACGCATCGCCGGCCTATTGCACTGGCGTCGGCAAGGCTGCCCTTGCCGCGCTGCCGGACATGGAGTTGGACAAGCTGATTTCGACGATCTCCTTTCGCCGACACACAGAGCACACGTTGACCAGCCTGGAGGCGTTGCGCGGCGAGATCGCTGAGATCCGGCAGACGGGTATCGCGTTCGACCGCCAGGAACACGAGCCGGGCATTCACTGTATTGCAGCGCCAATACATTCGCGAGACCGTGATTTCGTAGCCGGCATCTCGACCACGGCGCCGGCCTACCGAATTTCCATTGAACAACTGACAGAATGGGCTCCGTTGGTCCGCGCGGCAGCCGGGGCCATCATGGAAGACATGACCTCGAGGCTCGGACCAAAATCGTAGAGGAGGAGAGAGAATGGCCGGACTTGAACTGAGCGCCGTCAAGAAGTCCTTTGGCGCCGTCGATGTCATTCATGGCGTCGATCTCTCGATTGCCAGCGGAGAGTTCGTGGTGTTCGTCGGGCCATCCGGCTGCGGAAAATCCACGCTGCTTAGGCTGATAGCCGGACTGGAGGATATGACTTCCGGAACGATCTCGATTGGCGGACGTGACGTCACTCATGTGGACCCGGCCGACCGCGGCGTTGCGATGGTCTTCCAATCTTACGCGCTCTATCCCCACATGACGGTCGAGGAGAACATGGGCTTCGGCCTGCGCATGACCGGCACCGCCAGGGAGGTCATTGCCAGCCGCGTCGCTGCAGCCGCAAAGATTCTGCATCTGGAAGGACTTCTCAAACGCAAACCGAAACAGCTCTCAGGCGGCCAGCGACAAAGGGTGGCGATCGGCCGGGCGATCGTGCGCGAGCCAAAGGTGTTCCTGTTCGACGAGCCGCTTTCCAATCTCGATGCCGAGCTTCGTGTGCAGATGCGGCTTGAAATCGCGAAACTGCACAAAGCGCTCGATGCCACAATGATCTATGTGACGCATGACCAGGTCGAGGCGATGACTCTCGCCGACAAGATCGTGGTCCTGTGCGCCGGTGTGATCGAGCAGGTCGGCAGCCCGCTCAAGCTTTACGATGATCCCGACAACCTTTTCGTCGCCGGCTTCATTGGCTCGCCCAAGATGAACTTCATGAAGGCCCGGGCCGTCTCGTCATCCGGCGGTACAACGACGATCGAACTGCCCGAGTTCGGCGGCGTCATGTTCCCTATGAAGTTGCGAAGTGCGCCACAGGACGGAAAGCCTTTGACCTTGGGAATCCGCCCCGAGCATTTTGAGCCCGGGGGCGCAGTCAAAATAAAGACCCAGATCGACGTCATCGAAGACCTCGGCGGCGTTGCCTACGCTTACGCTCGATCAGAAGACGAGGCGCCCATCATCATCGAGCAGAAAAATGCCCGCGGCATCCGGGAGGATATGATGTTGACGACCGGTTTCGATCCGGAACGCGCCTTCCTGTTTGATCCTGATACCGGCATCAGGGTCCGCTGACAGACGGCCGAATGTCATAGCGCCCGCTGCGGCACAAGCCGTCTTGAGCTGACCATTGGATATTGCTCCAGCAGCCCAGTCATACAGGCGCGCCGTGGACAAAATCCCCGATTTTCCGCCGCTTCCCGCCCACGACTGAAAATTCTTTCGTCAGATTTCAATAGCTTAGCGGACTTGCCGAAGAATCTTCCATCCACGCCCTTTCAACCCCTTCCATAATCGGCCCATCGCCTTCACGGGAACCTGGTGCGCACCGGGTATCAGGGAGGGCGGCGGTGCCGGGCCGGTCGCGTGGCGGAAACGCGGCTGGAAATTTTCATCCGAGGCCCGGGCCCGTTTCGCG
>JBEVEP010000278.1:0-3249 GCA_040512755.1 Mesorhizobium sp.
GAAAGCCAAAGCATACTTGAGCTCATTTACCCCCCGGCTTTGCGGTCCAGGAGTTACACCAGCCGTTTACATGCACGAGACCTTGCGGGAAGAGCGAGCACTTGCCGAATTCCCCCTGCTGGCCAGCGACTGACCTCTCTTGAAGGAGCGAACAGTTGTGACAAAACTGCTTTTCTCCCTCAGCGCCTGCGCGCTTCGGGAATTTGCACGGCGAACTACTGGAAGGACAATTAATTGACCTACATCGTCAACGAGAGTTGCATCAAGCCGTGGTCGAGTCGGTCAAGCCGCGAACGCAAGCTCAAACGGCCGAGCTGCTGAATCGTACGGCTGGACCGTAGAGAGCTCGTCTGGACCAACGTCACACCAAACCCGACGGCTGAATGGATCGCGCGCCAGCTAACTGAGGCATTCCCCTGGAACGCAGCGCCGCGCTACCTCGTCCGCGATCGAGATCAAATCTATGGCACCATCGTCACACGCCGATTGCGCGCTATGGGCATCCGGGACAAGCCCATCGCGCCGGCCTCGCCCTGGCAGAATGGCTTTGCCGAACGGCTGATCGGATCGATCCGGCGCGAGTGCGTGGATCATTTCATCATCTTCGGCGAGGCGCATCAACGCCGCATCCTGCGAACTTATGCTTGCTACTACAACGACATCAGAACGCATTGGTCATTAGACAAAGATGCGCCGGTCTCGCGCCCTGTTCAGCGGATTGGATCAATAAATTCACACGCGATCCTTGGCGGGCTTCATCACCAATTATGTGCGCGTTTAGGTTTTCGGTACACACCGGGGGCGTCCATCGCTTCCTGCAAATTCATACGCATGTGAACGTGGCGCAGGAAAAATTGCGTCGCCCCGGGCTCAATGACATTCTTTATTTGATATTCAAATTCGCCGTCACGCTCCGGAAATCTTTTCCTGCGCTGACGCCGTGGCTTGGCGGATGAGGGATCAGGCTGCTGCCGGTGAGCGGCGGAGCCATTCGTCGAAACCGATGTGGCCGAGGCGCGCTTCGCCCAACGGTACCAGCGAGCGCTCTTCGACCCGGCTGCCGAAGTATCGAGCCTCGGGGTCGCTCACCACCTCACGCGGGTCGCCGACCGCCTTCAGATAGCGGGCGACGAATTCGTTGAACGGCGCTCGTTCCGGGCCGGCGATCTCGACGATGCCGTTTCGCGGCTCCGCGAGCGCCACATCGGCAACGATGGCAGCAACGTCGTCCGCCGCGATGGGCTGGAACAGGCCGGGCGAAATCCTGACTATGTTTCCATCCGCACTTGAAGCGGCGATGCCGCCTAGGAATTCCAGGAACTGGGTAGAGCGGATGATGGTGTAAGGGATGCCGGAGGTCTCGATCAGTTTCTCTTGGGCGACCTTGGCGTGGAAATAGCCATTGTCGGACCGGTCGGTTCCGACGATGGATAGCGCGACATGGTGCCGGACACCGCCCGCTGCGACCTCCGCCGCAAGAAGGTTGCGGCCGAAGGTCTCGAAGAATTCCAGCACCGCCTTATCTTCAAATGAGGGCGAATTGGCGAGATCGACCACCACATGCCCCTCGCCGGTGATGGTGTTGATGGCGCTTTTGGGCGAGGCGGCGACGACCTCGTTGCCGCCCTGGCGCAGAATGGCGACGGTCTTCGAGCCGATCAGGCCGGCACCTCCAATGACGACGAAATTCATAGTTTGCCCTCCTGTTCGATGACTGAACACTTAAATGGGTTCGAAATGCAAGTGAGGAAGACGCGCGAGTGGTTAAAGACGTCATCGTGTGCTTCGATCTAGTTTGAGGAAATTCCAGAAATCCCCCAGCCAAACAAGGAGCACGACCATGCCGACAACGTCCTCGGACCTCAGCCAGTTCAAGGGAAATTTGCACGGTCAACTTATCACCTCCCATGACGGCGACTATGAGGAGGCGCGGACAGTTTGGAACGGAATGATCGACAAGCGGCCCGAACTTATCGTGCGCTGCACGGATAAGAGCGACGTGATTAACGCTGTCAACTTCGCCCGAGCCAACCACCTGCTCACCGCGATTCGCGGCGGCGGACACAATGTCGCCGGCTTCGGCACCTGCGACGGCGGCATGGTAATCGACTTGTCGCCGATGAAGGACATCGCCGTCGACGCGGCGTCGCGCACGGCACGCGCCGAGGCCGGCCTGACCTGGGGCGAGTTCGATAAAGCGACGCAAGTGCGAGGTTTGGCTACCACCGGCGGGTTGGTCTCCAGCACAGGCATTGCAGGGTTCACGCTCGGCGGCGGCTTCGGCTGGCTGGTGCGCAAACACGGGCTGACCGTCGACAATCTGCTGTCCGTCGAGATGGTATTGGCGGATGGTCGTAGCGTGACTGCCAGTCCAAACGAGAACGCCGATTTATTTTGGGGCGTGCGCGGCGGCGGCGGAAATTTTGGCATCGTCACCTCGTTCGCGTTCCGGCTTCATCCCGTCGGCCCCATGGTCTTCGGCGGCGCTATTTTTCACCCGGCGGCAAAGGCCAAGGACCTCTTGCGCTTCTATCGCGGCTGGACGCAGATGCTTCCTGACGAATTGTCGACCATGGTGGCGTTCCTCACGGCACAGCCTGAGTCATTCGTGCCCAAGAAACTGGTCGGAACGCCGATGATTGCGGTTGCGCTCTGCCATGCCGGTGCCGTCGAAGCGGGCGAGAAGCTAGTCAAGCCTTTGCGTGAATTTGCGCCGGCCGCAATCGACCTCTTGGGACCGCTGCCCTACCTCGCTCTGCAAGGCATATTCAATCCGAGTGCGCCGAAGGGGATACACGCCTACTGGAGGACGCAGTATCTGCGTGATCTGGACGATCCAACGATTGATGCCCTGATCGACCGCACGTCCGCGATGAAATCGCTCTCGCCTTTCTCGGCTGTCCACATCCATCACTGGGAAGGCGCGATCAAACGCGCGGGGGCGGATCAGACCGCCTTCGGTCATCGCAGTGCCCGCTATGTTCTCAACATCCTCGGCCTGTGGACCGCCGGCAAGGATGCCGGCGAACACATCACCTGGGTGCGGACATTTTCCGATGCGCTGCAGACTCGGAGTACCGGACAGGTTTATCTAAATTTCCTTGGTGACGAGGGCGCGGATCGGGTGAAGGCCGCATATGATGCGCAAACGTTCGAACGGCTGCGGAAGCTCAAGGCCAAATTCGACCCGAGCAACTTTTTTCGATTGAACCAAAACATTAGCCCGGCCAATTAACGATGAGGGGCCGC
>JBEVEP010000279.1:0-6956 GCA_040512755.1 Mesorhizobium sp.
CGGCACGATTGGTCGGGGCTTCGTCGAAGGAGCGCGCCAGGCGGAACGACAGCGCCGTCGCAGCCGCAACGTCTAGCGACATGTCCGCCAAAACACGTTGCATCAGCGGCTGATCGATGAGCGCAGCGCCAAATACCTTCCGATGCCGGGCATGGTTTACAGCTTCCGCCAGACCAGCGCGCATGAGCGCCGAAGAGGCAATGGCACAATCGAGCCGCGTCAGCGTAACCATGTCCATGATCGTTTTTACGCCGGCGCCCGGCTCGCCGATCATTTCGCCGATCGCATTGACAAATTCCACCTCGGACGAGGCATTGGAGCGATTGCCGAGTTTTTCTTTCAGGCGCTGAAAGCGAAAGCCGTTGCCCGTGCCGTCTCCGAGAATGCGTGGCACGAGAAAGCAGGACAGTCCCTCCGCCACCTGAGCGAGCACAAGGAAGGCGTCGGACATTGGCGCGGACATGAACCATTTGTGCCCGGACAAGCGATAGAAGCCGTTACCGGCGCGCTCGGCGCGGGTGGTGTTGGCGCGTACGTCCGTGCCGCCCTGCTTTTCCGTCATCCCCATGCCGAGCGTTAGTCCCGCTTTCTCGACCGGCGGCTTTTGGGATTGGTCATACTTGCGCGTCGTAATACGCGGCGCCCACTCGCGAAAGAGTTTTGGACTGGTCATCAATGCCGCCAGCGATGCGCTTGTCATCGTGATTGGACACAGGTGACCGCACTCCAGTTCGGCGGTGAGGTAGAAGCGAGCGGCGCGCACCTGGTGGCGGCGGCCCGTTTCGGCATCGCCATCTTCCCAGACAGACGAATGCAGGCCGTTGGCGACGGACCGGCGCATCAAGGCATGGTAAGCCGGATGCAACTCGACCAGGTCAATGCGGTGACCCTGCCTGTCATGCGTCTTGAGCTTCGGAGTCTCTGTGTTTGCAAGACGCGCGAGATCCTGCGCGTCTTGACTCATTACGAAACGACCAAGCGTTTCCAGTTCCTTGCGAACAGGTTCGGAAAAGTTTTCCGCCAGTTGGATCAGTAGCGGATCGCCGCGCCAGGCGTTGGTGCCAATCAGCAGCGGTGGTTGGTTCGTAACTTCGTGCGTCAAGCCGTGCCCTTATCTCTACTATGCCGACGGCGGTGGAGTGATTCCTGGACGCCAACGCGGCCTTATAGCGCAAGCGATACATCCAATGCGATGAAAGAATTGTGGCTTTCCAGTACTTTGACTTGCCCCAGCATGCAGGCGAGCCTATAGCAGCGCCTCGACATGATTGACACTTCGTCCCTGCCGCCCTTCCCTCACAGCCATCTGCTCGGTATCCGGGATCTTTCGCCGGCCGATATCGAACTTCTGCTTGACCGGGCTGACGCCGCCGTATCGATTTCACGCCGCCCCGACAAGAAAACCGCGACGCTCCGAGGGCGTACCCAGATCAACCTCTTCTACGAGGCGTCCACGAGGACGCAATCCTCTTTCGAGCTTGCGGGAAAGCGGCTCGGCGCCGACGTCATGAACATGTCGGTGGCAAGCTCGTCGGTAAAAAAGGGCGAAACGCTCATCGACACAGCCATGACGCTCAACGCCATGCGTCCCGACATCCTGATCATCCGTCATCAATCGGCTGGCGCGGCGGCGCTGCTGGCTCAGAAGGTCGGCTGCTCCGTGGTCAATGCGGGGGACGGCGCTCACGAACATCCCACCCAGGCCCTGCTTGACGCATTGACGATCCGGCGCGCCAAAGGGAGCATCGCACGCCTGACAGTGGCTATCTGTGGAGACATCCTCCATTCGCGCGTCGCGCGCTCGAACATCCTGCTGCTCAATGCCCTCGGCGCGCGTGTTCGGGTTGTGGCCCCTTCGACGCTGTTGCCGTCCGGCATAGCGCGGATGGGCGTGGAGGTCGCGCCCAACATGAAAGACGGGCTGAAGGGTGCCGACATCGTCATGATGCTGCGCCTCCAGCGCGAGCGCATGTCTGGCGCTTTTGTGCCGTCGGTACGCGAGTATTTCCGCTATTTCGGCCTCGACGCCGAAAAACTGAAAGCCGCGAAGGACGACGCGCTCGTCATGCATCCCGGCCCGATGAACCGGGGGGTCGAGATCGCATCCGAGATTGCGGACGGCCCGCAGAGCGTCATCCAGGAGCAGGTCGAAATGGGTGTCGCCGTACGGATGGCGGTGATGGAGGCGCTGCTCGATCCGCGCCGCAATCCGGGTGGAAATGCATGACGGTTACGGTCTTCCAGAATGCGCGCATCGTGGATCCGTCGCGCGGCATCGATGAGAGAGGCGTCGTCATCGTCGATGGCCGCAAGATCGCCGCGGCGGGAGCGGATGCGCGAAACCAGGGCATTCCGGAAGGCGCTGCAGTCATTGACTGCGCCGGAAAGGCCGTCATCCCCGGCCTCGTTGACGGACGCGTCTTTATCGGAGAACCCGGAGCGGAGCACCGGGAAACGATCGCCTCGGCAAGCCTGGCCGCGGCAGCCGGCGGCGTGACCTCGATTGTCATGATGCCCGACACAGATCCGGTAATCGATGATGTCGCTCTGGTCGAATTCATTCTGCGGACGGCGCGCGAGACCGCCACGGTCAATGTCTTTCCCGCTGCCGCCATAACCAAAAAACTTGAGGGCAGCGAGATGACGGAATTCGGCCTGCTGCGTGAGGCTGGCGCCGTCGGCTTCACCGATGGCCGCCATACGATCGGTAGCGCCCTCGTGATGCGCCGAGCGCTGACCTACGCCCGTGACTTCGATGCGGTCATCGCCCACGAAACCCAGGACGCTGACCTTGCTTCCTCGGGCGTCATGAATGAAGGTCTCTATGCCAGCTGGCTGGGTTTGCCCGGCATACCGCGCGAGGCGGAAACCATCCCGCTAGAACGGGATTTGATGCTGGCGCGGCTGACGCGCGGAAGCTATCACGCGGCCAAGATTTCCACCGCGATGTCGGCTGCCGCAATCGCGCGGGCCAAGGCAGACGGCGCTAACGTGACCGCCGGCGTTTCCATCAACAATTTGTCGCTCAACGAAAACGACGTCGGCGAATACCGGACTTTTTTCCGGCTGGCCCCGCCATTGCGCGATGAGGACGACAGGTCGGCGATGATCGAGGCGCTCAAAGACGGCACGATCGATATCGTCGTCTCTTCGCACGACCCTCAGGATGTTGACACCAAACGCTTGCCCTTTGCGGACGCCGCCGTTGGCGCAATCGGGCTGGAGACGCTGCTTGGGGTCGCCTTGAGACTCTATCACGGCGGCGACGTGCCGCTGTTGCGCCTCATTGAAACACTTTCGACAGCGCCGGCGAAGCTCTTCGGGTTGCCGGGCGGCACCCTCAAGCCGGGCGCTTCGGCCGATCTCGTGCTTGTCGACCTCGACGAGCCCTGGGTCGTGCAGGAGGCAGACATCCGCTCCCGCTCGAAGAATACGTGCTTCGAGGGCGCCCGTCTGCAAGGCAGGGTATTGCAAACTATGGTTGCAGGGCGCACAGTGTTCGCGGAATAAGAAGGGGACGACGATGCACTATGCCCTGGCGGCGCTGTTCGGATATCTCCTCGGATCGGTTCCATTTGGGCTGTTGATTACCCGCGCGGCGGGGATAGGCGACGTCAGGAAAATAGGCTCGGGCAATATTGGTGCGACCAACGTGCTGCGGACGGGTCACAAGGGTCTTGCCGCCCTGACCCTCCTGCTTGACGCACTGAAAGGAACAGCCGCTGTCCTTATCGCCGGGCGCTACGGCGCGGATCTGGCGATTGTCGCGGGCCTGTTTTCCTTCCTCGGCCACCTCTTTCCGGTCTGGCTCGGTTTCAAGGGCGGCAAGGGAGTAGCCACATACCTTGGCGTTCTTGCCGGCCTGATGTGGAAGGTTGCGCTGATTTTCGCCGCGGTGTGGATCGCAGTGGCCTTGCTCCTCCGATATTCGTCATTGGCTGCGCTGGTTGCCGCCACTGCCGTACCCCTTTCCCTTCTCGCCATGGGCTATCAGGACTTTGCCATCGTGTTCGCGCTGATGAGCATCATTGTCTTTATCAAGCATCGCGCAAATATCACGCGCCTGCTTGACGGGACCGAACCGCGCATCGGTTCGAAAAAATGAAAGACGATTCCGCCCCGGGCAACGTTCGCCTCAGCGATCGGCAGCGAGTCAACTGGCTCAGGCTGATCCGTACGGAGAATGTCGGCCCCGCGACCTTCCGCGATTTGATCAACCGCTTCGGTTCTGCGGAGATCGCGCTGGAAATGCTGCCCGAGCTGATGCTTTCGGGCGGCGCGACACGCCTCGTCCGAATTCCGACGGTGCAGCAGGCGGAATCCGAACTCGAGGCGGCTCACCGGTACGGTGCGCGGTTTATCGCGATCGGCGAAGCCGACTATCCGCCGATGCTCAGGCGCATGGACAATCCGCCTCCACTGGTCGCCGTCAGGGGAACCGCGGGCGTCTTCCGACTGCCGACAGTGGCCATCGTCGGCGCACGTAACGCGTCACTTGCGGGGATCAAGATGGCGCGCATGCTCGCCTCCGAGCTCGGCCGCGATGGCTACGCCGTCGCTTCAGGGCTCGCCCGCGGCATCGACACAGCGGCTCACCAGGGGGCGCTCGCCAGCGGCACGATCGCGGTGCTTGCCGGCGGGCTGGACCACATCTATCCGCCCGAGAATATCGACCTATGCCATGACATCGCGGAGCGCGGTGGCGCGGTCATCTCCGAAATGGCCTTCGGATGGGAACCGCGCGCCAAGGATTTTCCACGCCGCAACCGGATCGTCGCCGGCCTTTCACTGGGCCTGGTCGTCGTCGAGGCAGCGAAACGCTCCGGTTCGCTGATCAGCGCGCGGCTCGCTGGAGAAATGGGGCGGCTCGTCTTTGCGGTTCCGGGTTCGCCGCTCGACCCGCGCTCCGCCGGCGCCAACGGCCTTCTCAAGGACGGGGCGATCCTTGTAACCGAAGCGCGGGACATCATCGAACAGGTGGCTCCGCTGATCGGTCAAACCCCGCCACCTGCCGTTTCACTCGAAGAGCCGCCGGATTTCTCCGCAACGCCGCCGCCGCATGACGACGATCGCGCGCGCCTCGTTGAGGCACTGGGCCCCGTGCCCGTTTCGGTTGACGAACTCATCCACTACACAGGGCTTCATCCTGCACAGGTTTTCATGATTCTTCTGGAGCTGGATCTCGCAGGACGTCTGGAGCGGCACGCCGGCGGCGCCGTATCGCTACTCGTCCTTGAGCCGTAGCGGCCGGTTGCCCCCCAAAATGTCGCTGACCTCGATGTAGGCCATCTCGATGAGGTAGGCGAGCATATCGTAACGCTCGGCCTCGGCGATCGCGCGCAGTTCCCCCAGCATCTGATGCAGGTAGGAAAGCGTTTCCGTCCCCTCCTTCCGCCTGTCCGAAGGCATGCAAACTCCTGTCAGCGGCTGGATACCGCACACGTGACTTTCGATTCCGCCGCTGGTAACAGCCTCAATCCCCGGTAGAATTCATACAGTGTATTTCCTACAAGTTGCAAGGTATTTTTTCCTATCCTGCAGGTTGCAGGAGATTGCAAGCGGGCATTTCTGGTCATCGCTCTTGACCGGAGGCAAAACCGCAGCCATGTCACTGGCAAAATTCTCAGTCGCCGCGCTGCACGATTGTCTTCGCGCGTCACAACAAAACGAGCAGTCATGGACGTCGTCGTCGTCGAATCGCCGGCAAAAGCGAAAACGATCAACAAATACCTCGGCAGGAACTACAAGGTTCTGGCTTCCTTCGGTCATGTTCGCGACCTCCCCGCCAAAGACGGCTCCGTACGGCCGGATGACGATTTCGCGATGTCCTGGGCGGTCGATACGGCTTCGGCAAAGCGGCTGACCGACATCGCCAAGGCCATGAAGGATGCCGACGGCCTGATCCTCGCCACCGACCCCGATCGCGAAGGGGAAGCCATCTCCTGGCATGTGTTGGAGGTTCTGCGGCAAAAGCGTGCGCTGAAGGACAAGTCCGTCAGGCGCGTGGTCTTCAACGCTATCACCAAGCAGTCGGTGCTCGATGCGATGGCCAATCCTCGCGACATCGACGCGCCGCTGGTCGACGCCTACCTTGCGCGCCGCGCCCTCGATTATCTCGTCGGGTTCACGCTGTCACCGGTCCTTTGGCGCAAACTGCCAGGCGCGCGTTCCGCCGGACGCGTACAGTCCGTGGCCTTGCGTCTGGTTTGCGACCGCGAATCGGAGATCGAGCGCTTCATCCGCGAGGACTACTGGCAGATCGCCGCTCTTCTCAACACGCCGCGCAACGAGAAATTCGAGGCAAGGCTGACTGCCTTCGATGGAAAGAAGCTCCAGAAACTCGACATTTCCTCGCAAGCGCAGGCCGACGACATCAAGGCGATGCTCGATGGCGCGGCCTTCAAGGCGCTGTCGGTCGAAGCCAAGCCCACCAAGCGCAATCCCGGTCCGCCTTTCACAACGTCGACCCTCCAGCAGGCCGCCTCTTCGCGGCTTGGCTTTGCCGCAGTGCGCACCATGCAGGTGGCGCAGCGGCTCTACGAAGGCATCGAGATCGGCGGCGAAACGGCCGGCCTGATCACCTATATGCGTACCGATGGCGTGCAAATGGCTCCGGAGGCGATTACCGCTGCCCGTAGTGCGATCTCACATGAGTTCGGTGACAGGTACCTGCCGGAAAAGCCGCGCTACTACTCGACCAAAGCGAAAAACGCTCAGGAAGCGCATGAGGCGATCCGGCCGACGGATTTTTCGCGCACACCCGTTGAGGTGCGCAAATACCTCGATGCCGATCAGGCTCGCCTCTACGAGATGATCTGGAAGCGCGCGATCGCCAGCCAGATGCAGGCGGCGGAGATCGAGCGAACAACGGTTGAAATAGAGGCCGTCAACGGCGGCCGCGTGGCTGCCCTGCGAGCGGTGGGCTCGGTGATACGCTTCGACGGTTTCATCGCAGC
>JBEVEP010000212.1:0-3815 GCA_040512755.1 Mesorhizobium sp.
ACGCTCGACAAGCTATTCGGCCACTATGTCGAGCGAAACTTTGTGACCCAGCAATACCGGGAAACAATTCTCGAACAGCGAATGAAGGGCTGGCTAGACGAGATCAACATTAGCGACCGATTTGCAAGGCGTCAGTTCGACGATGGGCTCTATCGCGCGAGTTTTCCGTTTGTCGAGATGAGTGAGGATGGCGAAGCAAGAAAGATTATCAAGCCGTTCTTTCTAGGTCAGAAGGAGCCTACGTACATTATTGACCACGGTATTAAGTGGGCTACTTCAGTGAGCCGTCTAAGGAAAGCTGGCGTTATCCCACAGCGTGTGTTGTTTGCGGTGGAAGGTCCAACATCTGGCCCATCACATATGGCTGCGTTTAAGGAAACGCGTGAACTTCTCGAACGGAGTGACATTGACGTTCTTCCTTTCGAGAAACGACGAGCTATTCTGGAGTATGCTTCTAACTGATTCATAGCGTTGCTTAAGGGAGCGATTTCCGGTCAGCTTGATAGACCGGAAGTCCCTAGTCCTTAAGGACCGGTCCGTAACTATAACGCACCTATCAGCGTTCATCGGCACCATGCGATCATGCCCAGTCCGGGGGAAGCTCTTTGGTGCCCGGGGGAGGTGAGGGGTATCTGAAGGCATCACCGCACGACGGTACGCCTCTGCTCCTACCCCCTCCGCATCCGCACTGGAGCGGTGCCGAACGCGTTCGAGAAGGCGCGGGAGAAGGCCGCCGCCGAGGAAAATCCCGTACGGGCAGCGATGTCGGCCATAGCCTCACGCGTGTCGAGAACGAGACGTCTGGCGGCGTTGAGGCGCAGGCGCAGATAGTAGGCGCCCGGCGTCTCGCCGATCGACTTACGGAAGATCATCTCCAGAGCGCGGGCCGTGATCCCGGTCCGCCTGGCGATCGCCGCGATTGCGAGCGGCTCGTCGATATGCGCTTCCATGAGGCGGATCGCCTGCGCCAGCCGCGGATCGTATCCGTCGAGCCGTCCGAGCGACACCAGTGGCTGGGCGTCGGTCGCCGCTTTCGCCTGATCGTAGATGAAGACGCTGGCGACATCGAGCGCAACCGCCATGCCGAGCCGCGTGCGGATGAGGTGCAGCATGAGGTCGAAGGTCGGCGATGCCCCGCCCGACGTGAACACCGGACCGTCGATGACATACCGGTCCGGCCGCACGTCGGCTTCCGGAAAGGCCGCCGCGAAGTCCTCCATGTCCTCCCAATGGGTCGTCGCCTTCCGGCCTTCCAGCAGTCCCGCCCGGCCCAAGAGCCATGTTCCGGCCTCGACGCCGCCGCAGGCGCGCGCGGCCTTGGCGGCGCGCCGCACGCCGGCCAGCAATTCGCGCGAGGCCTGGTCCCGGGTGCCGAAGCCGCCCACGAGGATGAGCACGTCAGTAGCCTCCGCTGGATCGAAGGGGCCGCTGACGGCCACCGGCAGGCCGCTCGTCGTGACCGGCTGGTCGCCGCCGACCGAAACGATCTTCCAGTCGAACACCAATTCGCCGGTGATGCGGTTTGCGGCGCGCAGCGGATCGACCGTAGACGCCACGCACATGATCGACGCGTTGGGGAACACCAGCAGCGTCACTTTCAAGGCTGAACGCTCAGGTTGAAAGATTGTCGTTTTTTCGCTCTGCATCAATTGTACTTCGTAAATCGCAAAGCATATTCCCGCAAGAGCGGCAAGATCGGCGAACTCATTTCGGGAGGTTCCAACGATGGGTCTCAAACCCAGCCGCGACGTATTCATCACTTGCGCTGTCACCGGTTCGGGCGACACGGCCGGCCGCTCCGACAAGGTCCCGGTGACGCCGCGCCAGATCGCCGATGCGTCGATCGAAGCGGCCAATGCCGGCGCAGCTATTGCCCACATCCATGTGCGCAATCCCGAAACCGGCAAGGGCGCGCGCGATGTGGCGCTCTATGAGGATGTCATGAACCTCATCAAGCGGTCGGGCGTCGATGTCATCATCAATTTCACGGCCGGCATGGGTGGCGACCTCACGCTAGGCAGCGCCGAGAGGCCGCTGCCGCCGGCAGAGATCGGCACTGACATGGTCGGCGCGACGGAGCGGCTGACGCATGTTGCAAAGCTGCTGCCCGAGATCTGCACGCTCGACTGCGGCACGATGAATTTCGGCGAGCAGGACTACATCATGACCAACACGCCGGGCATGTTGAAAGAGATGGCGGCGCAGATCCAGAAGCTCGGAGTGCGCCCCGAAGTGGAGATTTTCGACACCGGCCATCTGCTTTTGGCCAAATGGCTTTACGGGCAGGGCCTGCTGGACGATCCGGTCATGGTGCAGCTCTGCATGGGCATTCCGTGGGGCGCGCCGGACGACATTGCGACGCTGACTGCCCTGACCGCGAATCTTCCCTCCGACTGGGTGTTCTCCGCCTTCTCGATCGGCCGCAACCAGTTGCCCTACACCGCGGTGGCGCTTGCGGCCGGCGGCAATATGCGCGTCGGCCTTGAAGACAATCTCTGGCTCGACAAGGGCGTGTTCGCGACCAACGGCGCGCTGGTGGAGCGCGCGGCCAAGGTGGCCGAAGGCATGGGTTCGAAGATCATGAGCCCGGCCGAGGTCCGCGAGAAACTCAAGCTCCAGAAGCGCTGGTAAGACGGGTATGGCCACAATCAGCAAAGCAGCCGCCATCGGCGGAGGGGTCATCGGCGCCGGCTGGGTCGCGCGCCTTTTGCTCAACGGCATCGACGTCGCAATCTTCGATCCGGACCTGGAGGCGTCCCGCAAGGTCGACGAGGTGATGAAGGGCGCGCGCCGCGCCTACAAGCAGATGGTGCCGGGCGGCCTGCCGAAGGAAGGCAAGCTGACCTTTGCCAAGACCATCGCGGAAGCCGTCACGGGCGCTGACTTCATCCAGGAGAGCGTGCCGGAACGCCTGGAGTTGAAGCACAAGGTGCTGGCCGAGATCGATGCCCACGCGCCGAAGGAGGCGCTCATCGGCTCCTCGACCTCCGGCATCAAGCCGACCGACATGCAGCCTGCGATGAAGAACCCGGGCAGGCTTGTCGTCGGCCATCCGTTCAATCCGGTCTACCTCCTGCCGCTGGTCGAGATCGTCGGCGGCGAGAAAACGTCGAAAGAGGCAATCGAGAAGGCGCGCGAGGTCTATGCGTCGATCGGCATGAAGCCGGTGGTGATCCGCAAGGAGATCGAGGCGTTTGTCGGCGATCGTCTGCTCGAGGCCGCCTGGCGCGAGGCGCTGTGGCTGATCAAGGATGGCATCTGTACCGTCGAGGAACTCGACGACATCATGCGCTATTCCTTCGGCCTGCGCTGGGCACAGATGGGCATGTTCCAGGTTTATCGCGTCGCCGGCGGCGAGGCGGGCATGCGCCATTTCATGGCGCAGTTCGGCCCCTGCCTGAAGTGGCCGTGGACAAAACTGATGGACGTCCCGGAGTTCAATGACGAGCTGGTCGACCTGATCGCCACGCAGTCCGACGAACAGGCCAACGGTCTTTCCATCCGGGAATTGGAACGGATCCGTGACGATAATCTTGTCGCCATCATGGAGGCCCTGTCGCGCCAGAACAAGGGCAAGGGCTGGGGCGCCGGCGCTCTGCACAACAGCTACACCAAACAGCTTTCGAAGCTCGCCGCCAAGTCGAAGGCATCCAAGGCCGCCGAAAAGGCGAAGGCGGCTAAGCCGAAGAAAAAGAAGCGGTGATTATGCGTCACCCCCCTCTGGCCCGGCGGGCCGCGACCCCCCCCAAGGGGGGGTGTTTTTAACTGGGCCCCCCGGGCCAAATAAACCCCACATGGGGGGGTGGGCGGGAGGG
>JBEVEP010000112.1:0-4579 GCA_040512755.1 Mesorhizobium sp.
GCGACGTGGTGGATCCGCCAGGCCATCACCCGCTCGATCGCCGACCAGGCGCGCACCATCCGTATTCCGGTGCACATGATCGAGACCATCAACAAGATGAACCGCATCTCGCGCCAGATCCTGCAAGAAACCGGCGCGGAACCGGACCCGGCAACGCTCGCGATCAAGATGGAAATGCCGGAAGACAAAATCCGGAAGATCATGAAGATCGCGAAAGAGCCGATTTCGATGGAAACGCCGATCGGCGACGACGACGATTCGCACCTGGGCGACTTTATCGAGGACAACAACACGCTGGCCCCGTCCGACGCGGCCCTGCATGCCTCGATGCGCGGCGTGGTGAAGGACGTGCTCGATTCGCTGACCCCGCGCGAGGCGAAGGTGCTGCGCATGCGCTTCGGCATCGAGATGTCCACGGACCACACGCTGGAAGAGGTCGGCAAGCAGTTCGACGTCACCCGCGAGCGCATCCGCCAGATCGAAGCCAAGGCCCTGCGCAAGCTGCGCCACCCGTCGCGGTCGGACAAGCTCAAGAGCTTCCTGGAAGGCAGCAACTGATCTGATCAGCTAAAGCTTGACGGCGCTACAGTAAAAGCAATATCCTCTCGCCACTTCGTTCGGGACACCGCAGCGCGGTGGCGAGATTCTTCTTCCCATCTGTAACGAGTTTGGGCCTCTAGCTCATGCCTGGTTAGAGCAGCGGACTCATAATCCGTTGGTGCCCGGTTCGACTCCGGGGAGGCCTACCAAGTTTTGCACTACATAATCAAGGGGTTACGGTGTTCCGTGGCCCCTTTTTTGTTCGCCATCCAAACGGCACTGTGACGTATTTGTGACGTGAAGGAGGGCATCAATCGCAGCCGCGTTCCGCGCCATCTGTGCAGGTGCCAGGTGCGCATACCGCCGCATCATTTCGGCCGACTTCCAGCCACCCATCTCCTGCAGGTCGTACAGAGGCGTACCGTGCTGGACCAGCCAGCTGGCCCAGGTGTGGCGTAGGTCGTGCCAGCGGAAGTTCTCGATCCCGGCCCGTTTCAGGGCGCCGCGCCAGCCGCGCGTGTTGGGCCAGCGGATCGGCTTTCCCTGATAGGTGAAGGCATTCTCGGGGTGCTTGCCGAGCTGGCGCTGCAGGACGTCCACGGCCAAGTCGTTGAGGGAAATGTGCAAGTCGTCGCCATTCTTCGCGTCCTCACCATGCACCCGACAACGAAACCGCTTGACGAGGGCTTGAAATGCAAATATCTTCAATAAAAGCACGATCGTTCGGTTTTGCGCGGCACGGAGTTCTCCCTTGCTCATCTCCCCACAGGAAGGGGATCGCGACGCGGGAGCGCTGCCGGTCCATTGTCCAGTCCTTTTTAAATGAGGTTACATGAGCTCCACCAGCCCGCTTTTTTCGCCGTTCCGTCACAAGTCACTTTCCTTATCCAACCGGATCGTGATGGCACCGATGACCCGCTCCAAGTCTCCCGATGGCATCCCGACTGAAGAGGTTGCCGCCTACTATCGGCGCCGCGCGGAGGGTGGCGTTGGCCTGATCATCACCGAAGGCACCACCGTCGACCGTCCGGGCGCATCGAACGACGCGAGCATCCCGAACTTCCATACTCCCGAGAGCCTGCGCGCATGGCGCCACGTGGTCCAGGAAGTGCACGCGGCCGGCGGCAAGATCGCGCCGCAGCTCTGGCACATGGGCATGGTCCGCAAGCCGGGCACCGGGCCGTGTCCGGAAGGACCGTCGGACGGACCGTCCGGGCTGTCCGCCTCGGGCAAGCAAGTGGCCGAGCCCATGTCCGATGCAGACATCGCCGACACGATCGCCGCGTTTGCCGATGCGGCGGAGCAGGCCAAGGAGATCGGCTTCGATGCGGTGGAACTGCACGGCGCGCATGGCTATCTGCTGGACCAGTTCTTCTGGGCGCACTCTAACCGACGCGGCGATGCTTACGGCGGCGATCTGGTCACGCGCACCCGCTTCGCGAGTGAAATCGTGCAAGCCGTGCGTCGCCGTGTCGGCCCCGACTTCACCGTCATTCTGCGCTACTCGCAGTGGAAGCAGCAGGACTACAGCGCAAGGCTGGCCAACACCGAGCAGGAACTTTCGGCCTTCCTCGAGCCGCTGGCCGCATCCGGCGTCGATATTTTCCATTGCTCCACCCGTCGCTTCTGGGAGCCCGAGTTCCAAGGCTCCGACCTCAATCTCGCCGGCTGGACGCGCAAGATCACGGGGAAGCCGACCATCACCGTCGGTTCGGTAGGCCTGAAAGGGAATGACTTCATTCACGCCTTCAAGGGGGAAAGCGCGCAAGTCGGCGAGCTGGGCGAACTGGAAAGCAGGCTGCGCCGGGATGAGTTCGACCTGGTGGCGGTGGGACGCGCGCTCATCACCGATCCCCAATGGCCTACCAAGGTGCGCGAGGGCAGATTTGCGGAACTTGCGCCGTTCTCGCCGGCGGCGCTGGCAACGCTCTAGCAATGTCCGGCCCGGCGCGCCGAAACGATAGAAACAATCGCAATCACAGGCCGGCGCCAGCGCGGGCCGGGCCGTCTCCATGACAGGAAGAGGTGACAACAGATGGGCAATCAGGGATTTGCAGGAAAATCGGTTCTGGTGACGGGAGCGGCGGGCGGTATCGGCCGGGCGGCAGCGCTCGCGTTCGCGCAAGAAGGCGCGCGCGTGGCTGTGGTCGACGTCAACCAGGAAGGTGGCGAAGAAACGGTCGCGCTGATTGCGCAGGCAGGCGGCCAGGCATTCTTCACGCGCACCGACATATCGCAATCGGCGCAGGTCGAGGCCATGGTGGCCGCGGTCGTCGCGCGCTTCGGTCGTCTCGACTGCGCCTTCAACAATGCCGGGATCGAGATCGAAAACCTGCCGCTGGCCGAGTCGGACGAGGCGAGTTTCGACCGCGTCATCAGCGTTAACGTCAAGGGGGTCTGGCTATGCATGAAGCATGAGATCCGGCAAATGCTTGCGCAAGGCGGAGGCGGCACGATCGTCAACACCGCCTCGGTGGCGGGTTTGGTTGGCGCTCCCATGATGCCAATCTATGCGGCAAGCAAGCATGCGGTGGTCGGCCTGACGAAGACCGCTGCGGCCGAGTACGGCCGGGCCGGTATCCGCATCAATTCGGTGTGCCCCGGCATCATCCGCACGCCAATGCTGGAGCGCGCGCTGGAGCGTGAGCCGCGCCGGGAAAAGAGCGTTCTCAAGGCGCACCCGATAGGCAGGCTGGGCGAGGCCGGCGAAATTGCAAGCGCCGCGGTCTGGCTGTGTTCCGATGCCGCTTCCTTCGTCACCGGCCACCAGCTTGCGGTCGACGGCGGATTGACGGCAATCTGATTGCGTCGGGGCGCGCGGCCCTTGTTTACCAGGGCGGGCCGTATGCGGCGCATGATCACTGTGCATGGACGGGTGGGTGTGTTGCGAGCGTCATGCACATTTCCACAGTTATCGTTCCAGCGCCACGTCCCGCAGCTATGCTGCCTTGACGTAATGTATCTGCAAGGCAAACCGGCCGAAAGGCCGGGACGCAAAGCTTCAGGACTAAAAGTGACGATGTCTCTCATGGGGAGCGGGTCCGCCTTCGCAAGCGAAGCCAGTACTCCGCCAACGGCACTGCCTTGTCCTTTCATCGCAAAGAGAAAAGACATGCCAGATGACGCTGACGGCAGCGATGAAGAAGCTGGGAAACACGGGGTAAGGATGAGGTCGGCAAGCCCGGCGTTCGCCGTGCCGTATGGAAACCTATTGGCGCGATAGTGATTATTAACTTCAACTATTGCTGACTTGCGTATAGAGTAACTATCCCAAGCAAAACATCAATAGGTACACGCTATGTATACTGCATTCCCCACCGGCGGCCGACTCGCCCTCTGCGCACTGACGATCGCATCCGGCCTGATCGCCCTGTCCGAAGGCGCCCATGCCCAGACCTTGACCAAGGACAATGGCGCGCCAGTCGGCGACAACCAGAACAGCCAAACCGCCGGTCGCGGCGGCCCGACCCTGCTGCAGGATGTGCACCTGGTGCAGAAACTGCAGCGCTTCGACCGCGAACGCATTCCGGAGCGGGTGGTGCATGCGACCGGCACCGGCGCCCATGGCGAATTCACCACGACCGACGACCTGTCGGACCTGACCAAGGCGAAACTGTTCGCCAAGAACGTAAAAACCCCGGTATTCGTGCGCTTCTCGACGGTCATCCCGAGCCGTTCGGGCGCTGAAACCACGCGCGATCCGCGCGGCTTCGCCACCAAGTTCTATACCCAGGAGGGCAACTGGGACCTGGTCGGCAACAACCTGCCGATCTTCTTCATCCGCGACGCCATCAAGTTTCCGGACATGATCCATGCCCTGAAGCCGTCGCCAATCTCGAACGTGCAGGAGCCGGAACGCGTTTTCGACTTCTTCTCGCACGTGCCGGAATCGACCCACATGCTGACACGCGTGTATTCGAACTACGGCACGCCGGCCAGCTACCGCGAAATGAACGGCAGCAGCGTGCACGCACTGAAGCTGGTGAACGCGCGCGGCGAATACGTGTACGCCAAGTTTGCCTGGAAGTCGAAGCAGGGC
>JBEVEP010000217.1:0-9580 GCA_040512755.1 Mesorhizobium sp.
GACGAGCCGAAGGCCAATTGCGCGTGATGAACAACGTCGCCATCGCCGTAGCGCGCATGAACGGAGAAGCCGAAAGCCTCAACCAGCCAGTCGATCATCTTGCTTGCGTTGCGATAGCGAAGTGCGGGGTAAAGGCGAGGGGCCTCAGTGTTGTTGTTGGGCATATCCATCTCCATGAGTTTGGGTAGATCGATACCGAGTGGAACGAATTTGACATTCGCATCCCATCCGACATCAGGCAGTCAAAGCGAATGTCAAATTCAAAGTTCCAATAGAATCATGTACTTGCTAGTGGTCCTTCGATTCTAACATTTGCTTGAGCGGATCGTATGGCCGGATGCAAATGTTAGGATCGGACCACTAGTCTGCCAGCAGCCAGACGCGCCGTATTGAAGAAATGTTACCGCGAGGCAATTCCCGAATGGGATTCTGCGCCTATTGTTCCGGTCGCAGTCTAAGCGATACCCGACTGCACGGCCGTCGGTGTTTTGCCCGAAAGTGTCCTGAATTCGCGCCCTAGGTGCGCCTGGTCGGCGTAGCCGCATTCCACCGCAATATCGGCAAGATCGCCGTCCCCCGATTGTACAAGGGAATATGCCTGACCAAAGCGCGCGATGCGCGCCACAGCCTTTGGACCGAGGCCGACCTCGGTTTGAAATTTCTGGACAAGATGCTTGCGGCTGCAGTCCAGCCTGCGGGCGATCTCCCCAATTCGAGCGTTGCCGCCGCTGCGCACAAGCATCTGGTAAGCGTGCCGGACGATCGGCGATCCGTCAGGGCCGTCGCTTGTGCGCGCGAGGATAAGCCGCTCCACGAGGTTGAACCGCCGATCCCAGTCGGCGGCGTCATGAAGTTGCTCGCCGAGCAGCGAAGCCTGGCTTCCCCATATGTCGTCGAGCGTAACCATGCGGTCGGCGAGTTCCTGCATCGGCAGGCCGAAGAAACGCCAGGCGCCAAGCGGCGTGAAGTTCACCTGTAGGCAATACGCCGCGCCGAAGGAATCGATGACGATATGACCACGGCTCAAGCCTGCCGCGAAGGTGGCGATGCGGTCCTGCTGGCCAGGCTCGCGGCCGAATGCGATGGAAAAGGGCTGACCGAAGCTTATGACCAGCGGCGCGATAAGCGAGGCCGGCTCGAATTGGCGAAAATGGCCGGACTGGGTCTCGCGGTAACCGATGAATTCGGTGACGATTCCGGACAGCGCAGCACACGGCGCTCGGCGGACCATCTGGAAGTCTTGAGCCGTTGGAGAAGAGGGAGCGCTTCGAACCTCACTCATGGCTCAAACATAGTGCAATCGGTGGGAAGCCGAAAGCCGTTCAACCGGTGGCGCGCCGCTTCGCGCCCGGCCGATGATAGTGTCAGGCCCCGCGCAGCAGGCAGGCGATGGCAAGAACCGCATAGGCAATCGTCACGATCCAGACGGCTGCAAGCGGGATGAAGTTAACAACTCCAAGCGCGGCCAGCACGCCCAGCAGCGCGATGACGAGCGTAAGAAGGAAGATGATTTGTGTAGGCGCACTGAGATTCACGGTATTTCCCCGTTAAAGTTGATTCGCGGGGCGACTTTATCGTTACACGGGTCAGAGGCCAATCATGGATCGCAGCGGATGCGCCGGATCCATCAGCAGGCGAACCGCCAACGCTATACACATGGTCACCAGCAGCGGCTTGATCAGCTTCGCCCCCGCTTTGATCGCAACGCTCGCGCCGAGCCGCGCGCCGAGAAACTGGGCAACGCCCATCATCAGCCCGATTTTCCACGAAACGACGCCCGCGGCGGCAAAGGCGGCGAAGCCACCCAGGTTCGAGGCAAAGTTCAGGAACTTGGTGTGCGCTGTTGCCTTCAGCACGCCGTAGCCAGCGAGCGAGACGAAGGCCAGCATGAAGAACGAGCCTGTGCCGGGACCGAACATTCCGTCGTAGAAGCCGATCAGCGGCGGCACGGCCACCCCGAACACAAATGGTGAAAGGCGCTGGGCGCGGTCGACGTCATCCATGTTCGGTTTGAAGGCAAAATAAACGGCAATTGCGACCAAAAGGAATGGAAGCGCAACACGCAGCAGATCACCGGGCAGGACGGTGGCCACAAGCGCTCCAAATACCGATGCCCCAAATGCCAAGGCCGCGGAAGGGAGCTGCCGGCGAACGTCGACCAGGCCCTTCGACGCATAGGAAATTGTTGCCGAGCCGGACCCGAACAACGCCTGCAGCTTGTTGGTTCCAAGCGATTCGGCGGGGCTGAAGCCGGCAAGCAACAGTGCGGGAATGGTGATCAGGCCACCGCCGCCGGCCATCGAATCGATGAAACCTGCGACGAAGGCGGCAAGCGTCAGCAGCAACGCAATGTCAGTGACGGGATCGAACATGGGGAAGGGGCGTTTCTGGCAGGATATGTGAATGCGGCTTCGAACCACAGCGGCACGGCTTGCGCAAGCCGGTTTTCCCGCTACGGTTCCGAATGACGAGTCAGGGGATAGTCATGCTGAACAGTGTTCTGGCCAGAGTCCGTATGCTCATCGAGGGCGATCCGGGCATAAGGAAGGTCGCGGATGACCCGGTGCTTTCCGCGGAACTCCTGCTCTTATTCCGCATGATTCTCGCTGACGGCAAGGTCGACGATGCGGAAATGACGGCGTTTCGGCGCATCTGCCGCGAGGTTTTCGGCATCGAGGAGGAAAGTCTCGATGGCGTCATCGAATATCTGAACGACTTCGGCTACGAGACTAGCGGCGCGCAGGCTATCGGCATGTTTCATGAGCTTGACATCGAGCGCCGCAAACTTCTGGCCCGCAACATGGCTGAGATAGCCAAGGCCGACACGCAACTTGCCGAACAGGAGATCAGGCTGCTCAAGCGGACACTTCAATTGCTGGAACTCGACCCGAGCGACGTAACGCCTAAAAAATAGTTATTTTCTTAAAAAACAAAGTGTTAGAGCGGTTCGCCGATTCATTGAACGAAATCCGCTCTGCTGTCAGCCCTGTTCCCGCAGCCGCCGCTGAATGGCGCGGTGAAGATCGGGAGCTGCCGCGACCAGAGCCTTGGCGGCCTCGGATTGCGGGTTGTCGAGCACATCGGAGGTGCGGCCAGCCTCCACGATCCGGCCCTCATGCATCACCATAACATCGTCGGTGATGGCGCGTGCGACCGTCAGGTCGTGTGTGATGAAGAGATAGGCGACGCCGAGCCGCTGGTTCAAATCAGCGAAAAGATCCAGGATTTGCGCGCGGATCGAAACATCGAGCGCGGAGACCGGCTCGTCCGCGACAATGAGCCTAGGCCGTGTGATGATGGCGCGCGCGATCGACAGGCGCTGCCGCTGGCCTCCCGAAAACTCATGCGGAAACTTGTCGAGATCGCGCGGATCGAGGCCGACTTCGTGCAGCGCGGTCGCGACTTTCTCGCGCCGTTCGGCGCCGGTGGGTCTCGGCTCCAGAAGGTGCAAGGGTTCCGCGACGAGCCGCTCAACACGGTGGCGCGGGTTGAATGAACCATAGGGGTCCTGGAACACCACCTGCATGTTCCGCCGCGCCGGCCTCAATGCTGCTTCGTCCTGACCTGTGAGCGTCTCGCCCATGAAACGAATCTCGCCCGCCGTCGACTTGTCGAGCGCCAGGATCATGCGGGCGAGGGTGGATTTGCCGCAGCCGGAACGTCCGACCAACGCTGTGGACTGCGCCGGTTTCATCGAGAAGGAGACTCTGTCCACGGCGCGGACAGGCTCCGGTCTGCCAAAAAAGGATGTCCTGCGGCCGGGATAGTCGCGCGTCACGGCATCCACTTCGAGCAGAGGCGTCTCGTGGGCCGTCACGCTCTCTGCTTCCGTTCGTCCGGCGTCTGTTCTTTGGTGTGGTGGCGTGGAAGCGGGGTGCGAGCCCGCCGCCGCTTCCGTTGTCCGGTTCGGGGAGCCAGGATGTCCGCCGAAACCGGAGGCAGGGGCGGCCCGGCGTGGGGGCACATGCATCGACGCCTCTGCCAGACGCCGCGTATAGGGATGAGACTGGCGCGAGAGGGTCTGCGCGGTGTCGCCGCTTTCCATCACTTCGCCCTTTCGCAGGATCGTGATGCGGTCGGCCATTTCGGTGACGACAGCCAGATCATGCGAGATCAACAGCAATCCCATATTGTTTTCGGTGACGAGGTCGCGCAGCAAATCGAGGATCTGCTTCTGCAGGACCACGTCCAGTGCCGTTGTCGGTTCATCCGCAATCAACAACTTCGGCCGCAGCGCGCAGGCGATCGCGATCATCACGCGCTGGCGCTGCCCGCCCGACAATTCGTGTGGATAGACGGAGAGCGGAAACCGCGAAGCAGGCATCCCAACGCGGTCGAGGATCGCGCGGGCCCGCTCCTCCGCGTCCGCCCGGTTCGCGCCCGTATGCCAGCGGATGCCTTCCGCCACCTGTTCGCCGATCGTTTTGACCGGATTCAGCGCTGTCATCGGTTCCTGGAACACCATGCCGATATCGTCGCCGCGCAGCGCACACATCCGGTCCTCAGTCGCGGCCAGAATGTCGATGCCGTCGAACATTACCCGGCCGGACGCCGAAGCGCCGCCCGGAAGCAGCCGCATCACCGTGAGTGCGGTCATCGACTTGCCCGAGCCGGATTCGCCGACAAGCCCCATCACTTCGCCCGGATCGATGACGAGATCGACGCCGCTCAGGATCGGCGCATCGCCGATTTTGACCGACAGGCCGTCGATTTCCAGCAGGCTCACCGCGCTCGCCTTAGTTTGGGGTCAAGGATATCGCTGAGGCCGTCTCCCAGCAGGTTGAGGCCGAGCACCGTCAGGACGATGGCGAATCCTGGGAAGATCGCGAGATGGGGCGCGACCATCATGCGCGTCTGGGCGTCGAAAAGCATGCGGCCCCAGCTCGGCATTGGCGGCTGAGCGCCCAGCCCGACATAGGAAAGGCCTGCCTCGGCCAGAATGCCGAGCGCGAACTGGATCGTGCCCTGCACGAACAGCATGTTGGCGATGTTGGGCAGGATATGCTCGATCGTAATCAGCGACTTGCTTTTTCCCGCGGCTCGCGCTGCAAGGATGAATTCTCTTGGCCACAGCGCCAATGCGCCGGCCCGGGCTACACGCGCGAACACCGGGATATTGAAGATACCGATCGCTATGATCGCGTTGATGGCGCCTGGACCGAAAGCCGCGGTGATCATGATCGCCGACAGCAGCGCGGGAAAGGCAAATACGAGATCGTTGAACCGCATCAGGATTTCGTCCACCAGCCCGCCGCGCGCCGCTGCCCAGCAGCCAAGAGGAACTCCCAGCCCCATGCCGATCCCCACCGCGACAATCGCGACCGCAAGCGAGTTGCGCGCGCCGACCATGATCATCGACAAGACGTCGCGTCCGAAATGGTCGGTTCCGAAAATATGCGCCAGCGACGGCGGCTGCATGCGGTCAGCGACGATCAGCTTGGTGACGTCGTAGGGCGTCCAGAAGAAGGACAGCAGCGCCATCGCCGCCACGATCGACGTGATGATGAAGCCGACCAGGAATGAGCGGTTTGCAAAAGCCTTTGCCAGCAGGGCGCCGCGCGTTTCCCCGGCGTAGACGTTCTCGCTCATCGATGCGCCCTGAGGCGCGGATCGACCAGCGCATAGGAGAAATCGACCAGCAGATTGACCGCGATCACTGCCACGACGAGCAGCATGACGACGCTTTCCACCACGATCAGGTCGCGTTGGGTGATCGCCTGGAACACCAGACGCCCCAATCCGGGAAGGTAGAAGACATTTTCGATTATGATCGTGCCGGCGAGCAGGAACGCGAATTGCAGTCCCAGGATCGTCAGCACAGGTATCAAGGCATTGCGCAAGGCGTGGTTCCAAAGCACCGAGCGGCGCGGAATGCCCTTCGCGCGCGCGGTGCGGATATAGTCCTCGCCCAGGACTTCGAGCAGCGACGAGCGGGTCACGCGTGCCAGGATCGCCGCCTGTGGCAGGGCCAGCGCAACGGCGGGCAGGATCAAAGCCTTGAGGCATGCCCAGATGCCGGCGCTCCAGCCCGGGAAACCGCCCGCCGGGACCAGCCGCAGCCAGACGGCGAAGACATAGATCAGAAGCAGCGCAAACCAGAAGTTCGGCACCGCGACGCCAAACTGCGCCGCGCCCATCGTCAGCGTGTCGGCTGCCGTGCCGCGCCTTGAGGCGGAGAAGATCCCGACAGGGATCGCGATGGCTGTCGACAGAAGCAAGGCGATCAGGGCGAGGGGAAGCGATACCACGATCCGTTCCGCGACGAGATCGATAACCGGGACCGAGTATGTGTAGGAGCGGCCGAGATCAAGCGTAAGCAAGCCGCCGACCCAATCCAGATAACGCCATAGAAGCGGCTGGTTAAGCCCCATCTGTTCGCGCAGCGCCTGAACGGCGTCTTCGGTGGCGTTCATGCCCAGCATCAGCCGTGCCGGGTCGCCCGGCAAGATTTCGAGAATAGTGAAGACGACCAGCGATGCGACCAGCAGCGTTGCGAGCGCGACGAGGAGGCGTTTCAGGAGGTACGCGGTCATGTGAACTTAGAGATCGTGCCGCCTCTTCGCCAAGAAGTGCAGCGCTCTAGGTTGCCCCCCTCTGTCCTGCCGGACATCTCCCCCGCAAGGGGGGAGATTGACTGTCGCGCTGGTCCCCGCCAGTCCTGCAACGCGGAAAATTGGCGAAGTCGCCGCGGAAAGCCAATCTCCCCCCTTGCGGGGGAGATGTCCGGCAGTGAGGGGGGCAACATAGGGCGGCTGCCTTCGAAATATTTCCGCGAGATCAATCCACCCATTTCACCTTGGTCAGGTCGTTTGCCTGGATCGGCGCATTTTCCCAGAGCCCTTCGACCTTAGCGTCCCAGACGCCGATTTTCGGCAGTTCGAACAGGAACCCGTTCACGGCATCGTCGGCAAGGATCTTTTGCGCCTGCTTGTAGAGTTCGGTGCGCTTCGCCTCGTCGGAGGTGAGGTTCAGTTCGGTGATCACCTTGTCGAAGTCCGGATTGTCGTAGTTGAAATAGTAGTCCTTGCGCGAATAGATATCGATGTCGTTCGGCTCGGTGTGAGAGACGATCGTCAGGTCATAGTCCTTTTCGGTGAAGACCTGCTTCAGCCAGTCGGCCCATTCCACCGGAATGATCTCGAGTTCGATGCCGATATCGCGAAGCTGCGACGCGATGATCTCGCCGCCTTGCCGAGCATAGGGCACAGGCGGCAGTTTCAGCGTGGCTTTGAAACCATTCTCGAACCCCGCTTCCTTCAACAGGGCCTTTGCCTTCTCGACATCATGCGGATACGTGCCCGTGAGGTCGACATAGGCCGGGTTGTGCGGAGCGAAATGGGAACCGATCGGCGTTCCGTATCCTCCGGAAGCGCCGTCGATAATGGCTTTCCGGTCGATGGCATGCGCAATCGCCTGCCTTACCTTGAGATTGTCGAAAGGCGGCTTCTTGTTGTTCGTGGAGAGGATGGTCTCGCCTTCGGTCGAACCGATGACCACCTTGAAGCGGCTATCGTCCTTGATCTGGGCGACCGCATCCGGCGGCGTGTTGGGAAATGCCTGCACATCGCCGGATAACAGGGCCGGAATGGCCGCCGCCGCATCCGGAATGATACGGAACTCGGCCTTTTCCAATGCGACCGGCTCGCCCCAGTAGTCCGGATTTTTGGTGATTGTGATTGAGGCGCCCTTCGCCCAGTTCTCGAATTTGAAGGGTCCGGTCCCGATCGGCTTTTCCTTGTTGGTTTCCGCCGATTCAGGAGCCACGATAACCGCGTCGCCCCAACCCATATTGTAGAGGAAAGAGCCCTGCGGGTTCTTGAGCGTCACTTTCAGAGTGGAGGGATCGACAGCGTCAATCGTGTCTATTGCTGCAAACAGGCCCTTTTGCGCATTGGTCGAGTTTTCGGCGCGCGCCCGGTCGAGCGAGAACTTCACGTCATCGGCGTTGAAGTCGCTGCCGTCGTGGAATTTCACGCCCGTGTGGAGCTTGAACGTATAGGTTTTGCCGTCATCGGAAATCGTCCAGCTTTCGGCGAGCGCGGGAAGCACCTCGCCCTTGGGACCGATCCGCGTCAGACCTTCGAAGACGTTAGCATAAACAACTTCGTCGATGGCCGCGGCTGCCCCGGCGGTCGGGTCGAGGTGTGGAGGTTCGAGCACCACGCCCAGCACCAGATCTGTTCTCGCAGCGAATGCCGCCGTGCTCGATGCCAGCGCGAGCGCCGTTGCTGTGAGAATGGATTTCCAGCTCATTGATGATTTCTCCCGAGTAACGAAGCAGGCGCGGATTGAAGCGCGAATTCCCGCACGAGTAAATCGCGTTTGTTGCCTGGCGCGAAGCGTGACGGAACCAATGTTTCAGCCCTTGGACCCACGCGAGAACCACATGCTCGTCAATTGTGCCTCGCTCCGCGCAACAGCACGTCCAGCCCGATCGCCATGACTTTGGCCGATTCGACCATGTCGGCAATGCCGACCCATTCGTCCGGCCGGTGGGCGAGATCGAGAATGCCCGGACCGTAGGCGATGCAATCGTGCAAATGGCCGATTCGGGTGACATGCTTCTGATCGTATGTACCCGGAGAAATGACGTAGTCCGGCTCTCGTCCGAAGACTTCGCGAATTCCCTGCGCGACCGCTGTCACGACCGGCGCGTCACGCTCCGTCATCAGCGGCAGCACCTCCATCAGATCCCGGATCGCATAGTCGAATTTCGGCCGATTGCGCGCCAGCCGGTCGAGAATGGATGTCACCTCGTGCTTGACCGTCGCTATGTCTTCTTCCAGCAGGAAACGACGGTCGATGATCATCCGGCAAGAGTCGGGCACATTGGGTGACGGCAGACCGGTGAAATCGTCGGTTTGCCCGCCATGGACCGAGTTGATGTTCATGGTCGAGCGTTTGGCGCCCTCGGGCACCACCGGCATCTTTGTCTGCTTCCGGTCGAGGGCCGGAAAAAGTTCCTCCTCGAAGGCCTTGATAACGGCCCCCATATGGCGCACCGCGCAATCTCCGAGGAATGGCATCGAGCCGTGCGCGATCTGGCCTTTGGTCTCGATCTCGGCCCACCAGACGCCACGGTGACCCAAGCAGATGCGGTCCTTGTTGAGCGGCTCGGGGATGATCACGTGGTCTACACGCGGTTTTGAGAAGAATCCCTGCCTGGCCAGGTATGCAACGCCCCCGAACCCGCCTGATTCCTCATCCACCGTGCCGGAAATTTCGATGGAACCGGGAAAATCAGGATAGATGTCCATGAATGCTTCTGCCGCGATGATGGACGCTGCAAGTCCGCCCTTCATGTCGCATGCGCCGCGGCCGAACACCTTACCGTCCCTGACGACACCCGCAAACGGGTCGACCGTCCAGCCTTCGCCAGCCTCGACCACGTCGATATGCGAGTTGAAATGGACCGTGGGACCGCTGCTGCGCCCCTCGCGGCGCGCAATCACATTCGTGCGCGGATAGCGGTCTGTGTCTCCGGGGGGTCCTTCTCCGCGGACGAACTGCGTGTGAAACCCGCGCTTCTTCAGCCGGGCCGCGATGTATTCGGCGCACGGGCTGTAAGCCTCGCCCGGCG
>JBEVEP010000223.1:0-3299 GCA_040512755.1 Mesorhizobium sp.
CGGATTTCGCCAAGGCCTATGACGGTCCACCGACCGACCCCAAGAAGTTCGAGGAACAGCAAAAGCAGTTGCAGGACGAACTTCAGAAGCGGGCCGAGGAGGCGCGCAAGAAGCTCGAGGGCCAGCAGGCCGCCCCAACACGATAACGGCCCAAGCAACTCCAGATCCGCCTGGGACGTTTTCCCCGCGCATCGGTGCTTCGCGTGCGCGGCTTGGCGTCCCTGGACGACCTAGACGACCACCCCCTTTTGCTGGCGCCATCCGAGCGCCGGCGCGAGGCCGCGCCCTTGGGCGTGCCCGTCTTGGAATGGTAGGCATTTGCAGTCCTCGCCGCGGCGTCGTCGAAAACCGCAATGAGCATTCAAATGAAGCATTCAGGACCGCTAGGTGCGCAGGTGCTCCGCCGTGCATTTGTCATGGTGACCGCCGTTGGACTTGCCGCGATTGCACCTGCGCCTCACGCCCTGGCGCAGCAACCCGCTCCCAAGGCGCAGCCGAAGGCGCAACCCAAGGCCCAGCCGAAAGCGCCAGAGAAGGCGGCTCCCGCTCCGGCCGATCAGCAGTCACAACGAGAGCCACCGCAGCTCCTCTACGCCCCGTGGACCAAGGTCTGCCAGACGAGCCCCGAGCCCAACCCCAAGCAGGTCTGCTTTACTGGCAAGGGTGGACGTTTGGAGTCCGGCGAGCCGGTCGTTGGTGCGGTCGTGATTGCCCCGGAAGGGGAGGATAAAAAGGTCCTGCGCGTAACCGTACCGCTCGGCGTGGCGCTTCAACCCGGGACGCGTATCGTCATCGACCAGGGCCAGCCCATGGGCGCCCCATACGTAATGTGCGTGCCAGGCGGTTGCATGTCCGACTACGAGGTCAGCAATGATCTGATCGGCGCGATGAAGACAGGCCAAACGATGCACGTGCAGGGTTTGAACGACACTGGCCAACCTCTCAGCATTCCGCTGCCGCTTGCCGACTTCGCCAAGGCATTCGATGGACCGCCGAGCGATCCCAAGGCAGTCGCGGACCAGAACAAGCGGTTGCAGGAGGAGTTGGAGAAACGCGGCGAAGAGGCGCGCAAGAAGCTTGAGGGCCAGCAAACAGCGCCGCCACGTTGACACAACAGATCACCAGGATCGGCGCCGGCGCGTCCGCCCTTCGTACTCGAGAGCCGCACGAACCATTCAGTAGACCGTCGTCAAAATCCAGGGCCTCAATTCAGCAGTGAGTTGCGCGGTCGGTAGCTTCCTTTCTCGTCCTGCTCGAACACCTCGGCGACCTGAGGATGGCGCACCGGTTCGCCCGAGGTGTCGGGCAAGAGGTTCTGCTCGGACACATACGCGATGTATTCACTCTCCGCATTCTCCGCGAACAAGTGATAGAACGGCTGATCCTTGTGCGGCCGAACCTCTGCGGGGATCGACTGGTACCACTCCTCGGTATTGTTGAACTCCGGATCGATGTCGAACACGACACCGCGAAACGGAAACAGGCGGTGACGAACCACCTGGCCGATCTTGAACTTGGCGTTGCGCATTTTGCCCATGCTCAGACCGACATAGTCCAGGATTGCGGCATACGCCAGAGGGTCAAAGGCTGTAACGCGCCGCCACCTCCGGATCCTTGGCCGCAACCAGGCGGGCGAGATCGACAACTACTTTGGCCTGCTTCCAGGTGGCATCGTCCTGCATCTTGCCGTCGATCATGACCGCACCGGTGCCGTCGGGCATGGCCTCGATAATTTTCTTGGCGAAAGCCACCTCTGCCGGGTCGGGCGAGAACACGCGCTTGGCGATCGGCACTTGGCTCGGATGCAGCGTCCAGGCGCCGGCGCAGCCCATGAGGAAGGCGTTGCGGAATTGCGCCTCGCAAGCCGGCAGATCGGAAAAGTCGCCGAACGGGCCGTAGAACGGCTTGATGCCTGCCGCCGCGCAGGCATCGACCATCTTTGCGATGGTGTAATGCCACAAATCTTGTTGGACTTTCTTGCGCTTCTCAGCGCCCTGCGCATCCTCTAGCACGACGTAATCCGGATGCCCTCCGCCGACCCGCGTCGTCTTCATCGCGCGTGAAGCGGCAAGATCTGCTGGGCCCAGGCTGATGCCATGCATCCGGGGCGATGCGGTCGCGATGTCGGCAACATTATCGACGCCCTCGGCGGTCTCCAGGATGGCATGGATCAGGATGGGCTTGGTGACCGCATGTCTCGCTTCCAGCTGGGCGAGAAGTTGGTCGAGGTAGTGGATGTCCCACGGTCCCTCCACCTTCGGCAGCATGACCACATCGAGTTTTGATCCGACCGCAGCCACGATCTCGAGCATGTCATCGAGAAGCCATGGTGAATTGAGCGCGTTGACGCGTGTCCACAGGCCGGTCGCCCCGAAGTCGTTGGCCTGGGCCATGGCGATGAAACCGGCGCGCGCCGCGGTCTTGGCATCGGCCGGAATCGCATCCTCGAGGTTGCCAAGCACCACGTCGACCTGATCGATCAGCTCCGGCACCTTGGCGCGTACCTTCTCGATGTGCGGCGGGACGAAGTGGATCATGCGTTCCAGCTTGACCGGAAGGTCGCGCAGCGGTGCCGGCGCGCCGATCGCGAGTGGCTTGAAGAAGTTGCGCGGGAGCTTCATGGCCGTCCCAATTTTTCCGCTTCCAAGCACGACGCCCGGCTTCCCCCTACGGTACGGGGAACGCTTGAGTTTCGCCAAGCCGCTTTTGCGTTCACCGGCGGAAAGATTGACCAATTCGAGGGCAGCCGGTAGGCAGCCCGCATGCTCGAAGTCATCAATCTGGCGCTGCCATTCTTTGGTTTGATCTTCCTCGGATTCGGCTGCGGAAAATTCAAGGCGATTCCGGATTCCGGGCTCGCCTGGATGGACTTCTTCATCCTTTATGTGGCGTTACCGGCTTTGTTCTATCGGATCGTCGCGCAGACGCCGCTGGAACAACTGGCCAATCCGCGGTTCATCGTCGGCACGATGCTCGCGACCTTTTGTGCATTCTCGCTCTCGTTCGCCATCGGCATGATGATCCGACGCGGCCAGGTAGCGGAATCGACCATCGCGGGACTGGCGGGCGGTTACGGCAATATCGGCTATATGGGACCGGGCCTTGCTCTTGCGACGCTGGGGTCCGAAGCCACGGCCCCGGTCGCGCTCATCTTTTGTTTCGACAACATCCTGTTGTTTTCACTCGTGCCGTTTCTGATGACGCTTGCGGGGAGGGAGAAAAGGAGCTTCGCCGCGGACGTAATCGACGTCATCAAGCGGATCATGCTGCATCCGCTGATGGTTGCCACCATGCTGGGA
>JBEVEP010000237.1:0-3459 GCA_040512755.1 Mesorhizobium sp.
GTTCTAAGTTTTTTGTTGACGATCACGACCGACTTGCCGTCGGAGATGACCCGGTATGCCGAAGGCGCTTCGTAGTTGAAGCGGACCTTGCCTGGACGCGCGATATAGAACTGGCCGCCGGTCTGTTCGCCCCGAGGACCGAACTGAACGAAGTCACCGCTCATCGTCCGGATGCTTGAGAAGTGATCGGCGATCTTCCGCGCAGCGTCGGACGCAGCTTCGGCCTTACTGACTGGCTGGAGCGTAGGCGTTGCGACCGCAAGGACAAGGGCGCCAAGTGTCGCCAGTCCAAGGCGGGACACCTTCCGGCGCGCCATGCCGAGGCGCGCTATGGCGCCTGAAATCTGGTTTTTCATGCCGGTCACTCCGGTAGGTTTGGGTCGCGGGTCGATATGTCTATCTAGTTGGGCTGAATTTTGGCGTAGACAAGGGCTGCCGTTCAGAACTTGTCCTCCTCGGTAGGCACCAGGATCTCGCGCTTGCCGGCGTGGTTGGCGGGCCCGACGATCCCTTCCTTCTCCATCTTCTCTATGATCGACGCGGCCCTGTTGTATCCGATCCCGAGGCGACGCTGGATGTAGCTTGTCGATGCCTTGCCGTCGCGCAGCACAATCGCCACTGCCTGGTCGTACGGATCGTCAGAATCGTCCAGCCCCCCGCCGGAGCCGCCCCGGCCAGCGTCCGCCGAATCTTCGTCTTCCCCGTCATCCTCGGTGATGGCGTCGAGATATTCGGGAACCCCCTGCAGTTTGAGATGCGCCACGACTTTCTCGACCTCGTCGTCGGAAACGAAAGGCCCGTGCACACGCTGTATCCGGCCACCGCCGGCCATATAGAGCATGTCGCCCATGCCGAGCAGTTGTTCGGCCCCCTGCTCGCCGAGAATGGTGCGGCTGTCGATCTTGGAGGTGACCTGGAAGGAGATGCGGGTCGGAAAGTTCGCCTTGATCGTACCTGTAATGACGTCGACCGAAGGACGCTGCGTCGCCATGATCACGTGGATGCCCGCAGCGCGCGCCATCTGCGCCAGCCGCTGGACCGCGCCTTCGATGTCCTTTCCGGCAACCATCATCAGGTCGGCCATCTCATCGATGATGACGACAATGAACGGCATCGGCTCGAGATCGAGATCCTCGGTCTCGTAGATCGCTTCGCCTGTCTGGCGATCAAAGCCTGTCTGGACGGTGCGCGAAATGCGTTCACCCTTCGCCTGAGACTGTACGATGCGCTGGTTGAAACCCTCGATATTGCGAACGCCGACCTTGGACATCTTGCGATAGCGGTCTTCCATCTCCCGCACTGTCCACTTCAGGGCCACAACAGCTTTCTTGGGATCGGTGACCACAGGCGTCAGCAGATGCGGAATTCCGTCATAGACGGAAAGCTCGAGCATCTTCGGATCGATCATGATCAGCCTGCATTCCTTCGGCGTCATGCGGTACAGCAGCGACAGGATCATCGTATTGATCGCCACCGATTTGCCGGAGCCGGTCGTACCGGCAACAAGCACGTGCGGCATCTTCGCGATGTCAGCGATGACGGCCTCACCGTTGATCGTCTTGCCGAGCGCCAGTCCAAGCTTGGCCTTGGTCGTCTCGAAGTCGCGGCTGGCAAGAATCTCCCGGAGATAGACGGTTTCCCGCTTGGCATTCGGCAATTCGATGCCGATCGCGTTCCTGCCAGGAACAACTGCGACACGGCACGCGATCGCGCTCATCGAACGCGCAATGTCGTCTGCCAGCCCGATGACGCGCGACGATTTGATTCCGGGCGCGGGCTCCAGTTCATAGAGCGTGACCACCGGGCCAGGCCGCACATGGATGATCTCGCCCTTGACGCCGAAGTCTTCGAGCACGCCTTCCAAGAGGCGGGCGTTCTGCTCCAGCGCATCCTTCGACAGGCTGGCGTCGCGCACCACATTCTTCGGTTCGGCGAGAAAATGCAGCGATGGCATTTCGAACTCGCCGCTGCGGATCAGAGAGGTCTGCGCCTCCCGCTGAACACGTGCCCCTTGGGCTGGTCGCGGGGCGGGCGCTGCAACACGCGCGGCAGGCGCTGGACCGGCATTGATTGGGGCCAGCCGGCGCGCCATTTCGGTCGCTGGCAGAATGTCGTCGTCGAGATCCTCGTCAAACTCGTCGTCATCGATCTGCAGCACCGGTTCGCGCACGGTCGGACGCGGCGCGAAGTCGGGTTCGATCCGCGGGCCATCGCTACGGATGCGCCTTTCCACGATCGGAAGATGACCCTCCTCATCGTTGAGCTCTCGCATCCGGCGGTGCGCCGCCAATCTACGCCGAACGAAACCTTTGGCGGAAAGCCACCAATGCGTGATCGCGCCCAGAGCAAGTATGCCTTCGCTGTCCTCGTCGTCGTCATCTGCAAGAAGGTCCGCTTGCTCCCCGGCGATGCGCCTGGGCGATACGGACGGCTCGAAACCATGACGGCGCGCCAGAAGGCCGGCTCCATAGGCGTAGAACCAGAGCGCCGGTCCTGCGAGGGCGATAGCGAGAACAGATGCCACGATCCCCGTCGGATACTGGCCGAGGAAAAGGGCCGGAACCTTCAGCACCATGTCTCCGAAGACGCCGCCCAGTCCGTTGGGCAGCGGCCACGTCGGAGGCGGTGTGATGCAACCGGCTATCGCCGCGCCAAGTAAAGCGCCTGCAAACCATGCTCCGGCCCGCTTGGGCATGCGATCCACGCCACGCCCCGTGGCCAGAAAAAAGGCCCACAGCACCGCGGGAACCAATGCAGCCACGGACCCGAGCCCGAAGAACTGCATGGCGAGATCGGAGATAACCGCGCCCGAGTAGCCCATCGCGTTGGTTACCGGATTGGCGCTGGCATGGCTGAAGCTCGGGTCGGCAACGTTCCATGTAGCCAGACTTGCGAGGCCGAACGCCACCAGCAGGAACAGCGTCACCCCGATCGCGCGTCCAATCTGACGGCGTGCAAAAGCGTGCAGGCCGCCATGATCAGTTTCATCTAGCGCAAGCTGAGCTGAACGCATGCGTAATAACCCCGTCGGTATATGCCCGATGCCTGAGCGCAGTCCGGCAGATTCGCTTCAACCTATCGGCGTGAAGGTTAAGGCGGCATTAACCATGGGCATTCGTGGCGTGTCTCGCAGGCGGAAACCTGAGATCCGCGCGGCACTTCATTGAAGTCACCGGCGCGGAGTCTTGGGCAGCTTCTTAGCTTCTCTCGCTAGGGTCGCTATTCGTTCGTCGGCCTCCTGCTGGCGCTCCAACTTGCGACGCTGATCAAATTTCTCATACTGTCCTTCGGCCTTTCTCTTGGCATCGGAAGCTTTCACGGAGCCTCCCGACCGTAGCACGGTCCGTCCGAGATTTTTCAGCTGCTGATCCAGCAGGTCTTGTGCGTCCTGCATGACAATCAGCCTACCCAGATCCAACTGATCTTCGAATATATCAAGCAAGATCGTGGTTAGCCTAT
>JBEVEP010000246.1:0-6119 GCA_040512755.1 Mesorhizobium sp.
TCGGCTGTCGCGCCAGCTTTCGCCGATCGCTAATGTCGCAAGGGAGTCGCATAGAGGACAGCTGCCAATCTCCCCCCTTGAGGGGGAGATGTCCGGCAGGACAGAGGGGGGTGCGAAGACGTGCTAACGTCACAGTTTGCGGAGACCTAAGCCTGGCAGGCTTCGTATGTGCGCTTCAAACGCTCGGCATCAAGCTCCCGGCCAATGAAGACCAGCCGGCTCTCGTGTTTCTCGCCGTCTTTCCAGGCGCGCTGGTGATCGCCTTCAATGATCATGTGGACGCCCTGGACGACATAGCGGTCCGGATCGTCTTTGAAGGCGATGATCCCTTTGAGACGCAGAATATTCGGGCCTTCCGCCTGAGTAAGCTTTTCGATCCAGGGAAAGAACTTTTTCGGGTCCATTTCTCCAGCGCGCAGCGAAACGGATTGCACGGACACATCGTGGATGGGCGAAACGCCATGCTCGTGGTGATGGTGATCGTGACCATCGTGGTCGTGATGATGGTGGTGATCATGGTCGCAGTCCGGGCCGCACTCGTGATCATGGTCATGATCGTGCGCTTCCAGGAAGTGCGGATCGTTTTCCAGCGCGCGCGCCAGATCGAAGGCGCCACGGTCGAGGACTTCGTCCAGCGATATAGATGCGCGCTGCGTGCGGTGGATGCGGGCGCCAGGATTGATGGCGCGGATGGCCGCCTCCACATTGCGCAGTTCCTGGTCGTTCACGAGGTCGGTTTTGTTGAGCAGCACGACATCGGCGAAAGCGATCTGATCCTCTGCCTCGCGCGAATCCTTGAGCCGCAACGGCAGATGCTTGGCGTCGACCAGCGCAACGACGGCGTCGAGCTTGGTCTTGGCGCGCACGTCCTGATCCATGAAGAAGGTCTGCGCGACCGGCACAGGATCGGCAAGGCCGGTCGTCTCGACGACGATTGCATCAAAGCGGCCCGGGCGGCGCATCAAACCCTCCACGACACGGATCAAATCGCCGCGCACCGTGCAGCACACGCAGCCATTGTTCATCTCGTAGATTTCCTCGTCGGATTCGACGATCAGATCGTTGTCGATGCCGATTTCGCCGAATTCGTTGACGATGACGGCATAACGCTTGCCGTGGTTCTCGGAGAGAATGCGGTTGAGAAGCGTGGTCTTTCCCGAACCGAGATAGCCGGTCAGGACCGTCACGGGAATCTGTGTCTGCGCTTCGCTCATCGATGCACCTGGAGATCGGAGGGTCTTTGCAATGGGCTCCATATAGGACGGCGAGTCCGGTTTTGCACGCGCGAATCCACCTTGGGACGCTGAATGCAGGCGCTGGCCGCATCGGCTTTTCTTTGTCATCTAATTGAAATGCAGGTCTGGCATTAGCATTCTGCAACGAGCGTTCGATTGCCGGCAAAACTTTCGGCCGGGCGCTCGAAACGGTAATGATTGCCAATTGTCACCGGGCGGAGGATGCTCGTGGCGATGTTTCGATGGGAGGGCATCGATGGTCAAGGCCGACAAAGGTGCGACAATGAGCCGGCTCCACTCGGCGGCCAGGCTGTCACGGACGGCGCTGGCGGCGCGCCTTCTCAATCATGGATTCTATGCCGGGCAGGACCAGATTATGCTCGCGCTGGACCATGAGGATGGGCAAACGCCGGGCCAACTGGCGGCGCGCCTGGGTGTGCGGCCGCCGACCATCACCAAGACCATCAACCGCCTGCAGGTGCAGGGGTTTCTCGACAAGCGCGCTTCCGAGATCGACGCGCGGCAGGCCAATATCTTCCTTACCAATACGGGCCGTGAGGCCATTCGAGCGATCGAAAAGTCCGTGCGAAAGACGGAAAAACAGGCCCTGAAGGGCCTCGACAAGAAGGAGCAGAAGGCGCTGTCGAAGCTTTTGTCGCGCGTGGAGGCCAATCTGACCAATGGCCAGGCCATCGAGGTCGAGGACGACGCCGCCGAAGCGGAAGAATAGCCGGCGCAAGCGTCTGGCCCAGCAATATTAGCTTGCGACAGTCAGCTGTAGCGGCCAAGAAGCGGTTCTCTTCCAGCCGCCATATGGATTGCCGATCGTGAGCGCCCAGAACAGTTCAGCAGACAGCGCCACGCCTGCTTCGGCCATCCTGCTTGTCCTCGGCGCTGGGCTGTCGTTCTCCTTCCTCGACGCGAGCGCCAAGTATCTTGTTCTGGGCGGGATGGCGGCGCCGTTCGTCTCCTGGGTGCGGTTCGCTGTTCACCTCGTGCTATTCGTGGCCCTGTTCCGCCCCTGGACCAATCCCGGCATGCTGCGCGCCCGCAGCCTGCCCCTCCAGCTTCTGCGCGGCATGTTTCTTTTCGGATCGACTTTTTTCAATTTTCTCGCGCTGAACACGCTTCAGCTCGCGCAGACCATGTCGATTTTCTTCTTTGCGCCAATGGTGATCACGGCGCTTGCCGGACCGATGCTTGGCGAATGGGCCGGCTGGCGCCGTTGGCTTGCCATCGCCGCCGGCTTCGTCGGCGTGCTGGTCATTACGCGACCCGGTGTTGCCAGTTTCGAGCTCGGCCACGTCTATGCTCTGGGCTCGATGCTCAGCTATTCACTCTACGTGATCATGACCCGGTCCATGGCCGCGACGGAGACGCCGGAGAGCCTGATCTTCTATTCCGCTCTGGCGCCTGTGCTCTTCATGCTGCCGGCCGTCCCCGCGACGTCATCCATACCCGGCGGGATCGTGCAGTGGGTCATCCTGCTTTCGCTTGGCTTCTACGGCGGTTTCGGCCACTGGCTGCTGATCAAGGCCTACCGGCAGGCGACGACAGCGGCGCTCGCCCCCTATCCATACCTGCAAATGGTCTGGATGATCTTTTTCGGCTACGTGATTTTCGATCAGTTTCCGGACAGCTACACGCTGATGGGAGCCTCGATCATCGTGGCCAGCGGGCTCTATATCGTGCACCGCGAATACAGGCTTCGCCTGAAGAGCCACACCGCTCCCTACACCGAAGATGAAGAGTTGGCAAAAAAGCTTTGATTTCCGCACCGGCGATGGCATAAGCCTCATTTAAACAGTTTAAATCGATTGCTCTGCTGGAGGTCGCGCTGGCGCAAAAAATCAAGCTTTCGACCATCGCGGACGCGCTGGGCGTTTCCACCGCGACGGTTTCTCTCGCCTTGCGGGACAGCCCGCTGGTCGCCGACGCCACACGCGAGCGCATCAAGGAACATGCCCGCACGATCGGCTATATCTATAACAGGCGTGCGGCGAGCCTCCGGACGTCGCGTTCGGGGATTGTCGGCGTCGTCGTGCACGACATCATGAATCCGTTCTTTGCAGAGATCCTGCGTTCGATCGAATCCGAACTCGACCGAAGCCGCCAGACCTTCATCCTGTCCAATCACTACGATCAGCTTGAAAAGCAGCGGACGTTCATCGACACACTGCTGCAGCTTGGCGCCGACGGCGTCATCATGTCGCCGGCGATCGGAACGCCGCCAGAAGACATTCAGATGGCGGAAGACAACGGCCTGCCAGCAGTGCTTATTGCACGCTCAGTGGAAGGCGCAGATGTGCCGGTCTTCCGTGGCGATGACGCCTACGGCATCGGGCTCGCCACCAATCATCTCATATCGCTCGGTCATCGCCGCATCGCCATGATTGGGGGCACCGATCAGACTTCGACCGGCCGCGACCGCTATCAGGGATATGTCGCGGCGATGGAAGCGGCAGGGCTGGAAGTACGGCCATCCTGGCGAATTCCGGGTCCGCGCACCAAGCAGGCGGGGTTTGAGGCCGCGGGGCAATTCCTGGCGCTGAAGGACAAACCGACGGCGGCGGTGTGCTGGAACGATCTGGTGGCGATCGGCCTGATGAACGGGATCGCGCGAGCGGGGCTGGTGCCTGGCGCAGACGTGTCCGTAACCGGCTATGACGATCTCGAAGAGGCGGCGATCGCGACGCCCGCGCTGACCACAGTCTGGAATGGTCAGCGGGAGGTGGGCCGGCGTGCGGCGCGTGTACTTCTCGACCGGCTCAACGGCGCGGCGGTTCATGCCAGCCAGGAGCTCATCAAGCCCGAACTGCATGTGCGCCAATCGACCGGGAAGCCGGTCGAACGCGTCTGATTGGTGGCAATCCTGACGTTGCTGGGGCTGGTTCTTGACCCCGATTGCAAGTTTGGCTCCAATCGTTAGAATTTTCTGCCGGTGGTCGGAAGAGTGATCTCGATGAAGGATTGGCTCTTCTGATCCGGCGGTCGGATAATCCTGTCTTTGCGCGGGAACGCGAGCAGCGGCCTTCAGCGCGCTGCGATCCGGCCGCCTCAGACACATTTGCTCTTGGCCCCAATTTTCCGGAAGAACCCATGACACATGACAGGCACGACGTGACCGTCCTCGTACCGGGAAAGCTTCATGAGCACGCTGTGAAACGGCTGGAAGAAGCGTTCCACGTCGTCCGGATGGAACGCGCCAACCCGGCGTTCGTCACCGCCGAACTGGCCAAGGAGATACGTGGCATCGCGGTGATGACCTTGGTCGACGCCTCCTTTATTGACGCACTTCCGAAGCTGGAGATCATCGCCAGCTTCGGTGTCGGCTACGACCATGTCGACGCGAAGCATGCGGGCCGCAAAGGCGTGATGGTGACTAATACGCCTGATGTGCTGACAGAGGAGGTCGCCGACACTGCGATCGGGCTTTTGCTGAATACGGTGCGCGAGCTTTCCAAGGCCGAGGCCTGGCTGCGTGATGGCCGGTGGGTGAAAGACGGTGGCTATCCTCTGACCCGGATGACGCTGCGCGGCCGGCGCATCGGGATTTTCGGCATGGGCCGGATCGGGCGGGCGATCGCGCGCCGCCTGGAGGCGTTCGCCCTTCCGATCGCCTATCACAATCGACGCCCTGTCGAAGACGTCGCCTACGACTACTATCCCACGCTTGCGGGCCTGGCCGAGGCCGTGGACACATTGATCTCGGTCGCTCCGGGCGGAGCCGCGACCGAGAAGGCCGTCGACGCGAAGGTGCTTGCCGCGCTCGGACCGAATGGCGTGTTCATCAACATCGGGCGAGGAAGCACGGTCGATGAAAGCGCACTTGTTGAGGCCCTTGCCAGCGGTACGATCCGCGCGGCGGGGCTCGATGTTTTCGAGAACGAGCCGCATGTGCCACAGGCACTGATCGATCTCCCGAACGCCTGCCTGCTGCCGCATGTCGGTTCGGCATCGGTGCACACACGCCAGGCAATGGCCGATCTCGTTGTGGACAATCTGATTGCGTGGTTCTCGGAGGCCAGGGCATTGACGCCAGTGCCCGAAACAGCCCACGTCGCGGCGAAGCGGCACTAGCGATCCCGTCAGACATTCTTGACCGGTCTCGAATGCCGGTGCGGATCAAGAAACCAACGGTCTTGCGGCCGCACTGGCCGTAAGCCTTGATATTGCTTACAAATTTCATGTTTTGTCGTTAACGGCCCGTTAAGCGGTAGCCGGCATGTTGGGAAGCGGACTCAGAACCGCCACTTTTCCCCGCTGATTGGGTTCTCAAAACGATCTTCATTCGGACCATACAGCGCCGAGCGCGAAAGGAACGGAAATGAACCTGTTACTCACGGCGCTTATCGCTGCTGGCCTCGCACTCGGAGTGATCGCGGCCAAGGGAAAATCACCGGAGACCGGCTCCGAAACTGCTCGTCCCGTGCTGCAAACTGCTGTTCAAGGAGCCGACGAACGCTTCGTGCTCCGTTCTGCAGATAATCTCAGTTGCGAGATCGCGCGCGGTGAGGCGACTTCGAGCGGCGTCTATGCGCTTCGGGCAGACCCTGAATGTGAAAGCCTGCTGCCGGGCCTGTCGGACGTGCGGTTCTGGCAGGAAGGCAGCGACGGTTCAGTCGTGCTCGGCCGGAACCTCGCTGACCAACTCATCAGTTTTGCCGTCGCGGATGGCGTCGCCTACGAGTCCTTCCGTCCGACGTCAGCCTTGATTTCGCTGGCCGCGCAAGACTGATCCCGCCTACTCAGCCGCGGTCCTTCTGACGGGTCGCGCTGCGGCGTGCGCACGCACGGCATCGCCGAACGCGCGGAAAATACGGGCCGAAGCATCGTCGGATTTCGCCCAGTACTCAGGATGCCATTGCACGCCGACTGCGAAGC
>JBEVEP010000249.1:0-5266 GCA_040512755.1 Mesorhizobium sp.
TGGAAGCGCTTATCCACCATTTCAAGCTTTACACCGAGGGTTATCGCGTGCCCGCCGGCGAGGTTTACGCGGCGGTCGAGGCGCCTAAGGGTGAATTCGGCGTCTATCTCGTCTCGGACGGAACGAACAAGCCTTATCGCTGCAAGTTGCGGGCGCCGGGATTTGCGCATCTGCAGGCAATGGATTTCCTCTGCCGTGGCCACATGCTGGCCGATATTTCTGCCGTTCTCGGCTCCATCGACATCGTTTTTGGTGAGGTCGACCGCTAAATGTCCGTCCGCCGTCTCGCAGAGCCAGCCTTCCAGCCAGCCAGCTTCGCCTTCAACCGGGCGAATGCGGCATCGGCAAAGCAGTGGATCAGGAAATATCCCAAAGGCCGTGAACAGTCTGCGGTCATTCCGTTACTGATGATCGCTCAGGAACAGGAAGGCTGGGTAACAAAGGCCGCGATTGAGCATGTCAGCGAGATGCTGGCCATGCCGCTTATTCGTGTGCTCGAAGTCGCGACGTTTTACACGCAGTTCCAGCTAAAGCCTGTCGGTACGCGGGCGCACATCCAGGTTTGTGGAACGACGCCCTGCATGTTGCGCGGCTCTGAAGCGCTGATGGATGTCTGCCGTTCGAAGATCCATCACGAGCAGTTCCATACCAACGACTCCGGTACGCTGTCCTGGGAAGAGGTCGAGTGCCTTGGCGCGTGCGTGAACGCGCCGATGGTCATGATCTTCAAGGATACTTACGAGGATCTGACTCCTGAACGTCTCTCAGAGATCATCGACGCGTTCGATGCCGGGAAGGGCGTGTCCGTGCCCGCCGGACCGCAAAACGGGCGCATCTATGCCGCGCCGGAGAGCGGTCTCACGACGCTCAAGGATGAGAAGCCGCTCTTGAAAGCTGCCCTGAAGCAGGATGAGAAAGCGGCGAAGCGCGCGACTTCCGCTAGCGTTGCCATGGCACCGTCGCGAAGCGCGAAGCCGAAGACCGATGCCGTTGAAACCAACCCGGCGGTCAAGTCGCCGTCCAAGGTAAAGGTCAGTCCTGCCGCCGAGAAAGCAGCAAGCGCAAAAGCCCCGCAGCATTCGGTTGTGAATGCGAACAAAGCCTCGGAACAGATTGAAAAGGTTGAAAAACAGCGGAAAGGGCCATCGCGCAAAGCCGCGCCGGCCACGGCTTTCCAGGCACCGGAGACGCTGAAAGGCAAGGCCTTGGGGGCAGACCGCAAGCGGCTGGTTAAGGAAGCTGTCGCGCCGGCTGGTAAGCCTGGCCCTGAAGGGGGCAACATGACGGCCAGCGGGGCGCCGCTGAAGGGCCGCGCGCGCAAACCGTCAACCGGCAAGAATGGTGGCAAGTGATGCTGCAGGACCAGGACCGCATCTTCACCAACATCTATGGCCTCTTCGACCGCTCGCTCAAGGGGGCGATGGCGCGCGGCCACTGGGACGGGACCGCGGGCATCATTGCCAAGGGTAGGGACTGGATCATCAACGAGATGAAGGCATCCGGCCTTCGCGGTCGTGGCGGCGCGGGCTTTCCGACGGGCCTCAAATGGTCGTTTATGCCCAAGCAGAGCGATGGCCGTCCCTCCTATCTGGTGGTGAACGCGGACGAGTCCGAGCCGGGCACGTGCAAGGATCGCGAAATTCTGCGCCACGATCCGCATACACTGGTCGAGGGCTGTCTGGTCGCCGGCTTCGCGATGGGCGCGCAGGCGGCCTTTATCTATGTGCGCGGCGAGTTCATTCGCGAGCGCGAGGCGCTGCAGGTTGCGATCGACGAGGCCTATGAGGCCGGCCTGATCGGCAAGAACAACAAGAACGGCTACGATTTCGAGATCTACGTCCATCACGGCGCAGGCGCTTATATCTGCGGCGAGGAAACAGCGTTGCTGGAGAGCCTTGAAGGCAAGAAGGGACAGCCGCGCCTGAAGCCGCCATTTCCGGCCAATGTTGGCCTCTATGGCTGCCCAACCACCGTCAACAATGTCGAGTCCATCGCAGTTGCGCCGACGATCCTCCGTCGCGGCGCGGCCTGGTTTTCGTCATTCGGCCGGCCGAACAATGTCGGCACGAAGCTTTTCTGCATTTCCGGCCATGTGAACAATCCGTGCACTGTCGAGGAGGCCATGTCGATCCCGTTCCGCGAGCTGATCGACGTGCATTGCGGTGGCATCCGTGGCGGTTGGGACAATCTTCTGGCCGTCATCCCGGGCGGGGCCTCGGTGCCGCTGGTGCCTGCGGAGCAGATCATCGACGCGCCGATGGATTTCGACGCTCTGCGCGACCTGAAGTCCGGGCTCGGCACGGCAGCAGTGATCGTGATGGATAAGTCGACAGACGTCGTGAAGGCGATTGCGCGGTTATCCTACTTCTACAAGCACGAGAGTTGCGGCCAATGCACGCCGTGTCGCGAGGGCACGGGCTGGATGTGGCGCGTCATGGAGCGGCTTGTGCGCGGCGAAGCCCAGAAGCGCGAGATCGACATGCTGCTCGATGTCACCAAACAGGTCGAGGGGCACACGATCTGCGCGCTGGGTGATGCGGCGGCCTGGCCAATTCAGGGCTTGATCCGGCATTTCCGCCCCGAGATCGAACGGCGGATCGATGAGTTCACGCGCAATGCCCACCGGGCGGAGCCGGTGCTGGTGGCCGCGGAATAAAGGTCGAAAGTGCGGGCGAAACGTCCGAATAGGAAACGGTAAGGGCAGGGCAGTCGAAAAGAACGGCAAGGAGATGAAGCCGATGTCGATATTTCCAGGACCCGATGAATTGTTGCCTGGCACGAAAGCACTGGAACAAATGAGCAAGGATTTTGCAGCATTGATGCCGAAGGAATTTGCCGGCTCCGTCAATCTGATGGCGCACCCGGCGGCGGGCGTCGCTGCTTTCTCGGCACTCGGATTTGGCATGGCAAGCCATGCACTCGGTGTCTGGATTGGAACGGCTGCCGGCACCGCCGAGGCCTCGCGGCGCTGGTTCATGCCGTTTCTGGAGGAGGTGACGGCGGACGATTTCCGTGACACGCGGCGAACACCGGCGAAGCGTGCACGCGCTGTGACAGAAACGCTGATCGCAGATGTGCGGTCGGTCGCGGCCGAGGTTACGGATGCTGCGGCCAAGCCGGTCGACGTCCAGGCAAAGGATGCCCAGCCGAGCGCGGTCATTGAGGAAGCCTCACCACGGAGCGACGACGCGGCTTCGGCGACCCCGGCAATTGCTTCGGTTCCCGAGGTCTCCCAGGACTCTGTGAGCCATTCTGTTGAAGCGGACGCGGTTTCGTCATCGGATGTGACGGCGCCATCCGCAAATCTCATGCCGGAGGACTTTCGTCGGCCAAAGTCGGTCGATCGGCCGGAAGCGCCGAACGATCTGAAGTTGATCTCAGGGATCGGTCCGAAGCTCGAGAAAGTGCTCAATGGCCTCGGCATTTGGACCTACACGCAGATTGCCGGGTGGAGCAGAGAAGAGGTCGCCTGGGTGGACGATTACCTATCGTTCAAGGGCCGCATCGAGCGTGATGATTGGCTTGAGCAGGCGGCGAAGCTTGCCGACGGGGCCACGAAGCATTGACCGGTTCCCGGGCGCCGACCGCCCGGGGTGAATTTTGCGGAGCATCCGCAGGGGCTTAAGACGAAATGGTAAAGCTGAAAGTCGACGGACGCGAGATCGAGGTACCCGATCACTACACGCTTCTGCAGGCAGCGGAAGAAGCGGGCGCGGAAGTGCCGCGCTTTTGCTTCCATGAGCGTTTGTCGATCGCCGGCAATTGCCGCATGTGCCTTGTGGAGGTGAAGGGCGGACCGCCGAAGCCTGCGGCCTCCTGCGCCATGGGTGTGCGCGATCTGCGGCCAGGCCCGAATGGCGAGTTGCCGGAAGTCTTCACCAACACGCCGATGGTGAAGAAGGCCCGCGAGGGCGTCATGGAGTTTCTCCTGATCAACCATCCGCTTGACTGCCCGATCTGCGACCAGGGCGGCGAGTGCGATCTCCAGGACCAGGCGATGGCCTTCGGCGTCGACGCGTCGCGCTATCAGGAGAACAAGCGCGCGGTCGAGGACAAATATATCGGCCCGCTGGTCAAGACGATCATGAACCGCTGCATCCATTGCACGCGGTGCGTCCGCTTCACGACGGAAGTCGCTGGTATCTCTGAGCTTGGCCTCATCGGCCGTGGCGAGGATGCCGAAATCACGACCTATCTCGAACAGGCGATGACGTCGGAACTGCAAGGCAATGTGATCGATCTTTGCCCCGTCGGCGCTTTGACTTCCAAGCCGTTCGCCTTCCAGGCGCGGCCCTGGGAGCTTACCAAGACGGAGTCGATCGATGTCATGGACGCGGTCGGCTCCGCAATCCGCGTCGATTCGCGCGGCCGCGAGGTGATGCGCATTCTTCCCCGCGTCAACGACACGGTGAATGAGGAATGGATCTCCGACAAGACGCGCTTTATCTGGGACGGTTTGCGCACCCAGCGCCTGGATCGGCCCTACGTCCGCGTTGACGGCAAGCTGAAGGCGGCGAGCTGGCCGGAAGCTTTCGCGATGATCAAGGAGGCAGTCGCCACCACCACGAGCGAGCGGGTCGGCGCAATCGCTGGTGACCTTGCGGCCGTGGAGGAGATGTTCGCCCTGAAGCTGCTCATGCAGTCGCTGGGCTCGCCGAATATCGACTGTCGCCAGGATGGCGCCGCGCTTGATCCAGCACTTGGCAGGGCAAGCTATGTCTTCAATCCAACCATCGAAGGCATCGAGCAGGCCGACGCCGTGCTGATCATCGGCGCCAATCCGCGCTTCGAAGCCTCCGTACTCAACGCACGCATTCGCAAGCGCTGGCGGATGGGGAACCTGCCCGTGGGCGTCATCGGCGATGTCGGCGACCTCCGCTACGATTACGAGCCGCTTGGTGCGGGTCCCGAAACGCTGAAAGAGTTGGCGGAAGGCGGCGGGAAGTTCTTCTCGGTGCTGAAGAAAGCAAGCCGCCCGCTGATCATCGTCGGACAGGGCGCATTGTCCCGCGCCGATGGCAAAGCGGTGCTCGGCCTCGCAGCAAAGCTTGCCGGAGCTGTCGGAGCAGTGACTTCCGAATGGAACGGCTTCGCCGTGCTCCACAACGCGGCTGCCCGCGTCGGTGGTCTCGACCTCGGCTTTGTGCCGGGCAAGGGCGGCAAGGACGTCTCCGAAATGCTCGGTGCAATGGACGTGCTGTTCCTGCTCGGCGCTGATGAGATCGACCTGAAGAAGGCGCAGGGCGCTTTCGCGGTCTATATCGGG
>JBEVEP010000296.1:0-4015 GCA_040512755.1 Mesorhizobium sp.
TCATCGCTTCAACTCCCGGCGAGAATGGATGGATCGCACTTTCTGCCTTACCGGGACTTGCCCGGCGGTCATCCGGTACGATGAGGAGTTTCTCAACAGGCAAGCCGAGTGGCAAGCGGGAGCCTCGGTCGCGACACCGGCTGACGACCGATGTCATGGGGCCAGTCAGCATCTTAGCCGCCGCCAACGTAGCTTTGAAAATGGACCGTCCTCCATCTCTCAAAGCTCCGCGGCAAAAGTCCACGCAGCTTCAGGCAGAGTAATATGCCTGCGAAACGGCAGGCCCGTGAGATCTTCGCACGCAGCGGCTTCAGAAATCGAAAATATCGTCCAGAAATGATTTCTTCTTCTTGTAAGGACGGTGGGTACTGAACTGCCGGTCATCCCGGTACGCCGGCTGCTCTGGTTGTTGACGAGGTTCCTCGCTGCGCGGCTGTGCAGAACTACCAGCCGAACCAGAGCGTTCGATGATCTTGTCGAGTTCGCCGCGATCGAGCCATACGCCGCGGCACTTCGGACAGTAGTCTACCTCGATGCCTTGGCGCTCCATCATGGCGAGTTCACTACCGTCGATGGGACATTTCATCCGTTCGTTCCTCTGTCGTGGTTCAGCCCTACTTGGGTAAGAATTCCGGGATGTTCAAGAACGGGCGAGATGGACGTCGGAAAAATCTGACTCCGATCGAGAGGAGGAATTGTCCGCCCTTCCGAACCTACACAGGAGGCAATCTGCTGACAGCTATCCGCTCGGGATCGCCACTTTCGCGTGATCCCCCAACTTGGGCTTTGCGCCTGTAATTGCTGCCGTCAGCATCAAGACCGTCGAAACCAACTTGTTTGGACTGTCCCAAAGTTCGGCGTTCTTGGGCACAAACGTAACAAGACGAATCGCGGGATCATCGGCTGAATCCCACCAAGCCTTGGAAGTCGCAGTCCATATATCCTTGATCTTCGCCCGATCGTTCGAAACCTTGGCAGTGCCCGTGATGGAAACGAACTTGAACGATCCGGGGTCGGAAAACGCAAGCGTCACGTTTGAGGACTTCTTGATCTGCGCGACTTTCTTGCCACTGACATCTGTCAGAAAATAGACCGCGTGCTCGTCTTTCCTGACAGTCGAGTCGAGAGGACGGGCACTCTGGGTGGCGCCATCCCTCGTGATGAACATGCACACCCGGATAGACTCAGCCAAGTCCCAGACGCGTTCCTTCAATTGGCGCTGAGATTTGCCGGTGTCTTCTTCGCGAGCCATGGCCGTTCTCCTTTGAGGTGATCCCTATCGACATGCACAAACTCGGCATACGCCCATTGGTTCCCGAGTTCGAATGGAGCGGACGCAGTGCGTAAGCCAGTCGCTCAGCTCCGCGCAAGACAGCCCGAATGCAGGGGCGCGGCACGGCAATCTCATAGCTTGAGTGTTGCCGTGCCATCGTTCTTTGCTTTAGTTATTGCTTATATCCTTGGCCGACTTGAGAAACGCGAGGGGAAGCGGTGACTGCACGCGACGATATTCTTGAGTTGGGCAAACGCGTAGGGCAATCGGTCGTCGGTCAGGAAACAATGATCGAAAGATTGCTTCTTGGTATTCTCAGCGACGGTCATCTGCTCGTCGAAGGCCTGCCCGGTCTGGCAAAGACCCGGTCGATCAAAAGCCTCGCCAAGCATTTGGATGCCAAGCTGTCGCGTATCCAGTTCACGCCCGACCTGCTGCCGGCGGACATTACCGGGTCTGAGGTCTATTTCAGCGAAGGAGGAAAGGGAGATTTCAAGTTCCAGGAGGGACCGGTCTTTGCCAATCTCATCCTTGCCGACGAGATAAATCGTTCCCCGGCCAAGGTGCAGTCGGCACTGCTGGAGGCGATGGAAGAGCGGCAGGTCACCGTGGGCGGCAATACACATCCGTTGCCTGAACTCTTCCTTGTCATGGCGACCCAGAACCCGATCGAACAGGAGGGGACCTATCCCCTTCCCGAGGCTCAGCTCGACCGGTTTCTGATGCATGTGCAAGTCGGCTACGCAGGCGAAAGTGCGGAGGCTGACATCGTGCGGCTGGTTCGCAGCGAGGAATCAGCCAGCAAGCAGACTGCACGAAAACCTGACGACAAACTGGACCCCAAAGCGGTTTTCGAGGCCCGCAAGAAAATTAGCGCCATCACTGTCAGCGAACCGGTCGAGAAATACATCGTCGCACTGGTTTACGCGACGCGCGAACCGGCGAAGCTCGACAAGGACCTCGCCAGCTGGATTCAGGTTGGCGTGAGCCCTCGAGCATCCATCGGCCTCGACAAGGTTGCCCGGTCGTTCGCCTGGATGAAAGGACGCGACTATGTCAGCCCCGATGATATCAAGGCGGTAGTGCATGATGTTTTTCGTCACCGCCTGATCCTGTCTTATGAAGCGCACGCTGCAGGCGTGACGGCTGACAAAGCAATCGACCGCATCGTGGAACTGGTGGCGGTTGCCTGACGGAGGTGTCGATGGGTTTTTCACTTGCGGCCCTCGGACGATCGAAAGGCATCGCGGGAGAACGCCGCAGCGGCGCCACCGGAATACAAGGCGTGTATACCACTGTTGCTGACCTGGTGAGTTTGGAGGCGTCGGCTCGCGACTTCCGTTTTCTGCACAAGCAGCCCATCAACCGGCTTTTGGGCGGCAGGCATGCATCTCGTATTCGCGGGCGCGGTCTCGATTTCGAGGAACTTCGCGAGTACTTGCCGGGCGACGATATTCGCACCATCGACTGGCGCGTTGCTGCCCGCACCGGAAAACCTTTCGTTCGCGTCTATGACGAGGAGAAGGATCGGCCGGCGCTGATTGTCGTCGATCAGCGTTTGAACATGTTCTTCGGCAGCCGTCTGATGATGAAATCCGTGGCCGCAGCGGAGGCGGCTGCGCTTTCCGCATGGCGGATTCTCAACCTCGGAGATCGTGTCGGCGGCTTCGTGTTCAACGATGCGCGCATCGACGAAATCCGGCCGCACCGCAGCCGTGGAACGGTTATCGCATTGGCCGAAGCGATCGCCCGACAGAATGCTGAACTCCAGGCGGACTCAGCCCTGTCACGCACCCCGACCCAACTCGACCATGTACTTGAGACTGTAGCCGCAGTGGCCAGACACGATCATCTCGTTGTCGTGATCAGCGATTTTGACGGCCACGGCACCCGCACACGGGATCTGCTGTTGCGGCTCGCAGTCAGCAACGATGTTCTGGCCGTTCTGATCTATGATCCCTTCCTGGTGGAATTGCCGATGACCGGCGACATCGTCATCAGCGGCGGCGGCCTTCAGGCCGAATTGCGCCTCGGCCACAGTAGGGTAAGAACCGGGATTGCGGACTTCGCCAGGCAGCGCGGTCAGGAACTGCTCGCGTGGCAGCAGGACCTCGGTCTGCCGATGCTGCTGATTTCAGCAGCCGAACAGACGGCTCCGCAACTGCGCCGCACGCTGGCTGAACTCGCCTGGCGGACGAGAAGGCGTTGAGAATGGAGCAGACGATTCAGACACCGGATCCAACGACCAGGCTCGCGCTGGAGAAGCTTGCGGACATCGTTACTCCGTCGCCCGTTTCGTGGATGCCGCACACCTGGGGCTGGGCGGCGGTGGCTCTGGCGCTACTTGCAGCTGCTATGGTCGTCATCGCGCATTGGCGAAAGCGCTGGGTGGCCAACCGGTATCGTCGCGAGGCGCTCGAGAGCCTCATGCGCCTCGAAAATGACCTTGGAAATGAGGCTATGCGGCCGAGCGCTCTCCTCGCCATACCGGAGCTGCTCAAGCGGGTTGCGTTGGCGGCCTGGCCTCGGGAAACGGTCGCGTCCCTGAGTGGCGCGTCATGGCTGACGTTCCTGCGCAGGCACGGCGGTGAAAAGTCGTTTCCCGACCCAATCTCGCGCATCCTTGATGATCTCGAATATCGATCGACGCAAGCAATCGCCAACATCAGCGAGGGCGATGCGAGGAGGTTCGCGCAGTCGGCCAGGCAGTGGATCGAGGACCACGTTGTATCAGCTTGATTA
>JBEVEP010000298.1:0-3236 GCA_040512755.1 Mesorhizobium sp.
TTCACCAGCTCCTCTTCTTTGGCGAGCTTGGCGTAGTCCTGATAGGGGCTGTGCAATCCTCCCGGAGGAATTTTCTTCGCGAGCACTATGGGTGGCGTCTGATCGCCGGCTTTGCAGCAGATCTCTTCCCCGCCCGCTTTTTGCTCGGTAACTTTCTCTCCTTCGGCCTTTTCCGACTTGGCCGACGTTTCCTCCGCCGCGTGCAGAACCCATGACGTGCTACCAATGGCCAATAGCATCAATGACGTTAGCGCCAAGACGACAAGCTTGAGCTTATTGCTTCTCTGCACCCGCTCCATCAAAGCGTTCCCTTTCCAAATGACCCGATAGGCGGAAACGATGTCTACAGGGGCTAAACAACTCAAACGACTTTCACAGCCTGCAACGTTTCGCCGCAGGCGTGTCCGTATGCTGGCTAAGTCAATTGCTAGGTTGCGGCGAAACCCCGGCAATCACTGGAGCTCAGCGCCGAGCACGAGGGTCCAATAGGGGCGGCCGCTCGAGTTCTTCGCCATCGCGACGCCGATCGCGGTCACCTCGGGACGCAGCAGGTTCTCCCGGTGGCCCGAGCTTCCTTCCCAACTGCGCATGACGTCGCTGAAGGATTTCTGGCCTGAGGCGACATTCTCCGAAGCGATCTTCGCCCGAAAGCCAGCGCGGGCGGCGCGTTGCATGGGCTTGGATCCGTTCGACCCGTCGTGACCGATCCGACTCCGCCCAGCCTGCGCCTTCGATTGAGCAGCGGCAGCTTGGGACAGACGCGCATCGAGAACAACCGGCTTGCGTCCATTCTTCGTCCGGTAGGCGTTGACCTGCGCCAACGCTTTTTCCGGGTCGAGCGGCTGCACCGGTTTCGCGGCGTATTCGGGAGACACAAGGGTGATGGAACAACCGCCGAAGAGGCATGGGAGCGTCCATCCGGCAGCCGCCGGCGACGCCATCGAAATTAGCGCGCCGATCACAATGCTCCGCTTAAGCATCCCCCTTCCCTCCTGTGCCCCGACGTTTGCTCTCAGTTATAACCGCGATTTTGGGTGGAGGTTAGGGGCCGCTCTGGATGCTTAGGGCCGCACGAATTCGCCGAGAGAGGTCAGGACGGAGTGCCTGACCACGGCGTTCCGCCGGAAGCGATCGCGCTTCATCAGCTCCTGGTGCAGGTCGGGCAAGCGATAGAACGGGACACTCGGATACCAATGATGCTCGATGTGGTAGCCGACATTGCACGGCAAGATGAAGATCGACTCGAGGAAGGTCGGGATTGTGGTGCGCGTGATCGCATATTCTTCCTCTTCGCTCTCGACCGCGCTGTGCTCGCAAATGAGCCGCGCATACTGGATGGCGATGTGCCAGGTGCAATAGGGCACGATCCAATAGAGCAGAAAGGCGTACCAGGCGCCGAAGATGGTGATCAGCCCTGCGGCGCTCATATAGAACGTAACGCGCGCCGCGACCATCCATTGCGGTGACGGGATCAATGACGAGCCGACCAGACCCCTGACGATCCAGAACATGCCAGTGAGGAACGCTGCGCGGCGCAACAGAACGAGCGCGAGGCCAAGCCTCGTCTTGGGAAACACCCAATCCGGCTCAAGGTCGCCAGCGGCGTCGTGGGTGTACCAGATGTGGCGGTTCCCATCGTTCGGCAGGTTTGTGAATTGGTGATGCGTCGAGTGAAACTTGCGGAAGCCCTCGATCGAGGCGAACACCGGCCACATCAGGAAGGTGTTGCCGAGGAGCTCATTCTGCCAGCGCTTCGGCAGATAGCGATAATGCGAGGCGTCGTGGCCCATGATGATCAACGAATGCTGGCGCGCGCCGATGAACAGGACCGCGAGCACGTAAAGCGCAGAGTGCCAAAAGAGCGTGCAGAGCGCGATCGCGCCGGCAATCGACACCCATTCGCCGGCAGTTGCGGCAAGCACCCGCGCAGTGTCGAGCTGAGACAATTCCTTGACGATCGCCGGTGACAGGCGCTCGGGGATAGTCCTGCTCGTGTTGTGCGGATGTACGACGACTGGATTGGTCGAGATATCCTCCGCCGGAACCTCCGCGCGGAGGAAAGCAAGGGCGCTGTTAACCTTGGCGAGATCTGGCATCGGTCTCGTTACTCGGACTGAGCCAACGCCCTAGCCCAGCCTTGTGTTCATTCCTGGGCAAATCACATTACTGCGGCAGGTAAACGCCGGTGGCGCGGCAGAACTGCCTCACGCCCTCCTGCTCTTCCTCCTCTACGGCAACCCTGATGGGCAGGAACTCGGTTTGGCCGCCCTCGGGCTTGGCAAACATGCCCACAAACCTCTTGCCGTTGACGAAGCCGCATACAACGGTTTTGCGATCGGGGCCCTGACCTCCCCGATAGCTGTCGCCGAATTTGGCGGAAGCCGGGTCCTTCAACATCCCAGCCACCCCCTGCTGCACCATCTTGATCTGCGCTTTGGACAAAGTCGCGGGACGCAGCGGGCCTTGAAAATCGAGGTTAGGCGCGTTGCGCTCGGCCTCACGCTGCCGCAAAAAGGCTTCCTGTTGCGCGGCGCAACCGCACAGAATGAGCACCGCAACACCTGTGATCGCTCGCCACATCACTCATTGTCCGCCGCCCTTCAGATTATCCAAATTGGCGCCATGATCCATCCGTATCAGGGCTCTGCAGGCACGGTTCCATCGTGTGTGTTGCCAGCGTGCCGCGTTGCGCAATTGGCGCTACGATCCGCCTCGCAACTTTGCTTGGCTCGGCGAGTTATTGTGGGGGAGCTTGCTTTGAGAGGGACGATGCTGCGCGCTGCAACCGTTGCCTTGCTTGGCGGGCTTGCGTTTGCGTTGTCAGCGTATCAAGCGAGCGCTGCCGACTGCGAGATCATTTCGGCGACCCATAGTGCCGACACCAAAGGCGAGGCGCTGCTGATGTCGCAGGCGCTCGCCGCCAAGAGCGCAAACGCGCTTCGGCAGACCAAGGGCTGGCGCAAGATCAGCATGAGCCCGTACAAGGTGAAACCCGATCCGTTCTGGAAGAATGTGCGCCCCGCAGTGCCAGAGGACATCGTCTGGGCGTCCTTCGTCACGGCGAGGACCTATACAGTCTGCTTCACCGGCGTGGTGGTGAATTACGTCTGCACGTCAGGCTCACGCGTCTGCCCCAATTAGGATGAGCATGGGCCACCCTTCGAGACGGCTGTTCCGCAGCCTCGCCAGGATGAGGCTTCCTGCCTGCAGTGATTTTTCGCTGATGAACGGTGACT
>JBEVEP010000311.1:0-5333 GCA_040512755.1 Mesorhizobium sp.
CCTGCAGCCACCGCAAGGCGTTATCCGCGGCATACGCTCGGCAACGACGGCGATTTCAGCGATTGGGCCGCCGCCGCCCATAATGTAGTGGCCGAGCGCTGTCGTCTCCGCGCACCAGCCTTCGGGATAGGAAGCGACTTCGATATTGGCCCCGGCGAAAATGCGGCCGTCTGTCGTTCGCAATGCAGCGCCGACCGGAAATTTCGAATAGGGCGCATAGGCTTTCGCCATCGCAGCCACTGCTGCTTCGAACAAATCATGAGACATTGTCAGCGCTCTTTCACGTAAGGCACGCCGCCGGCGCGAGGCGGGATCGCCTTACCGATGAAACCAGCAAGGAGGATGACCGTCAGAATGTACGGCAGGGCCTGCATCAACTGCACGGGAACCTTTCCGATCGTCGGCAGCGCTATGCCCTGATAGCGGATGGAGAATGCGTCGAGGAAGCCGAAAAGCAGGCAGGCGAACATCGCCGGAACCGGTTTCCACTTGGCAAATATAAGGGCCGCAAGTGCAATGAAGCCACGGCCCGCCGACATATCCTTCACGAAACCGGCCTGCTGGGCGATCGACAGATACGCGCCGGCAATTCCAGTCAGGACTCCGGTGCAGATGACCGCCCGATAGCGGAGCCAGGCCACCGAGATGCCTGCCGTATCGACCGCAGCCGGGTTCTCGCCCACAGCGCGCAGCCTGAGACCGAAGCGTGTGCGGAAAAGCACCCACCAGGTGAAGGGGACCATGAAGTAGGCGAAATAGACCAGGATCGAATGGCCTGACAGCACGTCGGAATAGAGCGGGCCGATGATCGGGATTTGGCGGATGGCGTCGGCTCCCGGCAGTTTGATCTCGCCGAAGCGCGCTGCGCCTGAAAGGGAGGGCGTACGGCCGCCTTGCTGGAACCATGCCTGCCCGAGGATGATCGTGGAACCGGCAGCGATGAAGTTGATTGCCACGCCGGAGACAATCTGGTTGCCCCGATGGGTGATCGACGTAAAGCCGTGCACCAACGCGAACGCTACGGAAACGAGGATGCCGACGAGAAGGCCAACCCACGCCGAGCCCGTGACGGCGGCAGTCGAAGCCGCCGCGAATGCTCCTGCGAGCATCTTGCCTTCAAGCCCGATGTCGAAGATGCCGGAACGCTCCGAATAGAGCCCGGCAAGGCAGGCAAGCAGAAGTGGGACGGAGACACGAATGGTCGCATCGGCAAGCTGGAGAAGGGTAGTATAAGCTTCCATCTACCGGGCCCCCGCTTTTGCGGACAGTCCAGCGGAGCGCGGGCTGAGGCTTGCAAAGATGGTCTGAACCGCCGGACGGAACATGTGCTCCAAAGCACCGGCGAAAAGGATGACCAGGCCCTGGATGATGACGATCATGTCACGCGAGATGTTGGGCATCTCGAACGACAGGTCGGCGCCACCTTGATAGAGCATCCCGAACAGGATCGCTGCGGGCACGATTCCCACCGGATGCGATCGTCCCATCAATGCGACGGCGATGCCGACGAAGCCAGCTCCCGTCACGAAGTCGATCGCCATGTGATGCTGATCGCCCATGATCACATTGAGCGACATCATGCCGGCCAACGCTCCCGAGATCATCATCGTGATGATGATGATCCGCGACTCGTTTATTCCGGCATAGCGTGCCGCTTTGGCACTGAAACCCATGGTGCGGATCTCGTAACCCAGCTTGGTCCGCCAGATCGTCGCCCAGACCAATACGGCCATGGCAAGCGCCAGCAGAAAGGAAACATTGAGCGGCGCCGAGCGGACAGCAAGCCCAACGCTCTCCAGCAGCCATCCCAGTTTCGGCAATTGGCCGCCTTCCAGGAAGGTGCGGGTCTGCGGCGCCATCGAGGCGGCGGGCTTCAACGGGCCGACGAGCAGGTAGACCATCAAGCTCGCGGCAATGAAATTGAACATGATCGTCGTGATGACGATGTGCGAACCCCGTTTGGCCTGAAGCCATGCCGGGATGAAAGCCCAGAGCGCCCCGGCAAGCGCCGATCCAATGATCGCCAGCGGAAAATTGATCCACCACGGAAAGGTGCCGTCGAAAGCAAGGCAAACTAGCGCGACGCCGAGCCCGCCGACATAGGCCTGGCCCTCGCCGCCGATATTGAAGAGACCGCAATGAAATGCCACCGCCACCGCCAGACCCGTGAAGATGAAGTTCGTGGCATAATAGAGGGTGTAGGCGATGTTCTGGCCGCCCCCGAAGGCGCCCTTGACGAGGATGCCAGCCGCGCGGACAGGGCTCTCTCCAACAAGCAGCACGACGAGGCCTGCGACGAGGAAGGCAACAATGAGATTGAGCAGCGGGATAAGGCCATAGTCGGCCCAGGCCGGAAGCTTCGCATAGGGAGTGCTCATTCCGCAGCCTCCTTGCGCTCGACGCCAGCCATCAACAGGCCAAGCTCGCCTTCGGTTGCCTCCGGCCCGCGCTCGCCCACGACACGGCCAGCAAACATCACAAGGATCCTGTCGGATAGCGACCGGATTTCATCGAGTTCTACCGAAATGAGGAGCACCGCCTTGCCTTGGTCGCGCATGGCAATGAGGCGCTTGTGGATGAATTCGATCGCGCCGACATCGACGCCGCGGGTCGGCTGACCGACGATCAGAACTCCGGGATCCTGCTCAATCTCGCGGGCGAGCACGATCTTTTGCTGATTGCCGCCAGAGAAGTTAGCTGTCTTCAGCCGGCAGTCGGCAGGACGGATATCGTACTTGCCGATCTTGTCTTTGGCGTTGTCGCGGATCGCGTCGATGTTGAGGAATGGTCCGCTCAGATACTGGGGATCGTCATGATATCCGAGGATCGAGTTCTCGTTTTGCTCAAAGGCCAACACAAGGCCGACCTGATGACGGTCCTCCGGAACATGAGCCAGACCCCGGTCGCGTAACTCGCCCGGATCCGCTCCGCCTGTGACGTGGATCGGCGTGCCGTCGAGCATCACAGATCCTGACTCAGCCTTTCGTACGCCCGCTATTGCTTCGATCAGTTCCGACTGGCCGTTTCCTGCGACTCCGGCGATGCCGACGATCTCACCGGCGCGGACGTCGAAGGACACGTTGTCGACCATGGTGACGCCGCGCGAATCCTTCACCGTCAGATCGCGCACCGACAGTTTCACCTCACCAGGCTTCGCCTCGCCCTTCTCGACCCTCAGCAACACCCGGCGTCCGACCATCAGTTCGGCCAGTTCCTCAACTGTCGTCTTTCGGGTTTCGCGGGTGGCGACCATCGTGCCCTGACGCATCACGGATACGTTGTCGGTGATCGCCATGATCTCCCGCAGTTTGTGCGTGATGAGAACGATTGTCTTTCCCTGCTGTTTGAGCTGAGAAAGGATGCGGAAAAGATGGTCTGCCTCCGCTGGTGTGAGCACGCCAGTGGGCTCGTCAAGGATCAGAATTTCAGCGCCGCGATAGAGCGCCTTCAGGATTTCGACGCGTTGCTGCAGGCCGACCGGGAGTTCCTCGATGATAGCATCGGGATCGACTTCCAGCCCGTATTCGCGTTCGAGCCGATCCAGTTCAGACCGCGCCTTGGCAATAGAGGTCTTGAGCAGGGCTTCGCCTTCAGCGCCGAGAATGACATTCTCGAGCACGGTAAAATTCTCTACCAGCATGAAGTGCTGATGAACCATCCCGATGCCGACCGCGATCGCGTCATTTGGCGTTCTGATCACCGTCGGCTTGCCGCCGACGCGGATTTCGCCGCTGTCGGCTTGGTAGAATCCGTAGAGGATCGACATCAATGTCGATTTGCCGGCGCCGTTCTCGCCAATGATGCCATGAATTGTTCCGCGCGCGACTTCCAGATGGATATCGCGATTGGCGCGGACCGCACCGAAGCTCTTTTCGATGCCGATGAGTTCGATCGCAGTTTCCGCCATAGGCGGTCCACCCCTCCCGTTATTTTTTATCGTTCGGTCAAATTTCGTAGCATACAGAGAATTCAGTGCCAATCGGTGCGGACATTGCTACTCTCGACAAATCCCCGCCTGCTTGTCAATTTCCAACGCTATGACAGTGACGACAAATCGCCATGCGCCGGCGACACGCGACAGCTATCGGGCCTTCCGCACCATTACGACGCGTTGGATGGACAACGATCCTTACGGCCACATGAACAATGTGGTGCATTATTCCCTGTTCGATACAGCCGTGAACGGGTGGCTCATCGAGCAGGGTGTTCTTGACATCCAGCTCGGCGAGCAGATCGGGCTGGTCGTTGAAACAGGCTGCCGCTACTTCTCCGAATTGGCCTTCCCGGATATCGTAACCGCCGGCCTGCGCGTCGCGAGGCTCGGCTCTTCGTCGGTGCGGTACGAAGTCGGCCTATTCCGCAACGAGGACCTTGCCGCCGCAGCGGAAGGCTTCTTCGTTCATGTCTATGTCGATCGGTTGACGCGCCGGCCGAAACCGCTGAACGAGAAGCTTCGTACAGCATTGGAGACAATCCTGTCATGACCAACACCGCGGATCGGCTGACGAACCTCGAAATCCGCTCGGCGGAGAAGGAAAAAATAGTCGAGGAACTCTCCGGCCAGATTGCCGAACAATGGAAGGTCATCGAGCGGCTTCAGAAGAAGGTCGATGCGCTGACTGAACGCTTTCTCGCCCTTGAGGAACAGACAGCACCCGGCCACGAGGTTACCAGGCCGCCGCATTGGTGAAGGCCAGTCAGTTTTCGAAGACTCAGTCTACGCTGGGGCCTTTCCCGTGCGGCTCCCATAACTCGATCGGATTGCCTTCCGGGTCATGGATGCGGCAGAATCGCCCTACCTCCGAATCCCATTCCGAACGTGTCTCGACCGCAATTCCGGCTGCCTTGAGCTTTGCCATCATCCCATCAAGGTCGTCCACCCGGAAATTGATCATCCATTGCTGCTCCGGCCGTCCGAAATAGTCGGTTGCTTCATCGAAGGGAGCAAAGACGGTCTCGCCGGCATCCTGCCGCCACAGGGTTTTGGGAAAGTCGCTGATGCCGAGATGGTGTTCGTACCAGGCGGTAAGGCCAGCGGGATCGCGCGCCCGAAAAAACAGTCCGCCTATCCCCGTCACTCTAGCCATAGTCGCAATCTCGAAGTCACAAGCGGACGAGCGAATGATCACCCGCGCAGAGCTAATATCGGCACTGACAAGCTTTCCCGGCTGCCTGGATGCTCGCCGGGGTACCATAAAGAAGACCGCCGGATTTGCATCCGGCAGGCCGTCAACGGAACTGTATTCGGATCAATACGGACAGGCGTTGTCCGACATATAATCGTGGACCTGGATTGTGCCGGCTATGATGTCGGCCTTGGCCTTTTCGGCGGC
>JBEVEP010000318.1:0-11228 GCA_040512755.1 Mesorhizobium sp.
TACGACCGGGATCGGTTGCCTTGCCTAGACAATGCGGTTCCATCTTCGCCCATTGGGCGTCCGTCAACACGAATCGTTCCATCCAAAGCTTGAATCATATCCAAGCCCCAACGTGAATCCCCACAGACCTTAGTCCGGCTCCAAAGCGGACCGGGCGATCATATTGGACGCTTGCCGTCAGTTTTGGAAATCAGGAAAAAGTCTTAGTGAGGCCGATGCAGTGGCGCAGACCGTGACGAACTTGATCCAGAGCACCTGATCGATGTTTTCAACGGTCTGCAGGTCGATACCCCCGGCCCTGATGCAAGCATCTCGTAATGCCTCGATCATTGTGTCATTGCGCCCGCCTAAAGTGAACCGGGGCCGGGCGACGCCTCCGGCATGAACGACCATCCGGGCCGCGCGAGATGTCGGAAACATAGGCCGCGCCCCCGGCCCTGTCCGGCGCGATCGATCAGGTTTTAAGTTTTTCCGGCCTAGGGAAGGACTCTACAGCTCGGGATAGGGCGTACCATCCTTGCGCACGAACCGGCCGTCGGCGTTGGTGCTCATCATGTCGATGTCGGAGCAGGTGGTAACGTCGGCGGGCGAGCGCGTACCGACTTCGAGATAAACCGCCGTCGCGCCAGATTTGTTGATCATGTGATGGCCGTTGCCGGAGCCTTTCGGAAAGGCCGCACAATCGCCGGCGCACAGCACCGTCTCGCCGCCATCCTCGACAAGCGTCAGTTCGCCTTCCAACACATAGACGAATTCGTCTTCGTGCGAATGCCAGTGGCGCTGGCTCGACCAGTTGCCCGGCGGCAAGTGCATCAGATTGACACCGAAGTCGGTGAGCCTACCGGCGTCGCCCAGCCGCTGCCGCACCCGCTCGGAACAGGGTGCGTCGAATGGCGGCGGATAGCCCGACCCTTTGCGTTCGGGCACAGCGGCGATGTCGATCTTGGGCATGGCGGTCTTCCCAGCGATCAGCGAGGCGTCGGAAGTCAGCCTATGCCCTAACAAAGTTCCTGGGGAGAGAACATTTCGTGCGCCGCACATCTGATGATCACTCGTGCGCTAAAATTGGCGCCGGCCTCGACGTTGGCGCCACTTCACTACAGCCTACTACTTTGGGCGGTGGTTTTCGGGTTCGTCTACTTTGGCGAGGTGCCGAGCGCCCGGACGGCGAAAAGGCTGTGAAGTTGAGCGACGTGATCGCACCTGTTCCGGGAACTGGACCGTATCGTCGTTGCGTTTAATCCGGATTGGCAGGCAATGGCGCAGGTGTCTCTGGGCGAAATTCTGCGCACTCGCGACGCAGAGGCGTACAAGTGCATAAATTCAAAACGCGTCGATCTTTTCCTTGTCGACGAAAATTGCCGGCCGCGCCGTCGAGTGTCAGGGCGGAGGTCACCATCAGGGACTTCCGCTCGTGCGAATGCCGAAGCCGGCTATACCGCCAGTGACAATGCCGCAGGCGTGCGCCGCGCGCCTAATACTACTTTTCGGCCATTTAGCAGTAGTACACTCCTGCTGCACATCGTCGGACGGTGCGTCGCGTGGTGCGGCGCGCGACTCCTGCTACGCTCACCGGTGTGAGGGGGCGGCCGACCCTAGCCTCGGCGGTGGATATGAGACCGAAGAAACCCGGAATGGTAGGGTGGTCTAGTGTTTCGACCCCAGCAAATCCGATACACGAAGCGATCAGGATAGTTCTCAGTCTCCGTGACAGGGTCATTGGCCACCTCCCGGCGCAAACTGCTTTGGCAGTTCATCGATGTCGACCAGTTGCTTCAAGTCGACTTTCCTGGCGTCAGCCGTCTTGAAGACGAAATCGTTGGTGGCGACCTCAGCACCGGTCTTCCAATCGCGGATTTGAATGCTGTATTGCGGCGCCTGATCGACTTCCTTGGTGGTAATCACATATCGGCAGGGGTAAGGCTGTTCACCATGCGCGATCCAAATCTGCCAATCGACTTCTTTCGTCCGAAACGCCAGATGATCACATTCCGTGCCACCGATCACGCCGCTTCCGAGGTCCTTGACATCGACCACGCCACCCATCAGCTCCTCATAGACGTTCGACAGCAGCAGATCGGCCCCAGGTAGTGGCCTCCCATATTCGTACCTCAGCTCGTCGACCAAATGATCCAGGTCGCCGGGAATGTCGACCTGTGTGTAGAGATTGGCGTCCTTTCCGAACAGCGTAAGCGTCTTGCCATCAAAGACCATCTCGACATCGGCAAATCCGCCATGCCGGCTGGCGCGGATTTTGTCGGGTCGACTGAGACCGATCGTGCCTGAACTCGCCAGCAGTATCTTCTGATGATCCTTGGTGACGACCTCGAAATTGGTATCGTAGGCGAACGAAATGGTCGTCTGAGCGGCGAGATAGTCTGACATGGCCTTGAGCATGCTCTTTGCTGCCGCTTCGTCGGCTCTTGTCGATCCTGGAACGACGGTCGCCAGACCCAGCGCCGCTGCAAGTACGGCAAAGATACTTATTGGGTTCATGAGGATACCCCAGGTTCGTGCCCAGCGAAGCCAGTTGGGCAATCAGCCGCAATAAGGCACGTTGCAACTCAAGTCGTGCGCTGTCAAACGGCATCTAACTTTGCCGCTGCCTGTTCTTCATTGCGATCGATGCGGCCACCTTGGCACCCTCGGCTGCAAAGATGCTGCTCCGCCCATCCCCGTCGCGCCGCCTGAAATGATCGGAACCTTACCTTCCAAGCGCTTGCCCATGTCTGATCTCCCATGCGTGGCAAAGAAATCCTTTTGCACTGGGGACAGCAAACTCCTCCGCCCGCACAAGACGATCGTTCCAGCACCCAACTGAAAGATCCATTTGTGACGAACGACGCAGACGACGCGATTCTTCGGGTTATCGGGAATCGTTGCCGTGAGGCGTCCCATCGCAACGGTAGCGATCGGGTTTGGATTGGGGTTTATTCTTGGCCTGGCTTGGCGGAGACCATGCAAAGTCCGTATCGCAATGTAGCAGATGTTCTGGGCTGGGCTTTATTCTGGGTCAGAGCTAACGAAAGCCTGCCGGCGCTTAAGGAAGACGCCGAGCGACAAAGACGGAGTCCTCAGGCAAGCTATCGGGAGGCAATGCAGCAAGGCCGATCCTCTCGTAGAAGCGCAGCGCTTTAAGGTTACGCGAGTTGACTGGCATGAAGTAGCCGGTCGAACCTCGCCTCGAGAACTGATCTTCAAGAAAGGCGATCGCCCGTCTTCCAACGCCTTGCCCGCGGGCGAGAGGAAGCAGGTCGATATGGCCGTGCGAAGGATAAGGGTCAAGCGCGGCCGGGATGGCCAGATCGGGGTTATGGATCATGCGCCGGACCCAATCGCTTCCTCGCCATTGCTCAGGATCCTCGCCGGGGTCCGGAACCCGCCGCTGCAGATCCGGATACCATTCCTCGGCCAGTCGGGCATTGAAGGACGAGGTATTAACAGCACCGAAGAGCGAGCCACAGACGCCCGACGGACTGTCTACGACGAAGGCGAGTTCTGGCTCGAACAGCCGGTAGGGAATGGCGAACACAAGGCCCATGAGGCCGGGATCGTCCTCGCGGGCTGTTGCGTCCTCGCCCGCATCGCCTGTTTTCAGGCAGATCATGGACAGCGCCTCGTGGTCCGCAGCCGTCGCGGGGCGCAGGAAGAAGCCGTTGCCAAAGTCAAGGATCATAGGGAACGATCCGAAAGTCCTTCCCTTCGGGAAGCAACTGGCCGCCGTCGACCACGATAGTCGTGCCGGTGATGTAGCTCGCTTCGTCGGAGGCAAGGAACAGGAATGCGTTGGCGACGTCACGCGCGCTGCCAAGTCGTCCGAGCGGAATTGCGTCCTCCATGCTGCGTATAAAGGCGGGGCTGCGATGACGATGCACGGCTTCAGTGAGGATGTTCCCCGGCTCCACTCCGTTGACTGTGATGCCATAGGACGAGAATTCGAGGGCTGCGGCGCGGATGAAGCCGTTGATCCCGGCCTTTGAAGCCGAATAATGCCCGTGGCCTGGGCTGGTAACGTGGGGACCCGTGATCGAAGAGGTAAAGAGCATGCGCCCGAAGCGCTGCTCCTTCATCGGCACCAACGCCGCCCGCGCGGCATTGAAGGCACCTCGGAGGTTGACCGCCATGACGCGTTCCCAATCCTCAGGACTCGTGTCTTCTATGAGCTGCCAGGGAAAGACGCCGGCGTTCTGGACAATGATGTCCAGCCGTCCATGGAGGTCGAGCGCCCGGGCGACCGCAGCTTTTGCATCGTCTATCTGCGAAATGTCGGTTCGCAGATACCCGGCGCCAAGTACATTTGCGGTCTTCCGCACGGCCTCGCCATCGATATCAGCAAGCAGCAGTCGCGCTCCCTCCTCGCAAAAGCGCTGGGCGATTCCCTCGCCGATGCCTGCGGCGGCGCCGATGACCAGGGCGACCTTACCTTCGATCCGTCCGCTCATGCCAACCTCTGCCGAATAGTCTCTTTCAGTGTGTCGAGTAGGACAGCGGCGAGCACCAAGAGACCGTGCACGACCTGCGTGAAATTGGCTGGAAGCCCCATCAGGTTGATCGCAGTGTTGATCGCGGAAAGCAGAAGCACGCCCGCATAGACGCCGGGCAGCGACCCCAGTCCTCCCTTCAGGCTGACACCACCGATCACGACCGCTGCGAAGGCGTTGAATAGCAGACCGACGCCGAGATTGGCGGTCGCTCCCGACGTTCGGATCGCCAGCAGCCATCCCGAAAGCCCGGCGATTGCTCCAGCCAGGATAAAAGCAAGCATAAGATTGCGGTTCACGCGGATGCCGGCACGGAAGGTCGCGTTCTCGTTGCCGCCGATCATGACGAGATGCCTTCCGAAGCGGGTCTTGGCTATTATGAACGAGAAGACGACGAAACAGCCGATGGCGATCCAGGCAGTCAATGGCAGGCCCAGAAGCCGCTGTATGCCGAACCAGCGGATCGCCGGCGCCAGATCCTGTGCCGAGCGTCCGCCGGATACCGCGACCACGATGCCGCGCACCCAGATGTAGGCGGCTAGCGTGATGATAAACGCATTCATCCGCACCTTGACGATTAGGTACCCGTTGAGCGAGCCGACGAGGGCGCCGACGCCGATGGCAACGAGGAGTGAAACGGGAACGTTCAGCCATTCGGGTTCCAGCCGTATGCCCATCCCGATCCCGGCTGAGCAGAAAAGGATGCTGACCGCCATCGCTCCGAGCGCGGAGACCGATTCGACCGAGAGATCCATGTGGCCCGCCAATATGACGAGCGCGAGCCCGATCGCCATCACGCCAAGCACGCTGGAGGCTTCGATGATGTTGGCGAATATCCCAAGCTGAAAATAGTTGGGGACGGTGACCGAGAATATGATCACCACGAGGGCTAAAATGAGCCAGACGAGATTGTCGAGCACAAGCTCGAGTGTGCGGCGGGTATGGGTATTCATCAGCCTATCCGGAGTGAAGGGTTCCGGCGAAATGACCGAAACCCTTCAATGAAGCTCACTATTCGACGGGCTTGATGGTGTCCGAGGGCAGCTTCATGTTGCCCCAGAAGGTCGGATTGTCGACATTCTCCTTGGAGATCGCGGCGCCTGGAATCTTGATGTTCGGACCCCACGCTTCCTTGGTTACGACCCCCTTGAGGCCGATGACATCATACTCACCGGGTTTGATCTCCTGCTTGTTCACCACCTTGTCCATGAACATTGCGATCGCTGCGGCCTGTGCATAGAGCGGCTGTTCCACCTCGACATTCAGCCAGCCTTTGCGGATGAGATCGAGGCCGACCGGCGCGCCGTTGGAGCTCATCATCATGATATCGCCGGGCTTCTTGCCAGCCGCCTCGAGCGACGCAACGCCCGCGACGGATAGGTGTGCAGCATGGCTGAAGATAAGGTCGATGTCAGGATTGGCGACAATCTGGTCCGCGACGATCGTGCCGGCATTGCCCGGCTCCCATTGCGGGGTGGGCAGTGAGATGATCGTTACGTCGGGAAAGTCCTTCATCTTCTCCTCGAACCCTTTCTGTATGTCGAGCGTATACGGGTCACCGGGGTCGCCGAGCACCTGAAGAATCTTGCCTTTGACGGCGCCGTTCTTCGCCTTCAGCAGCTTCTGGGCTTCGTCACCAGCGATATGGCCGATCTCGATCGTCCCAGCCACGGATGTAAAGTCAGACGGCGTAGAGGTGATCTGGCGGTCAAACTCCACGACAGGAATTCCTGCGGCGCGGGCCTTCTCAATTGAGGGCTTGAGTGCGTTGAAATCGACAGCAGCAAGGATGATCGCCGCAGGCTTCAGCGCGATCACGTCGTTCATCTGAGATTGCTGGGCTTCGGTCTTGTTGTCGGCGTTTAGCGTCTTCGTTTCATAGCCGACCTGCTTGAGGAACAACTCAATCGCGCTCACCGAGCCCGTCTGGAATTCGTCAAGCAAGGTCGGGACCAAATAGTACACGGTTCCCTTCGACTGGGCAGAGGCAGGCATCGTCATGGCGAGAGCGAGCGCCATGAAGCTAAACGTCACGAGCAGTATCCGCTTCATACTGTTTTCCTCCCTGGGCCGGAACGACGTTTTGACCTCTTCAGCTTGCCGGTCCGGCTTCGGCAAGAGTTGTCCCGGTGATCATGCCGACCACCGCATCGGGGCTGGTCTGGCTGCGCCCGACATCGCCCGCCACGACCCCCTGGCGGATCACGACTATCCGGTCCGCGACCTGGAAGGCCTGCTGCATGATGTGGGTAATGATGATAACGCCGACGCCTTGGCGCGCAACACGGCGGATCATGTCCAGGCCTCGCCGCGTCTGCTCGACGCCGAGGGCGGCGAAGGGCTCATCGAGGAGCACGAGCTTGCCGCCCCAGTGCAGGAACCGGTTGAGTTCGATCGCTTGCCGCTGGCCGCCCGAAAGGTGTTCGACCTTCGTCCGCAGCGACGGGATATGGGTCCCTGCATTGGCCATCGCCGTCCGCACGACAGCCTCCATGGCGCGCTCGTCGAGCATCCGGACGCCGAGAATGTTTTTCGTGATCTCGCGCCCCATGAAGAAATTGGCGACGACATCAACATTGGTGCAGAGCGAAAGGTCTTGGTAAACCGTCTCAATTCCTGCGGCCTTGGCTTCGGCCGGAGATCGGGCCAGAAAGTCTTTCCCCTCGAACAGCATGCGCCCGGAGGTGGGCTCCAGCCCGCCAGCTATGATCTTAACAAGCGTGGATTTGCCGGCGCCGTTGTCCCCAAGCAGAGCAACCACCTCGCCTTTCTCGAGAGAAAAGCTCACTCCCCTAAGGGCTTGGATGGCGCCGAAATTCTTAGTGATGTTATCCAGTACCAGGAGCGGCGATGCAGACCCTGTGGCCGTCGAGCGTGCGATGTCGTGCCCGACTTCCCGGTTGGTGCCCCCTGCCGCCACGTCCCCGTACTGCATGATGCGGAACGTGGCACCGACAACTCCTTCAGTCAAACGCATTCTGGCGAAAAGTATGGAGCCCCTGACCCACGCCCGCATATGGCCAGTTTCATCTACTCCTTGACGCGTAGATCGCCTTTCGTTCCAATCGCAGACCGGATAGTGGAGGCTCCTATGATTGGTGACAGGGAAGAACGCATACGCCAGCGCGCGCATGAAATCTGGGAACGCGAAGGCCGTCCTCACGGTGCGGATGATCGACATTGGCACCAGGCCGCTCGGGAGGTCGATGCCGAGGACTTGAATGCTTCTGGTCCCTCACACACACCCGAAGTTGCTGGCGCCAAGGCACCTGCGCCAAGGAAAGCAAGGACACAACCCAAAGCCGAAGGCAGCAAAAAGGTGGTTGGGAGCAAGAAAAGCTCAACGGCGCCCAAGCGAAAACCGAAAAGCTGATAGACCATTCCCCGGCCGAGCGCGAGAACGGGCAACGAAGCAATTTTGCCCATCATTTTTAGGTTGTGGGTGGCTAACGAGAGAGGCTTGTGACTGCGACCGGCGCCGTTCTGCCGCCGCGGTCTGATCCTGTACTCCTCCGGGTTGGCGATGGTGGAACCGCTCCCGGACATCTATGAAACATGCGCCAGGTGAAGCTACGACGACAGAGCTGGTGCCGCTCCTGATGCTTGGCCAATGCAAGTGCAAATGGCGTGCGCGGTACGATGCCCGCGTCATTGGAAACTATCTGTTCTGTGGACGCGAGACGGATAGCAAAACTTATTGCGACAGGCATCAAGCGCTGACCTGCGCGGTTAGACGATACTGACCAATCGCACTTGGTCCGAATTCGGGTCCATTTTTGGTCCACGCTGGAAGGCTTCCGGATAATCTCCGTGGATTTGAGCGCCTGAAGTGGCGATAGTCACATCATGCAACTCCAGTTCGTCCGCCACCTGACCCTCGATCAGCCCTCCGCGTCCGGCTACCGGCATTTCGCGGCTGCAAGCGGCCTGGCCGCCGCCGGAAGATGGCTTTACGTCATCGGTGACGACGAACTGCATCTTGCCAGCTTTCCAGCGGAGGGAGATGCGCCCGGACAGTTGATCCGGTTGTTTCCCGGCTCGCTTCCCAGAGACCCTTCAGCCCGCAAGGCCGTCAAACCTGATTTGGAAGTGCTGGCGTCGCTGCCGCCTGCAACTGCGTACCCGCATGGCGCACTGTTGGCTCTCGGTTCAGGCTCGACAGCGCGCAGAAGAAGCGGCGCACTGGTTACACTCGATGCTGAAGGGGCTGTGGAGAGCATAAGGCAATTGGAGGTTTCCGGGCTCTTCCGTGCCATTGCCCGCCTGGTGGACCAACCGAACATCGAGGGCGCCGTCGTGAGAGACGACCAGTTGTTGCTGTTTAATCGCGGCAACAGGGCGCGACCAGACAATCTTGTTCTTGCCTGTAGTCTCGCCGACGTCACCGATGGAAAAACCGTCGAGGTCATTGTCAGAGCACGGTTGAAACTCGATACGGCAAATGACGTGCCTCTGACCGTCACCGACGCCTGCAGTTTGGGAGACCGCATCCTATTTTCGGCCGTTGCCGAGGACACTTCAAATGCCTACGAGGATGGAAAACTCATTGGAACAGCGGTCGGGGCGCTTGATGCGAACCTCAATGTTGTTCACCTTGAGAGGGTCGACCATCCAGTCAAGATAGAAGGCATCCAAGCCTGGACGGACGGAGACAAAATAGCGCTGCTACTGGTTTCGGATGCGGACAACCCGACTAAACCCGCCGGGTTGTTCAAATGTCTCATGGTGAAACCGTAAGGTATAGTGCTGGACGAGCTAGCCGCTGGGTAAGCACGACGGAACTGCACCACCTCAGCTTTGTTCCCCCTCGCCTGCACTCATCTCCAACTGAATGCACTCAGTACCAACTGATGCGCTGCCGGTTGACGAAAGATAGTCTGGCCGGTTTTTCAGCAAAACGCACAGCGAGCGCTGGAAGATCATTGACGTCCACGACTGGACGTTTGAGCAGGTGGTACCGCGGTTGCTTCTTCACTCCGACCGGCTGTCGATCGCCAACGCGGCAGCGCCGCATTCCTATGCCGCCGTCACCAAGCGATTTCCCGACATTTCAGCGGTCGATATTTCGCAGGCCGCGTCCTACACGCGCGGCCATTGCTTAGGCTCAGTTATCCACCAAAAACCTGGTTCGATGGACATTTACAAAACGCTCCATTACACGCCCCCATCAAAGAGCCCCAGATCACCAAGGTGGCTCCCGCATCGAGAATGTCGCCCTCACCCAGCTCCAACGAATAACTGTTGAGTATTCGCATGCCAGGAAAAGATGTAAGCATCGTTATACCAACTTACAATGAAGCTAAAAACATCGAACCACTGTTTTCTCGAATATGCGATTCGTTAGATGGTTACGATTGGGAAGTATTGTTTGTCGACGATAACTCACCCGATGGGGGATCGGAGATTGCCAGAAGCCTTTCGCTAAGAGACGATCGTGTCCGTTTGATCTTAAGGGTATTTGATCGAGGGCTAGCAAATGCTTGTATCCAAGGTTTGCTTTCAGCGAAAAGTGACGTTCTCTGCGTTATGGATGGTGATGGGCAGCATGATCCGAAGTATATTCCAGCCTTGATTGGGCCAATCCTCGCTGGCGAGTATGATATAGTAAGTGCGGCCAGGTCCCTAGATGAACCATCAACAGAAGGCGCGCTTGCGCCCTGGCGTATCAAACTCTCCAAAATCGGAAATAGCTTTGCGAGCGCCGTTCTAGGCCGCAAAATTCAAGACCCTCTTACCGGCTTTTTTGCGATCCGAAGGGCTTCATTCATTCCTGTCGCGCCTGACCTGCAAGACCCGGGTTTCAAGATACTGCTCGACATACTTGTGGCGGATAAGGGCCTTCGTCACATTGAGACTCCGTTCAAGTTCCGGACACGCCACCATGGCGAAAGCAAGCTCGATTCTTATGCGATGTGGCAGTTCGCCATGTTTTTGCTTAGCAAGCTGACGCACGGAATCGTGCCTGCAAGGCTCATTTCGTTTCTTATTGTCGGAGGTAGTGTCCGCTCAACTGACGTTTGTCGTGGTTCGCCGATACTCTCTGTTGTTTAGCATTTTCAGTTGGATAACCCTAGCCATCGTCTTTCACCGTCCGTCAATATTCGCTATTATCCCCGATGTGGGTTAGGGATAAAGTTAGGGACGAAGATGGCGCGGGCGCAAAACAAGCTGACCGACACCGGATGCAGGGCTGCTTCCAAGCCGGGGATGCTTGGCGATGGCGGCGGGCTGTATCTTAACGTTAAGCCATCCGGGGCGAAGTCCTGGGCCTTTATCTGGAAGGTAAGAGGCAAACGGCGGGAAATGGGCTTGGGAGGCTATCCGAGCGTCAAACTCGCCAAGGCACGGAAGCTGGCTGCTGTGTGCCGGGAGGCAGTCGCAGAGGGCAGAGACCCCATTGCCGAGCGCAAGAAGGAAGCGGAGCCCACCTTCGGAGAGTGCGCCGACAAGTTTCTCGCATCGATGGAAGGCCAATGGCGAAACGCTAAGCATCGGGCACAATGGCGTATCACGCTGAGGCGGTATGCCGCGCCGCTCTCTGACCTAAAGGTTTCCGCGATTGGGACCGACGATTTACTCCGTGTACTTAATCCGATCTGGCAATCGAAGCCGGAAACAGCATCCCGGCTTCGCGGACGGATTGAACGGGTTCTCGATTTTGCCAAGGTGCGGGGCTGGCGGTCCGGCGAGAATCCGGCGCTCTGGCGCGGGCATTTGAAGAGCATTCTGCCAGCGCGTCGACCGCTT
>JBEVEP010000319.1:0-3786 GCA_040512755.1 Mesorhizobium sp.
AGCCCGGTTGAGCTTGACAAGCAGGCCAGCAGTGATGCTTTCCGAGCCATCGCGCGCAATTGCCTCCATCAAATCATCGCGAATGAACCGGGGGTATGCGCGGGCGACGCGGAAGCATTGCACCAGATGCGTATCGGGTTGCGTCGCCTGCGTACCGCCATTGCTAGTTTCGCCGCCATCTCCGCTGGGCCTGAACAGGATAAGATCAAAGCGGAGTTGAAATGGGCCACGAAGGCGCTTGGTCCGGCGCGTGATCTCGACGTGTTAGCTACCGACGTTTTGAAGCATCTAAGAGAAACCGACGCGGACGAGAGGGAATTTACTGGGGCCAGTTGCGACTTCGCCCTGAGGCGAGCAGAAGCCTATGCCGGGACAAAAGACATCGTCCGTTCGGACCGCTTTCGCAGGGTCCTTCTTGATGTCGTCGAGTGGGTTGAAACCGGTCCCTGGACCGGGGGTGCCGCGGCCTACGCTGACCCTCAGCGACCTGTTGCGGAGCATGCCGCCGAGGTTCTGGCCAAACTGCGCAAAAGCGTCAGAAAGAAAGGGATGAGGCTACCCGAGCTCAGTGCACGCGCACGTCACAAGCTGCGCATCAAAGTGAAGAACCTACGATACAATATTGAGTTTTTTGCCGGTCTATTTCCCGGTCATAAGAACGCCAAAAGGCGAGAGGCAGCGCTGAGCTCACTAAAGAGCCTGCAAGATACTCTCGGCAGCCTCAACGACATAGTCACGCGCAGGGCGCTCGTTTCCGACGGTGAAAGTCTCGATGCGCATGCTGCTGCCATGGTCGAGGCAGAGGAAGCAAAGGCAGATAAGCTTCTCGATCAGGCCCGAGCGGCTAACGCTGATTTTAGCCGAGTGAAAGCCTTCTGGAAGAGTTAGCCAGCCCCTTTATCAAAGCCGCGAGCTGGAGGCGACTGGTTGTGCTCGCGTGGCGAATCACGACACTATAGTCGCGCTAAACGGATCATTTCTTGATCCCCGGCCCGGCCCCTGGACAGCCGGGCCTTTTTATTGTGCCGGGTGTAGTGGATGAGCCAGGTCACCGAAACCTAGAACGCATCTGCGACTCACTACTGACATTCGAATATGGTTATGTCTATTTTCCACTACGAATGTCCGCTTTGGGTCATTAGCAGACATTGAAGAGCGGATCAGCGATGTCCGCTTTTCCCCTCTAAGCGGACATATTCAGCGCCGAAATCAATGTCCGCTAAGTGCCAACAACAGACATTCACACGAGCCAGCCTACCCCACATCACCGCTCCAAAAGGCTTTTCAGCCGCTCCCATGCATGCCCGAATGCGGCCCAGTCGCCTCGCCGGAGTGCTTGCTCGGCGTCGGACAGCGCCTCGCGCGGCCCCGATGGGGACACCTGTGGGACTACCCTCGACTCTCTGGGCGTGGACGGTCGCTCGCCGAATACGACTTGCATGGCATCCGCCAGCGTCGATTCCATCGCCAGGCGGCTGCCGTCGCTGACGATGACCCGCTTCAGCTGCGGAATGTTGGTCCCTTCGGCAAGCAGGAACACCGGCTCGACGTAGAGAAAGGACTCATCGATCGGGATGACGAGGAGATTGCCACGGGTCACGCGCGAACCGCGCTGGTCCCATAAAGTGAGCTGGCGCGCGATTGTTGTGTCCTGATCAATGGTCGCTTCGATCTGGAGCGGCCCAAGGATGAGGCTGTCCTTTGATAATTTGTAAACGATCATCTGGCCGTAACCGGGGAAATCGGACCGGGCCGCGATCCAGGCGATCATGTTGTCGCGGTTGCGCGGCGTGACGGGGATCATGAGCAGAAAACCAAGACGATCTTCGCCGGGCAGCTTCATCAACACGTAGTACGGCTCCATCTCAATGGCCTCGCCACCGAATTTCTCGCGTGGCGACGCCCAAACATCCTCCCTGTTGTAGAACACTTGCGGTTCGGTCATGTGATACGTGTTGAATTTGTCGACCTGCACTTCGAAAAAATCGCGTGGATAGCGCAGATGCTTGCGCAAGCCCGCCGGCATTTCGTCGAGCGGGCGGAACAGGCTCGGCATCGCCGCCCGGTAGGCGCGTAAGACCGGATCCTTCGGGTCGATGACATAGAAGTGCACATCTCCGTCATAAGCGTCGACCACGACCTTCACCGAGTTGCGAATGTAGCTGAATCCATCATCAGCCGGCTCGGAATAGGGAAATCCATCGGCTACGGTGTAGGCGTCCTGTATCCAGAACAGCCGCCCCTGGTCGACAACCAGATAAGGATCGCGATCAAGCTTGAGGAAGGGTGCACTTAGCGACACGCTCTCGTGCACCGTTCGCCAGAGTTGGATGCGGCTTTGTGACGAGAGGTAGGAGGAGAGCAGGATGCTCACGTCGAACTGGTGCGAGGCGAAGAGAGCCTTCTTCCAGAAGCTGTCCAAGAGCACGCCGCCATGGCCGGCGTAGCTGGAGTAGACGTTTTGATCTCCTAGCGGATAGTCGAACTCCTTCACGTCGGTTGGAACGAACTGATAGCTCCTCATCGCTGTGCCGTAATAGATCTCTGGACGGGAGACCGTCAGATCCGGCGGGCCCTTGGGCGGCAAGTCCTCGACGAGGAAGATGGGTCCACCCTGGTCGTCCTTTTCGGCGGCGAGGCACATCGCCAGGCCGTAGCCATGCGTATACTGGAGATGCCGGTTGACCCAGCTGTTGCCCTTGCTTGGCAAGTCTGCGGAGAGTTCGCGCGCCGCGAGCATGACCTGCCGATAGTCTCCGTTAATCCAATAGCGATCAACGTCGACATCACTAAAGGCGTAGTAGGTACGGATTTGCTGCAGCTGGCGGAAGGTCTGGCTTAGCGGGCGATGATCCCAGATGCGGATGTTGTCGATCGTCGATTGGTTCTCCCGCAGCTGCGCGATGTCGAGTTTTGCCCCGGTGGAGTGAAATCGCACATCGATGTTGTCCAAACCGTAGGCCGCTCGCGTCAGCGCAATATTGTGGCGCAGAAACGGCGTCTCCAATGCGAGCTCGTTTGGCTCGACGATCAGCCTCTGAAAACCGGCAGGGATCACCTCCAAGGCAGCCAAAAGAATGATCAGATAGATACCAACTCCAAATACCGCGAAGCGCGGAGTGTTTGTCACCGCAACCCCGATCAGCACACAATTCAAGGCGACTGTCGCGGCAAGCGCCACCCACAACCCCACCAGCAGCACGTGAATGTCCGTGTAACCGGCACCAAAGACCGCGCCGGCAGACCGCGTCAGCAGATCGAAGCGGTCGAGATAATAGCCAAAGGCTAATGCGCTCAGCAGCAACACGGCGTTGGCGATAAGGTGGCGCAGAACGTTAGGTTCGGCAACGAAGTATCGTCTGGCATCAAAGCGGAGACCGTTCATTAGAAAATAGGCAAGCGCAAGCATCAGCGTGCCGCCTAGGGTCAAGAGGAGGAAACTGGTCTGAATGAGGTTGAGGAATGGCAGCACGAACACATAGAAACCAATATCGCGAAAGTAGATAGGATCGGAGCTACCGAAATCCTGGGCCCAGATCAGGCGTAGAAATCGATCCCACTCGCCGGAGAACAAGAACCCGACAAAAGCGGCCGTGACGGTCGACCCAAGAATGAGAAGCGGCGTGAACCGGCGCCCGTTGGGTTGCGGCACCCCCGCAAGCCTGGCCAGCACCAGGAGATTGAGCAGCACATAGGCGAACACAGGAATGAAGGCGATCGCGAACATCGCGAGTCTGGCGAAAAGAAGCCGCCAGAAAACGTCTTCATACCCAAGTGCTCTGAACC
>JBEVEP010000327.1:0-6422 GCA_040512755.1 Mesorhizobium sp.
GGGAGAAAACATCCATGACAGACATCAGTCTTTCGACCATTGGGTCAACTCCGGTCATCGTTCCCCCAGAAGACATCGAAGCGCTCAAATCGGCCCTGCGCGGCTCTGCATCCGGACCGGGGGAAAGCGGATATGACGAAGCGCGCACCATCTGGAACGCCATGATCGACCGCCGGCCTGGGCTTGCCATTCGCTGCCAGGGTGCGGCCGACGTCATGCGCGCCGTGGAACTGGCGCGGACGCACGGACTTGTCGTCTCGGTGCGCGGCGGCGGTCACAACATCGCCGGCAGCGCGGTGTGCGATGGCGGCTTGCTCATCGATCTGTCGCCAATGCGATGGGTCCGCGTCGATCCCGCTTCAAGGCGAAGGAATGTCGGACCGGGCGCAACGCTCGCCGATGTCGACCGCGAGACTCAGGCCTTTGGTCTGGCCGTTCCGACCGGCATCAATTCGACCACCGGAATTGCCGGCCTCACGCTTGGCGGCGGGTTCGGCTGGATCACCCGCAAGTTCGGCATGACGATCGACAACCTCATCTCCGCCGATATCGTCAAGGCTGACGGAAAGCTTGTGCGGGCGAGCGAGAATGAGAACCCCGATCTCTTCTGGGCCATCCGTGGTGGCGGCGGCAATTTCGGCATCGTCACGAATTTCGAGTTCCGGCTTCATCCCGTTGGGCCTCAGGTCCTGTCCGGGCTCGTCGTGCATCCCTTTGACGATGCCAGGAAAATCCTCACCGCCTATCAGCCCATGCTCTCGGCAGCGCCGGACGAGCTGACATGCTGGGCCGTCATGCGCAAAGCCCCACCCCTGCCCTTCCTCCCGCAGGAATGGCACGGCCGCAACGTGCTGATCCTTGCCATGTGCTGGGTAGGCGACATGGCGAGCGGCGAGAAAGCGATGGCGGAACTGCGCGGGCTGGGCAAACCGATCGTCGATGTCGTTTCGCCGCATCCGTTCGTCGGGTGGCAGACCGCCTTCGACCCTCTGCTCACACCGGGCGCGAGAAACTATTGGAAGACGCACGACTTCGAGCGCCTGGACGACGGCCTTATCGACACGCTGATCGAAGCGGTCGAAACGCTACCTGGTCCCGAATGCGAAATATTCATCGCTCATATCGGCGGAGCGATGAGCCGTGTGCCGGTGGCAGCCACCGCCTATCCCCAGCGCAAGGCGCATTACATCATGAATGTGCATACACGCTGGCGCGACGCCGCCGAGGATCGACTCTGCATCGGCTGGGCGCGAGACCTGTTCCAGCGTACAGCGAAATATTCGCTTGGAAGCGCCTATGTAAATTTCATGCCGGAAGACGAGAGCGATCGGATCGAGATGGTCTATGGCCCGAACTTCCAACGGCTCAGCGAGGTGAAACGCCGGTACGATCCCGACAACCTTTTCCGGTCCAACCAGAACATCAAGCCGGCCAAGGCATAGCGCTTTCGGAAAACAAAAGCGCTGCAGGGCAATCAGCCCTGCAGCGCTTCCATCATTTGTAACACGGCGCCAAACCTCAAGCGATCCGGCATCGCGGTGTTTAGCTGTCCAGGAAGCTCCGGAGTTTCCGCGACCGGCTCGGGTGCTTGAGCTTGCGCAGCGCCTTAGCCTCAATCTGACGGATACGCTCACGCGTGACGGAAAACTGCTGGCCCACTTCCTCAAGCGTGTGGTCCGTGTTCATGCCGATGCCGAAGCGCATGCGAAGCACACGCTCCTCGCGCGGCGTCAGCGAGGCGAGCACGCGCGTGGTGGTCTCGCGAAGATTGGCCTGGATGGCCGCATCGATCGGCAGGATCGCGTTCTTGTCCTCGATGAAATCGCCGAGATGCGAATCCTCCTCGTCGCCGACAGGCGTTTCGAGGCTGATCGGCTCCTTGGCGATCTTCAGGACCTTGCGCACCTTTTCGAGCGGCATGGCGAGTTTCTCGGCCAGTTCCTCCGGCGTCGGTTCGCGGCCGATCTCGTGAAGCATCTGGCGCGACGTCCGGACGATCTTGTTGATCGTCTCGATCATATGCACCGGAATGCGGATCGTGCGTGCCTGGTCGGCGATCGACCTCGTGATCGCCTGCCGGATCCACCACGTCGCATAGGTCGAGAACTTGTAGCCGCGGCGGTATTCGAACTTATCGACCGCCTTCATCAGGCCGATATTGCCTTCCTGGATCAGATCGAGGAACTGCAGGCCGCGGTTCGTATATTTCTTGGCGATGGAGATCACGAGACGAAGATTCGCCTCCACCATCTCCTTCTTGGCGATGGCCGCTTCGCGCTCGCCCTTCTGCACCTGGTTCACGATCTTGCGGAATTCGGCGATGGAGATCGCGGTCTCGGTGGCAAGGTTCTGGATCTCGGCGCGGATGTCGCGGATCGTGTCCTTCTCGCTTCTGGTGAACTCCTTCCAGCCGCGGCCGGACAGGTTGGAAACCGACTTCATCCAGTTCGGGTCGAGTTCGGACCCTTGGTATTCCTTGAGGAACTCCTCGCGCCTGACGCCATGGCTTTCGGCGAGGCGAAGCAGCTTGCCCTCGTTCTGCACCAGCCGTTTGTTGATGTCATAGAGTTGCTCGACGAGCGACTCGATACGGTTCTGGTTGAGCGACAGCGACTTGACGGCCTTGATGAGCTGATCCTTCAGCTCTTTCAGGCGGCGGTCCTGGCTGGGCGACAAGGTGCCTGCCGCGGCCAGCCGGTTCTCCACCTGCTGGTCCTGCAGCTTTCTCAGCTTCCTGTAGGTATCGGCGATCGTGTCGAGCGTCTCCATCACCTGCGGGCGAAGCTCGGCCTCCATCGCAGCGAGCGACAGGCTCGCCTCGTCCTCGTCTTCTTCCTCTTCTTCGAGGCTGCGGCTTTCGCCGCTGACATTGGTGATGTCGTCATCGTCGCGCGACGTACGGCGCAAGCGATCTTCGGGCGCCTTCGGCTTCTCGGTGTCTTCAATGCGCTCGACCACCGGCGCCTGCTTGGCCTCCGGGCCGGCATAGGTCGCCTCGAGATCGATGATCTCGCGCAGCAGGCCTTTGCCTTCATTGAGGTCGTCGCGCCAGATGATGATCGCCTGGAACGTCAGCGGGCTTTCGCAAAGCCCCGCGATCATCGTCTCGCGGCCGGCCTCGATGCGCTTGGCGATGGCGATCTCGCCTTCGCGCGACAGAAGCTCGACAGATCCCATTTCGCGCAGATACATGCGCACCGGGTCGTCCGTGCGGTCGGTCGGTTCCTTCTTCGTCGTCGTGGCGGCAACGGCGGTGCCGGTCTGCTCGGCAAGCTCGTTGGCGTCTTCTTCGTCGGCGGAGCTGTCGGCCTCGGGCTCTTCGCCCGCCTCGTCATCCTCGACGACATTGATGCCCATGTCGGAGAGCATGGACATCGTGTCCTCGATCTGCTCGGAAGTCACCTCTTCCGAAGGCAGGACCGAATTCAGTTCGTCCATAGTCACATAGCCGCGCTTCTTCGCGGCCTTGATCATCTTCTTGACAGCATCATCGGAAAGGTCGAGCAGAGGGCCATCCGTTGCGGCCTCACGTTCCGTCTCGACCTCTTCCTTTTCCTTTGTCGCCATTCTTTGCTTTCTCCAAGCGTCCGGAGGTTTCACGGAGCCGCGCTCCGTAACCGGGTAAGCCCAACGCATTCACCGGTCACTGCGCCACTGACGCGAGTACTAGACTGTGCGTTAAAGCCCGATTAACCCTGATATCTGTGGCGGGCGCCTGGCCCGTCCAGTCTTCAGCGCTCCGTCCCGTTCATGTTGATGGCGGGTTATCCCGCCCATTAACCTTTTCGAATCATCCTGATTCCGCCATTCCGACGGAAGGTCAAGCCGCTGTCGCACGATTCGCCTCAAAAAAGCGAATCAATTGGCAAGATTCACCGGCTGGCCCGCCCGGAGGGTATGCCGAAGCCTTCGATCAGCGCTTCAGTGGCCTGCGCATCCCGAAACTGCGCCTGAATTTCAAGCATATGACGGTAGTTTTCGTCTGTCGGTTCGGATGCCAGAGCCGCCTCGGCAGCTTTTAGCTCCCTATGTAGGGTGCGCGCGCTGCGGTGCAAGTGGAGCGCCTGGAGGAAAGCCTCGCGAGCGTCCTCGATCGCCGCATCCTCAAGAGCGGTCCAGAGATTCGCCTTGCGGATCAGCGTCACGGCCCGTTCCCAGCTCTCGAATGCTCCTGCGCTCTGCAGCGCCTGCAAGATCGCCAGCCGGTCACAGCCTGGACCATGCGCCAGGGCATCGATCAACGCTGCGTGCATATGACGCAAATCCGGATGCGCAAGGTCGAGGCTTTCGACCACGTCGAAATATTCCTCGGCGAGCGCCGGGTGGTTGATCAGGGCGACGATGATGGCCGTTTCCCGCAACGGGAGGACGCCGCCAGCGCGCTTGACAAGCGCCGAGCGCGCCAGGCTCTCGGAGACAGCCATGCGGCCCGCCGCCAGCCCGGATCGCCCGGCCTGGCGCTGCCTTTGGTCCCGGTCATTCGGGCGCTGGGGATGTTTTCGCGAGGCGCCGAAAAAGCTCTGCACCCGCTCGCGCATCTCCTGCTGATAGTGATAGCGCACACTTTCATCGCGAATCCGGTGGGTAAGCTCGCGCAGGGTCTTTTCAAGTTCGGCCCTCTTTTCAGGCGTATCGAAAACGCCGCCGGAGGTCTCACGCAGCCAGATCAGATCGGCGAGCGGCCGCGCTTCCGACAGCACCTGCCTGAAGGCGTCCGCGCCTCCATCCCTCACCAGATCGTCGGGGTCCTTGCCTTCCGGCAACAGGGCGAAACGCGCAGTGCGGCCAGCCTGAATGAGCGGCAAAGCCAGATCGGCAGCACGCCATGCCGCCTTCGTGCCCGCCTTGTCGCCATCGAAGCACAGCACCGGCTCGCCGGTCATTCGCCAGAGCAGTTCCAGCTGATCTTCCGTCAATGCAGTACCAAGCGGCGCAACGACATTCTCGAACCCTGCCTGCGCCAGCGCGATGACGTCCATATAGCCTTCAACCGCGATCACGGTGCCTTCCCGCTGCACGGCCTGCCGCGCTCGCGCGAAATTGTAGAGCACCCTGCCCTTGTGGAAGAGTTCGGTTTCCGGAGAATTCAGGTATTTCGCTGGCACATCCGGAGAAAGCGCACGCCCGCCGAACGCGATGATACGGCCGCGCGAATCCGGGATCGGGAACATGATGCGATCGCGGAAGCGATCGAAAGAGACCGGAACGTCGTCGCCATGGACCACCAGCCCGCAGGCTTCGATCTGCGCCTTCTCGATACCCTTCGACGCCAGGAATTCCTTCAGGGCATTGCGGCTGTCGGGCGCGTAGCCCAAGCGGAAAGCCTGTTGCGTGGCCGACGTGAGCCCGCGTTCGCGCAGATAGGCGCGGGCCCTGGCCCCGGCAGCCGATTGCAACTGGTCCTGAAAGAACGCGGTCGCCATTTCCATGACGTCGGTCAGGCTTGCCCGTTCACGCTCCCGCCGTTCCGCCTGTTCGTCACGGGCCGGCATCGGCACGCCCGCCATATCGGCGACCCTTTCCACCGCTTCGGGAAAGCTCATCCCGTCGAGTTCGGTCAGGAACCGAAAATGGTCGCCCGTGACGCCGCAGCCGAAGCAGTGATACCGCCCCTTGCGGTCCTCGCAATGGAAGCTCGGCGTTTTTTCGCCATGGAACGGGCAGCAGGCCCAATAGTCTCCGCGCGAGGCGTTCGTCTTTTTCCTGTCCCAGGACACACGGCTGCCCACCACCGCCGAAATCGGCACGCGGTCACGTATCTCGTCGAGGAAGGAAGGCGGAAAGCGCATGGCTCATATAATCATCTTGGCTGCGGCTGGCCATTGCGGATAGAGGCCATGCCCGGTTTTCACAGGCAAGCCGAAAGGGGCGGCACATCCAGAGCCACCCCTTCTTTGCGTCGATCCTACTATGCCAAGGGCTGTGACCGTTGACCGTGCCGCTTTCTCGAAAGCGGAAAGCCTCTTGGTATTAGTGGCCGACAGCTACACCAGCGATGACACCGGTCAACAGGCCGACGAGCAGATAGTCGTTGCCGACCCGGATCCATTGCTGGCCTCGGTCAGGACGATGCAAACCATGGCGGTGATAGTCACGGACGGCCTGATGGCGCCGCCATTCCGCATACTTCTGGCCCCGCTTCCAGTACGGCCTTCCTACGGCCTTCCGCTTAATGATGACGGTCTTCTTCTCGACATATGGACCATGCTTCCGGCTCTCGAACGGACCGTGCTTACGGTAGTCAACGTCGACAATGTTCGACCGTTGAACGGGCGGCTGGTTCAGCGGCGCGGCCTGTCCAGTCGCAGCAGTTGCCGCCAGCATGGAAAAAGCAAGAACAGAGAGAATTGTGCGTTTCATTGGGGGGTTCTCCTTGGTTGCGACTGCCCAGGAGATACCGGTCCAACGATGAACCGAAGTTG
>JBEVEP010000352.1:0-2547 GCA_040512755.1 Mesorhizobium sp.
TCACCGGTCAATCCTACAGCCGCGACGCCCGCTTCATCGCCCAGAAGGCAGAGACTTACCTGAAAGGCTCAGGCCGCGCCGATACGAGCTATTTCGGCCCGGAGGCGGAGTTCTTCGTCTTCAACGACGTGCGCTACGGACAAGGAATCAACTACGCGTTCCACAAAATCGACTCCGACGAAGGCAGCTGGAACACGGGCCGGAAGGAAGCGCCGAATCTGGGCCACAAGCCGCGCCCGAAGGAGGGATATTTTCCCGTTCCCCCGACCGACAGCATGCAGGCTCTCCGCACCGAAATGGTGCTGACGATGGAACAGCTGGGTATCCAGATCGAAGCCCATCACCATGAAGTCGCTACCGGGGGTCAGAACGAGATCGACATGCGCTTCACTACGCTCACCCGCATGGCGGACAATCTGATGATCTACAAATACGTGGTGAAGAACACCGCCCACCAGCACAGCATGACCGCAACGTTCATGCCGAAGCCGCTGTTCGAGGACAACGCCTCGGGGATGCACGTTCACCAGTCCCTGTGGAAGGGCGAGACCAATCTGTTCTACGACAAGGGCGACTATGCCGAGTTGAGCCAGCTCGGCCGCTACTACATCGGCGGTTTGTTGACCCACGCCTGGGCGTTGTGCGGGCTTTGCGCCCCCACCACGAACTCCTATCGGCGTCTGGTGCCAGGCTACGAAGCTCCGATCAATCTGGTCTATTCCCAGCGCAACCGCTCAGCTTGCTGCCGGATTCCGATGTATTCGCCGAACCCGCGGGCAAAGCGGGTTGAGTTTCGCTCGCCAGATCCCTCCTGCAATCCCTATCTGGCCTTTGCCGCGATGCTGATGGCCGGTCTCGACGGCATCACCAGCCGGATCGATCCGGGCAGCCCGATCGACAAGAACCTTTATGACCTGCCGCCCGCCGAGGCGAAGGAGGTGAGGTCGACACCCGGATCGCTGGATCAGGCGCTTGACGCGCTTGAGCGCGATCACGCCTTCCTGCTCCGCGGCGACGTGTTCACCGGCGACGTGATCGAGACCTGGCTCGACTACAAGCGGAAGAAAGAGGTCGATCCGATCCGGCTGCGCCCTCATCCATACGAGTTCCATTTGTACTACGACATCTAGCACTACTTTGGCAGAATTTGGCGATTGATCGTCGATACTGGATTCCCGAATCGGGTTTTCAATGATTCATGGGTGGTCGGCTTTTGGAGGGCCGGCCATGGTGAACATTACGTCGAAGTGGGAAGATGAGCTTGCGCGTTGGCTTGAGCCGTTCCTGGATTGTCTGGGTCACAAGGCGCGGCGGCGGATGTGTCCGCTTTATGTTGCAGGGCTGATCGGTCCGGGCGATCGCAAGAGCGTGCAGCCGATGGCGGAGCGGTTTGCGCCGGGCGACTATGACCAGTTGCATCATTTCATCGCCGATGGCGTCTGGGACGCGGCGCCGTTGGAGTCAGCACTGCTTATTCAGGCCGATCGACTCGTCGGCGGCAAGGATGCGGTGCTGGTCATCGACGACACAGCGATGCCGAAGAAGGGCGATCGTTCGGTTGGTGTCGCTCCGCAATATGCCTCGACGCTCGGCAAGACGGCCAATTGCCAAACGTTGGTGTCGCTGACGCTTGCGCGCCGTGAAGTTCCGGTGATGATCGCATTGCGTCTCTTTGTTCCCGAGAGTTGGACGAGCGATCCGGCGCGGATGAAGCGTGCCGGTGTTCCAGTCGAACATCGTGTAGCGCGAACCAAGCCAGAGATCGCGCTGGCCGAGATTGATCGCGTGATCGCAGCCGGTGTTCGCTTCGGCTGTGTGCTGGCAGATGCCGGATACGGTCTCAGCGCGCCATTCCGTCAGGGGCTCACGGCGCGCGGGCTGGTTTGGGCAGTGGGTATCCTGGGGCGTCAGAAGGTATATCCGGCGGGGGTGAAGTTGATCTTTCCGATAGCTGGTCGGGGGCGCCCCCGTGAGCGACATATTCCGGATCTGTTGTCGATGCCGTCGGAAGACATGCTTGCTGACGCCAAGTGGGAAAATGTGAGTTGGCGGTTGGGGACCAAGGGCAAACTGAAAGCACGTTTTGCCGCGGTTCGCGTGCGGACCGCCGATGGACCACCACAGCGGATCAAGGACATGGGCCAACAGCATCTCCCCGGTGAGGAAGCATGGCTGATCGGCGAGCATCGCAGTTCGGGAGAGAAGAAATACTATCTCGCCAACCTGCCCGCAGCGACAGACCTGCGCACGCTAGCCGCCACCATCAAGGCGCGATGGATTTGCGAACAGGCCCATCAGCAGTTGAAAGAGGAACTCGGGCTTGATCACTTCGAGGGACGATCCTGGCAAGGCCTTCATCGTCACGCACTCATGACAATGATCGCCTACGCGTTCCTCCAGCATCGCCGCCTCGCACAAGCGGGCCGGAAAAAAAAGAATCAACGGGCCTCCACCTCAGCCGAGCCTGCCAGCCGTACGCCACGCCATCGTCGAACTCATCGTTCGACCACGACCGCAGCGATGCCCGTATTGTAGAAGACAAATCAG
>JBEVEP010000359.1:0-20301 GCA_040512755.1 Mesorhizobium sp.
GCGTTTTGTCTGCCCCGGAGGGTGATTTTCGTCGAACCATCCACCGGACCTTATTGGTTATCATTAGTCATCGCTGGCCGATTTTTCGATACTGCTACGGCGGGCTAGACGCGAGAAGACGGGCGATGTCCTCAGCAGGCTCATGAACTTGCCACGCTGGCTGGCCGGGACACTGCCGCGGGCACGCATCCGATAGATGGTGACGAAGAGGAAGATCGCGTAGACAGTCGCGATGAAGCTGAACAGCGACTGCGGCCCGAACTGTTGCATGACCCAGGATGCCGCCAACGGTCCGCCTATGGCGCCGATGGAATAGAACAGCATCAGCGCGGCGTTGACGAGCACGAATTCGCCTTTGCCCGCGCGGTCGTTGGCATGTGCCGCCGAGAGCGAAAACAGCGGCATGGCAAAGCAGCCGAAGATGAAGACGATGACGAAGTTGGCGAATGCGCTGCTGCCTGCGAACCAGAAGAGAGCAAGCGCTGAAATGAACGCGCAGCCGGTCGTGAGCAGCAGGACCATCCGGCGATCCCATCGGTCCGACAGGGAACCGAGCGGATACTGGATGATCGCGCCGCCGATGATGCCGACACTGACGAACGTCACCACGTCGGTGACCGACATGCCGATCTCCTCGGCGTAGACCGGAGACAACGTGCGGAAAGCGCTGTTGGTGACGCCGACGGCCATGCAGCCGATGCAGGCAAGCGGCGAGATGCGCCAGACCTTGGCGAGATCGAGCTTCACGTCTTCCGGCGGCGTCGGATTCGAGCGATCGCCGAGAGAGACCGGCACGAGCGACAGCGTGATCATGATAGCCATGATGGCGAAGATCGCGAAGCCGTCGGCACCGAAAATCGGGATCATGAACTGGGCGCCGGTCACCGAGCCGATATCGATGATGCGGTAGAGCGCCAGCACACGCGCGCGGTCCTGATTGGAAACGCCGGAATTCAGCCAGCTTTCCATGACCGTGAAGAGCCCGGCGAAGCAGAAACCGGTTGCAAAGCGGACGGTGGACCACATCAGCGGATCGATGACGAGAATGAGAAAAAGCGTTCCGCTGGCAGCGATTGCCGCCAGCGCCGAAAAGGCCCGGATATGGCCGACGCTTTTCATGATGCGGGTGATGAAGATGCAGCCGAGCAGAAAGCCGGCGAAATAGGCGGTGCCCATGAAGCCGATCAGCGTTGGTGAAAAACCCTCTTGTGCGCCGCGCAGCGCGATCAGCGTGCCCTGCATGCCATTGCCTCCAAGGAGGATGCCGGCGGCAATGAGAAGCGGGATCAAAGGGCGGATCGTGGACATCGGGCGGGACAGGAGTGAGACAGAGGCTGCGCCGTCTATAGCCCGATCAACGGAACGATGCGATGCTCCAGCGGGGGCGGATCGTGGTCCAATTGCGACTGCGCCGTGAATTTGCTTCACGGAAGAGGAATCAGGTCATCGCCTGGTGTGTGGATATGTGCCCGTCTCGCCGGTAAGTCGCGCTTCGCCTTGACAAACACGGGCACCCGTGCGCTTTTCGCGCCAAATTTCCGGGCTCGGCGCATGCGCCGCCCGTTCGAACGAAATCCTTCAAAACCGGAATCGTCTCATGCACCGTTATCGCAGCCATTCTTGTGCCGAACTGAGGAAATCCGACGTCGGATCGACTGTCCGTCTGTCGGGCTGGGTGCATCGGGTTCGCGACCATGGCGGCCTGCTCTTCATCGACCTGCGCGATCACTATGGACTGACGCAGATCGTCGCCGATCCCGATTCGCCGTGCTTCAAGACCGCCGAGAACGTGCGCGGCGAATGGGTGATCCGCGTCGATGGCGCGGTGAAGGCGCGCACGCCGGAGACGGTGAACCCGAACCTGCCGACCGGCGAGGTCGAGATTTTCGCGCTCGAGATGGAAATCTTGTCCGCTGCGAAGGAACTGCCGCTGCCGGTCTTCGGTGAGCCGGACTATCCGGAAGACATCCGCCTGAAGTACCGGTTCCTCGACCTGCGCCGCGATACGCTGCACAGGAACATCTTGGCGCGCACGAAGATCATCGCCGAGATGCGCGGCCGCATGGCGACTGCCGGCTTCACCGAGTACTCGACGCCGATTCTGACTGCTTCATCGCCGGAAGGGGCGCGCGACTTCCTCGTGCCGTCCCGCATTCATCCCGGCAAGTTCTACGCGCTGCCGCAGGCGCCGCAGATCTACAAGCAGCTGATCATGGTGTCCGGCTTCGACCGCTATTTCCAGATCGCACCGTGCTTCCGTGATGAGGATCCGCGCGCCGACCGCCTGCCGGGTGAGTTCTATCAGCTCGACCTCGAAATGAGCTTCGTCGAGCAGGACGATGTGCTCTCCACGATGGAGCCGGTGCTGCGCGGCGTGTTCGAGACCTTCGCCGAAGGCAAGCCGGTCACGCAGACGTTCCCGCGCATTCCGTACGATGAGGCCATGCGCAAATATGGCTCCGACAAGCCGGACCTGCGCAATCCGATCGAAATGCAGGACGTCTCGCAGCATTTCCGCGACTCGGGCTTCAAGGTATTCGCCAATATCCTGGCCAACGACCCGAAGGCGCAGGTCTGGGCGATTCCGGCAAAGACGGGCGGCTCGCGGGCCTTCTGCGACCGCATGAACTCCTGGGCGCAGGGCGAGGGCCAGCCGGGCCTCGGCTATATCTTCTGGCGCAAGGAAGGCGAGAAACTCGAAGGCGCGGGTCCGATTGCCAAGAACATCGGCGAGGAGCGCACCGACGCGATCCGCACCCAGCTTGGGTTGGAAGATGGCGATGCGGCCTTCTTCGTCGCGGGCGACCCGAAGAAATTCGTCAGCTTCGCCGGCGCGGCGCGCACCCGCGCGGGCGAGGAACTCAACCTCGTCGATCGCGACCGCTTCGAACTCTGCTGGATCGTCGATTTCCCGTTCTACGAATGGAACGAGGATGAGAAGAAGATCGATTTCGGCCACAACCCCTTCTCCATGCCGCAGGGCGGCATCGAGGCGCTGAAGGGGGAGGATCCGCTGGCGATCAAGGCATTCCAGTACGACATGGTTTGCAACGGCTTCGAGATTGCCTCGGGCGGCATCCGCAACCATCTGCCGGAAACGATGGTGAAGGCGTTCGAGATCGTCGGACTGTCCCGGGAGACGGTCGAGGAACGCTTCGGCGGTCTCTACCGCGCCTTCCAGTATGGCGCGCCGCCGCATGGCGGCATGGCTGCCGGCATCGACCGTATCGTCATGCTTTTGGTCGGCGCGAAGAACCTGCGCGAAGTGACGATGTTCCCGATGAACCAGCAGGCCTTCGATCTCTTGATGGCCGCGCCATCCGAAGCGACGCCGACGCAACTGCGGGAACTGTCGTTGAGGATCGTCCCGCAGAAAAAGGAAGTCTGAGGGATATCAGCCCCGGCCCGCAACAAAAAGCCCGGCTCAGCCGGGCTTTTCTCTTGGGCGCAAGCTGGCTCCTACTTTTGACCGATGTGCCGCCCCTCACCTGCCTGCCGGCATCCTCTCCCCGCAAGCGGGGAGAGGAGCGCTGGCGGCGCCGACAGCGCTGAAATTTGCAGCGTTGGCGATTGGCGAAATCCGCAAATGAAGGCGTCTCTTCTCCCCGTTTTGCGGGGAGAAGTGCCCGGCAGGGCGAGGGGCAGAATAATCGGTCAGACAATACAGCCGTTGGTATTACTCGTTCGCCGTGACTGTGACGCCGAGTGTCTTTGTCAAATCCTGCGGCGCCGACATTGCGCCAGCCATCACAAGCGCAAACGGAACCGGGGATGCGGGCGCGGCCTTGATCTCGATCGACTGGGGGTTGTCGAGATATTTGGTCACCGCTTGCGTAGCGCTCTGCATCAGCTCCGGATTGTTGAGTTGCGTCAGCATGAAGGGCACGATCGCCTTCGCCTGATTGGCCACGTCGCTCGGCTTCACGCCCTGCTGCCCGGCTAAGTATTCCAGAACCTTGCCGGTCAGCGATGCGTCATCGAAGCGTATCGTGGCGCCGTGGAAGGTGAGTTGCTGCATGAGCCCCAGCATGGCGAGACCCTGCGCCGACTTGTCCCCGCCTTGCGGCTGCTCTGCCATCTTCTTCTGCATATCCTGCAGAGCCTTGGCCAAATCGGGCGTATAGCCGCCGAGATCCAGCGTTATCCCGAATTTGCCTGCATTCCCGACGGAAAGGTCGAATTGGGAAAGGTTCATCTTGCCGTCGCTTGGCTGCCATGAACCAGCCATTTCAAATTTTCCGTCCAACGTCGAGTAACCCATCGCCCTGAGCACTTCCGTGGCCTTGGGATCATCGGCGCTGGCCAAATTGGCCGTGAACTTCTCAGCCGCGCCAGTGAACTCGAGCGGAGCGCCGTCCTTCGGGGGAGTTATGTCGAAATGCAAGTCGTTCAACGAGAACAAATCCTTGCCGCCTTGCCTGACGGACACAGAAGCAACGGTTGCTTTTTCATACATCACGAGCGAGGCGAGCGGGTCGGTCGTACCCTCGGCCGGTAGGGTGAGGCCGGAAACCTCGGCGCCGGACATATCGATATCCAGGCCCTCGATGGTGCTCCGATAGGCGGGCAGGGTTACCTTGCCGATCTTGTAGCCGCCGTTTTCGTCGGCAACGCCGTCAAGAGTGACATCGCCAATAAGCGCCGCATCGGTAGGGGCTTCGACGCCTGGGAATTTGATTTTGGTGTCCTGAAGGACGATTTGAGACCCGTTTTCGGTCAGATTGGACCATGTGATCTCCGTCCCCTGACCGGCGAGGGCAGCCTTGAAGCGATCTGCCACGGCATTCGCCTCGAATGCGCCCGCGGTAGACAGCGGCAGAGCAAGAAACAGCGCCGTGCAGGCCAGCTTCTTCGAAAAAGAATTATGCAGAATCATGATACGTTCCCTGAGAGAGTTTTGAGGACGGCCGCATCCGTCCCGCTTCATCGAGCCGGGATCGGTAAAAATGATGCCCCGCTGAGATTGTCCAAAGTTCGCATGAAAAGGCAAATCGAAAGATGACGAAACTTGGGAATGTGTGGGGCAACCCGCTGCCCGGCCTGCCTCTTGCCGAGAATCATCCACTCGGCTAACCCAAAAACATGGGAAAAAGGCTTGATCCTACGGATGCCGGCGGCGGCGATTCGATTGAACCGGTCGATCTGAGGAAGGCGCTGGAAGAGCGCTACCTCGCCTATGCGCTCTCCACCATCATGCACCGGGCGCTGCCCGATGTGCGTGACGGCTTGAAACCTGTCCATCGCCGCATCATGCACGCGATGCGGTTGCTACGCCTCAATCCGGATCAGGGCTTCGCCAAGTGCGCGCGGATCGTCGGCGAGGTCATGGGCAAGTTCCACCCGCATGGCGACCAGTCGATCTACGATGCGCTGGTTCGCCTCGCGCAGGACTTTGCCGTACGCTATCCACTGGTTGACGGGCAGGGGAACTTCGGCAATATCGACGGCGATAACGCCGCCGCCATGCGCTACACCGAAGCGCGGATGACCGATGTGGCGACCTCGCTGCTGGAGGGCATCACCGAGGACGCGGTCGATTTCCGGCCGACCTACAACGAAGAGGACGAAGAGCCCTCGGTCCTGCCCGGCGCCTTTCCGAATATCCTTGCGAACGGCTCCTCGGGCATCGCCGTCGGCATGGCCACGTCGATCCCGCCGCACAATGCGGCCGAGCTTTGCAGTGCGGCGCTCTATCTGATCGAGCACCGGGACGCGCGTGTGGAAGACCTGATGACCTCGCCCGAGGAATGGGCGGCCATCGAAGCGGAGGCCAAGGGCGATCCCGCCGCACTTTTGAAATGCAAGGTTCGCGGCCCGGATTTCCCGACCGGCGGCGTCATCGTCGACGACTGGGCCTCGATCGTGGAAGCCTACAAGACCGGACGCGGCTCTTTCCGTGTGCGGGCCATCAGCACTGTGGAGGACCAGGGCAGAGGCACGTGGAACCTCGTCGTCACGCAGATTCCCTATCAGGTGCAGAAGGCGCGTCTGATCGAGAAGGTCGCCGAGCTTCTGATCGCGCGGAAGCTGCCCTTGCTTGACGACGTGCGGGACGAGAGCGCGGAAGACATCCGGGTCGTCCTGACGCCGAAAAGCCGCACGGTCGATCCCGGCCTGCTCATGGAATCGCTTTTCAAGCTCACGGAGCTCGAAACCCGCTTTCCGCTCAACATGAACGTCCTGTCGCGCGGCAAGGTGCCGAATGTCCTGTCGCTCAAAAGTGTGTTGCAGGAATGGCTGGAACACCGCAAGGACGTACTGGTGCGCCGCTCGCGGCATCGACTCGCGGAGATCGAGCGGCGGCTCGAAATCCTCGCCGGTTACCTGATCGCCTACCTCAATATCGATGAAGTCATCCGGATCATCCGGGAAGAGGATGAGCCGAAGCAGGTGATGATGGCGCGCTGGTCGCTCAGCGACATTCAGGCCGAAGCCATCCTCAACATGCGACTGAGAGCGCTGCGGAAACTCGAGGAATTCGAAATCCGCAAGGAATTCGACGGGCTGAGCGCGGAGAAGAAACAGATCGAGGCCTTGCTCGCCTCGACCGCCAAGCAGTGGCAGACCATAGCCTGGGAAATCCGCCAGATTCGGGACAAGTTTGGTCCGGGAACGGAACTCGGCAAGCGCCGCACGACATTCGCCGATGCGCCCGATCACGACGTCACCGACATCCATCACGCAATGATCGAGAAGGAGCCGGTCACGGTGGTGGTATCGGAGAAAGGGTGGCTGCGCGCGATGAAAGGCCATCTGACCGACCTTTCTGCGCTGACCTTCAAGGAAGGCGACGCCCTCAAACTCGCATTCCCGGCGCAAACGACCGACAAAATCCTGGTCTTCACGACCGGTGGAAAGTTCTACACGATTGGCGCCGATCGTCTGCCGGGCGGACGCGGTCACGGCGAGCCGATCCGCATTATCGTCGACATGGAGAACGATCAGGACATCGTCACCGCTTTTGTCCACAATGCGCAGCGCAAGCTGCTGCTCGTCTCGCATCAGGGTAACGGCTTCATCGTGCCCGAGGCGGAGGTGGTGGCCAATACGCGTAAGGGCAAACAGGTGATGAACCTCAAAGCGCCGGACGAGGCGAAGCGATGCGTGGCGGTTGCGGGCGATTACCTTGCGATCGTGGGCGAGAACCGGAAGATGCTGGTGTTTCCGCTCTCCGACATTCCCGAAATGACGCGCGGCAAGGGCGTGCGGCTGCAGAAATACAAGGATGGCGGCGTGCTCGACATCAAGACCTTCGCGGTCGATACGGGCCTGTCATGGCAGGATTCGGCCGAGCGCGTATTCACCCGAAGCCGCGAAGAACTCGCCGAATGGGTTGGCGCCCGCGCGTCGGCCGGCCGGACGGTGCCGAAAGGGTTCCCAAGGACCGGAAAATTCGGGTAGTGCCCACAAGAGGCCCTTGCGGGGAGATGTCCGGCAGGACCGAGGGGGGCGCGAAGGAGTGCGTTCTTGCCGTTCTGCAGTGTTGGAAGTTGCCAGAGAGGATCTTGTGATGGAAATGACCCCCTCTCTTGGATTTTCTATGACTTAGCTTTGCTAAGATCATGAAAATCCTTTCTCCCCCGCAAGGGGGGAGATAACGCTGGCATCGACCGTACGAGCTAAACGCGAACGCTGGAGATCGGCACAAGCGCTCGTGCAGCGCGTTATCTCCCCCCTTGCGGGGGAGAAAGCGATTTCAACAGCTTAGCCACGCGCCGAGCCCGAAGGGCGAGGAGAAACGCGAGGCTAAGTGTTAGAAATCGCAAGAGAGGGGATTTTGAAATCAAGCATGCCCCCTCCCTTGCAAATTCCAAGGGCTTGGCTTTCCTAAGCCAGGAATTTGCTTTCTCCCTCAGGCGGGCCCGCCGGGGGAGATGGGCCTGATGCCGTTCAGCCGGCGTCCTGTTCGTAGCGTTCCCAGCCTTTCGCGCCGAGATGTTCCTGAGGCCTGAAGCGGACTTTGTAGTTCATCTTGCGCGAGCCGTTGACCCAGTAGCCGAGATAGACATGGGGCAGGCCGGCCGCGCGGGCGCGAGCGATGTGATCGAGGATCATGAAGGTACCGAGCGAACGATCCTCCATCTCGGGATTGAAGTAGGAATAGACCATCGACAGGCCATCCGACATGCGGTCGGTGAGACCGACCGCGATCAGCTCGCCTTCGCCTTTGCCTGTCGTGAACGTGTCGGGACCACGTCGGCGGTATTCGATGATCCTGGTGTCCACATGGGTGTCTTCGACCATCATCGCATAGTCGAGAACCGTCATGTCGGACATGCCGCCCTTGCGATGGCGCATGTCGAGGTAGGAGCGGAAGAGCGAATACTGCTCCGTGCTGGGTTCCGCATCGTGCTCGGTTCCGACCAGGTCCGAATTGCGCTGCATCACCCGCTTCATGTTCCTCGTCGGCCTGAACTCGCCGGCCAGAATGCGGACGGAGATACAGGCACGGCAGGTTTCGCAGGCCGGACGGTAGGCGATGTTCTGTGAGCGGCGGAAGCCGCCTTGCGTCAGCAGGTCATTGAGTTCCGGCGCCTTGTCGCCGACCAGGTGCGTGAACACCTTCCGCTCGAACTGACCTTCGATGTAGGGACACGGCGAGGGAGCGGTCAGGAAGAACTGCGGCGACTGGGTCGGATGCTGCGTCATCGAGTGTCAGATTGGCTCCTTACGTCATGATACCTTGGCCGTGGTTGCGAAAAATTCAACAGGAGAATGAACGCCGAGCACGCGCCGGGCTTCAAAAATATTGCACGATCCGATGAGGGTCTGTTGAGATTCAGGTGATGGCGGCCTGCAAATGGCGGTTTTTCTGCGCTTCCGGCACTCACGTACACCAACGTACGCTCCGTTCCGGTTCTCAAAATCTACCATTTTGCACGCTTCGCGCGCTTCTCGGCGCGGCCTGACCTGAATCTCAAAAGACCCGAGCTTTGCCGCAGCGCGCTGAGTCTTCAGCGGTCGCTGCGGGTGACAACGGTGCCGAGCAGCAAATCGTGCACTGTCCGCTTGCGGTCGAGCACGAACGTCGCAAGCAGGATGAGCGGCGTCAAAATGACATTGCCGGCCCAGAAGAGAACCGAATGGACGACAGCGGTAATGCCGTCGATCCGCGGGCCGTCCAGCCGTTCGAGCCGGATGCTCATCATCTGCATCCCGACCGTCGCCTGTTTCGGTCCGCCAAGCGTGTTCCAGATGTAGATTAGCGCGACTGCGGGGACGAGGATGCCGAAAAGCAGCCAGCCGAGCCCGAGCGTCAGGATGCCGAACAAGAAAACCAGGATGCCGAAGGGGATCAAAAGCAGGCCGACGATCAGGTAATCGATGCAGAACGCCAGAACCCGCCGCGTCCGCACGCCCTCATAGACACGGCTGTCGTTCAGCCGCGTGGACATCGTGTCGCTTTCAAGAACGCCTGTGTTCATCTGCTTTCCTTTTCGGGCGCATCGATAACAGCCTGCGGCTGCCTCATCCAGATGGGGATCAGCCAAGGGAATTCAAGAATTCTGCAACGGAATCAGGCGCGCCGGGTTTCGCAGGTCAGCCCTTCAGCAGCGTCGCGACTTCGGGCGCGAAATAGGTGAGGATGCCGTCGCAGCCGGCCCGCTTGAAGGCAAGCAGGCTTTCCATCATCGCGCGCTCGCCATCGATCCAGCCATTGGCGGCGGCTGCCTTGATCATCGAATATTCGCCCGACACCTGATAGGCGAAGGTCGGCATCTGGAATTCGTCCTTCACGCGGCGGATGATGTCGAGATAGGGCAGGCCCGGCTTGACCATGACCATGTCGGCGCCTTCGGCAAGGTCCTGCTCTGTTTCGCGGAGTGCCTCGTCGGTGTTGGCGGGATCGAGGTAGTAGGTCTTCTTGTCGCCCCTGAGCAGACCCGCGGTGCCGACCGCTTCGCGGTACGGACCATAGAATGCGGAGGCGAATTTCGTCGCATAGGACATGATGGCGACGTCCGGGAAGCCGTTGGCGTCCAGCGCATCCCGGATCGCTCCGATGCGCCCGTCCATCATGTCGGACGGGGCGATGATGTCCGAACCCGCTGCTGCCTGCAGCACGGCTGCGGCCGCGAGCTGTCCGACGGTCTCGTCATTGACGATGACGCCGTCGCGCAGGATGCCGTCATGGCCGTGGCTGGTGAACGGGTCGAGCGCCACATCGGTGATGACGCCGATCTCCGGCACCGCCTGCTTGATGGCGCGGGTCACCCGGTTGATGATGTTGTCGCTGTCGAGAATATGCGAACCCGTCTGATCCCGGAGTTTCATGTCGACGTTCGGAAATGTCGCTATGGCCGGGATGCCCAGCTTCGCCGCCCGTTCAGCCTCCTTGACGGCAAGATCGAGCGAAAGGCGGAAGACGCCAGGCATCGCGGCGATCGGCTCGCGCCTGTTGTCGCCGTCGATGATGAAGATCGGCCAGATCAGGTCGTCAACGGTGAGATGATTCTCCTGCACCAGGCGGCGCGACCAGTCGGCCTTGCGCATGCGGCGCAAGCGGCGGCTGCCTGTGATTTCATCGACGCTGCGGGCTCCCGCGCTGAGGCGGCTGATCTTGTTCATCGCATTTCTCCGGACAGGCGGGTTCTATCATGTGGGCCATCCGGACACCAAGCGCGAAGGACCAGAATGATGCGGGCGACCGGTGACTGTCATGTTTGACCGATTGTGCTGCCCCTCATCCCCCTGCCGGGACCTTCTCCCCGTACGGGGAGAAGAGACGCCTTCATTTCGGATTTCGCCAATCGCCAACGCTGGAAACTTCAGCGCCGTCGATGCAGCTAGAGTTCCTCTCCCCGCATGCGGGGAGAGGATGCCGGCAGGCAGGTGAGGGGTGCAAAGGATATCTGGATTGATCGTCGGTTCAAAAACCGATTCCACTTTGCCGGGGCATGCGCTAGCACTGCGCTTCCCTGTGGTCGGAGGAGAATCGTGCGCGTGGATTTTGGCGCCGGTGACGAAATGCGCTTCGAGCGTATCGGCAGGGCGGGGGTCGTGACGCTGACACGGCCGAACGCGCTCAACGCCGTCACGCATCGCATGCTCAAGGCGCTAGGCAACGCCCTTTCGGCGTGGGAGCACGACAGCGCCGTTGCTCTGGTCATAATCAAAGGCGAGGGCCCCGCCTTCTCGGCGGGCGGCGATCTTCTCGACATCTACGAGGCCGGCCGGAAAGGAACGCCGTTGGTCGAATTCTTCGCCGACGAGTACCGGCTGAACGCCAAGATCGCGGGATATCCGAAGCCGTACGTCGCGCTTATTAACGGCATCGTCATGGGCGGGGGCGTCGGCGTGTCTTTTCACGGGTCGCATCGGATCATGACCGAGAACGCGCAATTCGCGATGCCGGAGGTCGGCATCGGCTTCTTTCCCGACGTCGGGGCGAGTTATCTGCTGCCGCGCTTGAAGCGCGGCTTCGGCATGTATCTGGGCCTTACAGGCAACCGCATACGCTATGGCGACGCTCTGTGGTCCGGGCTGGCCACGCATGCCGTTGACGCCGCAAGCCTTGCCACGCTGATCGGTGGGCTGGCCGAATCCGGATCGCCCGACGACGCGCTGGACGAAGTGGTCAAAACGCCGCCGCGCGAGACCGATGACGCCACGATCCATGAGATCGGCAATCATTTTATGAGCGGAACGTTGAACGACCTGATGACCAGTCTCACCCTGGGCGCTGAAGACGAGGAAGACTTCGCGTTGGCGACGCTCGCAACTCTGCGCAAGCGTTCCCCCACAAGCATCAATGTGGCGTTCAGGCAGATCAATGCCGGCGCGATGCTGTCGATCGAGGAATGCATGCGGATGGATTTCCGCATTCTCAACCGGATGCTTGCCGGCCACGATTTCTACGAGGGCATCCGGGCCGCCCTCATCGACAAGGGCAGCGCACCCCAATGGCGGCCGGCAACGCTGGAGGAGGTCGATCCCGCGTCCATCGAATCCTATTTTGCGCCGCTCAAAGAGGAACTGGTGCTTTGAACCGGGACCTGAACAGGCAGCGCTCGCTCGTCCCGACGACGGCGGAAGTGACGTTCTACTGGTTCCACAGGGTGATCGCCGCCTATTGCCTGATGTTCGGCCTACTCTACTGGATCCGCCTGATCGGCATATATGACGGCCCGACATGGCGCTTCGACCTGATGCCCGTTCACTGGCAGGTGGCGAGCGTCACGCTTGCCGTGCTTTTCCCCTTCGCGGCAAGCGGGCTGTGGATGCTGGCCTCCTGGGGCCCGGTGATCTGGTTCCTTTGCGCGGCGATGGAAGGGGTGATGTATGCCGGCTTCCCGGAGCTTTTCGGCGACAAGCGGCTGATTGTCATTTCGCACTTTTGCGTGGCGCTGCTCTACGCCACGTTCCGCCTCGTCATCTATTTGCAGAAGCGCTCGGCCCTGCAGTAGTCGCTTGTGCGAACGCGCGTGGTTAACGGATTGATCCTGCAAAGGCATCTGTTAAGCATCCTTCGAAACCTCTCCCCGGTAAGCTCCTGTTAGCCTTGGCCTTTAAGTCGAATTTTAGGTGTATTCGATAGGGTCGCTGCAAGGTGAGAAAAAACAAAAAAATCACCGGGCGACAAACGAGAGGCAAAAACAATGATCAATACGCTTCAGGCGGCGAAGACCGCTGGTGTATCCGATGATCGCCGTGATGCGATCCGCTCCCTTTACATGGAATCCCTGCAGCTTGTTGAACGGCTGCATCGCAGGTTGCTTGATGTAATCAAAGATGAGTTCGACCGAAACGGCCGCACCGACATCAATGCGATCCAGGCGTTGCTGCTGTTCAACATCGGCAATGCCGAGCTGACCGCCGGCGAGTTGCGCTCGCGCGGCTATTATCTCGGCTCGAATGTCTCCTACAATCTGAAGAAGCTCGTCGACCTCGACTTCATCAATCATCAGCGGTCGCGCATCGACCGCCGCTCGGTCCGCGTCAGCCTGACGCCGAAGGGAGCGGCTGTTGCCGAGGTCGTCGCCGGCCTCTATGAGCGCCACATCGGCTCGATCGAACAGGTTGGCGGCATCAATCAGGATGAATTCCGCCAGATGAACCGCGCGTTGCAGCGCCTCGATCGGTTCTGGAACGACACGATCGCGTATCGCATGTAAGAAGGCGTCTGCGTCAGGCAGGGTCACAAAAAACCGGCGCCACGCGGGGCGCCGGTTTTGTTTTTTGAACTGTTGCGAAGCGGCCGATCGGACAGCGGTCACGTTGCCGCCATATTCCAGTGACTTACCGTTAGGTTGAGGCATGCCGTCGGCTTGCCGGCCGTAGGGGACTCAACTCGACATTGCGCGCTTGCGCTGGAGAGAAAAGCGCCCGTTATGGTTGGCGAATTGTTAACGGTGGCCCATTACATTTATCGGATTCCCCACCGCCCGATACTGCGAAGTGTAAGAGGTCTGGAACGCCCCATGAAAACAACCCGCCGCCTTTTCATAACTGGCGCAAGCGCCCTTGCCGGCTCGATACTGGCAGGTGCTGCGAGTGCTCAGGATGTGATCGGAGATATCCTGAGTTCGCCGCGTCGCGGCAATTGGGACGACCAGTTCGATGCACGAGCCAGTGTCGGCGATAAGGTGACCTCGACGCTGCCGATCACCAGCCTGCAGACAGTTGCTTATGTCGAGCAGGCGATCGCTCAATATTCCGGCATCGTCGCACAAGGCGGCTGGCCGACAGTTCCAGCAACGAAGAAGCTCAAGCTCGGCGTGGTCGATCCGGACGTGGTGGCGCTGCGCAGACGTTTGATGGTCACGGGCGACCTGTCGCCGAGTGCCGGCATCTCGGAAGCGTTCGACACCTATGTGGACGCCGCAATGAAGCGCTTCCAGGCCCGCCACGGCCTGCCGGCTGATGGCGTCCTCGGTCAATATTCCTATGCTGCCCTGAACGTTTCCGCTCCGGTGCGGCTCGGTCAGCTCGAAACGAATCTCGTTCGCTTGCGGTCGATGGCCGGCGATCTCGGCCCGCGCTACGTCATGGTCAACATTCCGGCAGCTCAGGTCGAGGCGGTCGAGAATGGGCGTGTTGTGCTGCGCCATACGGCCATCGTCGGCAAGATTGACAGGCAGACGCCGCTCGTCAATTCGAAGATCAACGAGGTCGTCATCAATCCGTACTGGAACGCCCCGGAATCGATTATCCGCAAGGACATCATCCCGTTGATGCGCAAGGACCCGCAATATCTGGCGAAGAACAGCATCCGCATCCTTGGCCCAGACGGGAACGAGATCGACCCGACCGCGGTGAACTGGTCTACCGAAGACGCGGCGAAGTTCCGCTTGCGGCAGGACCCGGGGAAGGGCAATGCGATGGCGTCGGTGAAGATCAACTTCCCGAGCCCCGACGGCGTTTACATGCACGATACGCCGCAGCAGAGCCTGTTCTCCAAGCTCATGCGCTTCGATTCGTCCGGCTGCGTTCGCGTGCAGAATGTCCGCGATCTCGTCACGTGGCTGTTGCGGGATACGCCCGGCTGGAGCCGTCAGCATTTCGAGCAGACGATCAAGAGCGGCGCGAATACGCCGGTCTCGCTGGCTATTCCGGTGCCGGTCTACTTCATCTATGTCTCAGCCTGGTCGACGGGCGACGGCGTGGTCCATTTCCGGGACGACATCTATGGGCTCGATGGGGTGGACGAACTCCAGCTTTCTTCAACGGCCCTGTAGACGTCGGCAGCGATACAAAAAAAAGCCGCTCCTCTCGGGGCGGCTTTTTTGTTTGTCCCGCCAGGACTGGCGCAAAGCAGCCATGAAATTTCGCGCAGCGAACGTGGCGGGGGCCGGGCAAGTGTGTTAATGGCGCGCCGAAACGCCGATCCCCCCGACAGCAAGGATTACCGCCATGGCAACAGCAACGGCAGCCTCGAAAGATTTCGAGTCGTTCTTCAATACTTCGCTGGCTGATATCGATCCGGACGTCTTCGGCGCTATTCGCAACGAACTCGGGCGCCAGCGGCATGAGATCGAACTGATCGCTTCCGAAAATATCGTTTCCCGCGCCGTGCTTGAGGCGCAGGGGTCGATCATGACCAACAAGTACGCCGAGGGCTATCCAGGCAAGCGCTACTATGGCGGCTGCCAGTTCGTGGATGTCGTCGAGGAGCTGGCGATCGAACGCGCCAAGAAGCTCTTCAATTGCAAATTCGCCAATGTTCAGCCCAACTCCGGCAGCCAGATGAACCAGGCGGTTTTCCTGGGGTTGCTGCAGCCCGGCGACACCTTCATGGGGCTCGACCTCAATTCGGGTGGTCACCTGACGCACGGCTCGCCGGTCAACATGTCCGGTAAATGGTTCAAGGTCGTTTCCTACGGCGTGCGCAAGGACGATCATCTGCTCGACATGGATGAAATCGAGAAGCTGGCGCATGAACAGCGGCCGAAACTCATCCTGGCCGGGGGTACGGCATACTCCCGTATCTGGGACTGGAAGCGCTTCCGCGAGATCGCCGACGCGATCGGCGCGTATCTGATGGTCGACATGGCGCATATCGCCGGGCTGGTGGCGGGCGGCGTGCACCCTTCGCCGCTGCCTCACGCCCATGTCGTGACCACTACGACGCACAAATCGCTCAGAGGGCCGCGCGGCGGCATGATCCTCGCCAATGACGAGGAGATCGCAAAGAAGATGAACTCGGCGGTCTTCCCCGGTCTGCAGGGCGGGCCGCTGATGCATGTCATTGCCGCCAAGGCTGTGGCGTTCGGGGAAGCGCTGCGCCCCGAGTTCAAGACCTATGCGCAGGACATTGTGGCGAACGCGAAGGCTCTGGCTTCGAGCCTGAAGGAGACCGGCCTCGACATCGTTTCCGGCGGCACGGACAACCATCTGATGCTTGTGGATTTGCGGCCGAAGAATGCGACCGGCAAGCGCGCGGAGGCAGCACTTGGCCGCGCCAACATCACCTGCAACAAGAATGGCATCCCGTTCGATCCCGAAAAGCCATTCGTCACCTCCGGTATCCGCCTCGGCACGCCAGCCGGGACGACACGCGGCTTCGGCCAGGCCGAGTTCCGTGAGATCGGCAATCTGATCACGGAAGTTCTGGACGGGCTGAGAGCGTCGAATTCGGACGAGGGCAATGCTGCCATCGAAGCTGCGGTCAAACAGAAGGTTGTCGCGCTCACCGACCGCTTTCCGCTCTATCCCTATCTGGGCTGAACGCAATATGCGGCGGCTCGCGTGAGCCCGCTGCATTCCCGGCTTTGTCGAGGCTTGAACGATTCCGCGCCGTACTTGCTTGGGCACAGGCAACGTGCACTCTAACGCCTTGAATCATTTCGGGGGCATGCGCTGGAGCGGCGTGCATCCGGACGAAACCGGGCGCCGCTCCAGCTCTTTGTTTTAGCCGCATTTGTGCGACGCCAAGTGTTTCCACTTGGCTGCAAAATGCTCTAAGCCTTTGCCAACGGAAGAATCGCGAGCGAAGGGCAATCCATGCGCTGTCCGTACTGCCAATCAGAAGACACGCAGGTGAAGGATTCCCGGCCGGCGGAGGATGGAGCAGCCATCCGCCGCCGGCGCGTGTGCCCGGATTGCGGCGGCCGCTTCACCACGTTCGAGCGTGTCCAGCTGCGCGATCTGGTTGTGCTCAAGAAGTCCGGCCGACGGGTCCCCTTCGACCGCGACAAGCTGTTGCGCTCGGTGGAGATCGCCGTCCGCAAGCGCAATGTCGACCCGGAGCGGATCGACCGGGCAGTCACCGGCATCGTCCGCCAGCTCGAAAGCTCGGGAGAAACCGAAGTTACCTCCGGCGAGATCGGCCGGCTTGTCATGGAGGCGCTGAAGTCGCTCGACGATGTCGCCTATGTCCGCTTCGCCTCGGTTTACCGGAATTTCCGCGAGGCCAAGGATTTCCATGAGGTTCTCGGCGAACTCAAGGGCGACGAGGACTCCGGCTGAACCATGGCGACGCGGTCTGCCGGCAGCGATGCACAGGAAGCGGCCGACCGCCGTTTCATGGCGGCGGCGATCCGGCTTGCACAGAAGCACGCAGGCCGCACATCGACAAATCCTTCGGTCGGAACGCTGATCGTCCGCGATGACGGCGCCGGGCCGATCATCGTCGGCAGCGGCGTGACCGCGATAGGGGGAAGGCCCCATGCGGAGGCGGAAGCTTTGGCCGAGGCGGGAAATCTCGCCCGCGGTGCGACTGCCTATGTGACGCTCGAGCCGTGCGCGCATCATGGGCGGACGCCGCCATGCGCCCATGCGCTCATCTTGGCAGGCATTGCGCGCGTGGTTGGCGCGGCGAGCGATCCGGACCCGCGCGTGTCGGGCAAGGGCTACGCCATTTTGCGCGAAGCTGGCATCGAGACTGTCGAACGCGTTTTGGCCGAGGAAGCTGGCGACCGGATGGCCGGCTACCTGATACGCTCGCTCAAGAAACGGCCGGAAGTCATTCTGAAGCTTGCAATTTCCAGCGACGGGATGATCGGAAAGACAGGTGAGGGGCAAGTCGCCATCACCGGTGCGATCGCGCGCCGGCAGGTGCACATGATGCGTGCTGCGGCGGATGCGATCCTGATCGGCATTGGCACCGCTTTGGCCGACGATCCAGAACTCACGGTCCGTCTGCCGGGGCTGGAAAACAGGTCGCCGGCCCGTATCGTGCTGGACCGCTCGGCGCGGCTGTCGCCTGCGTCGAAGCTTGTTACGACTGCCCGGCATGTGCCGGTGCTGGTGGCGGCGGGGCCTGAAGCGAACCCGCAAAGGAAGGCGGTGCTTGAGGCGGCTGGCGTGAGGTTTCTCGCGACAGAAACCTATGACAGCCGCATAGCCTTGCCGGAATTGCTGGAAGATCTCGCCGCTCAGGGCATGTCCAGCCTCATGGTGGAAGGCGGAGCCGAGACGGCGAAGGCGTTTCTGGAAGACGGATTGGTGGACCGGATCGCTCTTTTCCATGGGGCCGCGGCTATTGGCGGTGCAGGCGTTGCGGCGCCGGTCGATTGCCACCATATGCCGCCAGGTTTCCGGTTGATGCGGGAAGCGCGCTTCGGCGACGACCGGTATGAGGAATGGACGAAGGCGCTCTGATGTTTACCGGCATTGTCACCGATATCGGCACAGTCGCCGCCGTTTCCGAACTGCCGAAAGGCATCCGTCTTCGGATCGAGACGCACTACAATCCGAAAACGATCGCGATCGGCGCCTCGATCGCCTGTGGGGGCGTTTGCCTGACGGTTACCGGCCTTCCGGACGAGCAATCGAACGGGCGCTGGTTTGAGGCCGAGGCCTGGGAAGAGGCCCTGCGGCTGACGACTGCCTCCACGTGGTCGCCCGGAACGAGGATCAATCTGGAGCGCGCCTTGAAAATCGGCGACGAACTTGGCGGTCACATCGTTTCCGGCCATGTCGACGGCATGGCGGAAATCACGGCGCGCGAGGAAGAGGGCGATGCCGTGCGGTTCCGCTTGCTCGCGCCGGCTGCGCTTGCCCGTTTCATCGCGCCGAAAGGGTCGGTGGCGCTCGACGGCACATCGCTCACCGTGAACAAGGTCGACGGCGCGCATTTCGACGTTCTCCTGATCCATCATTCGCTGCAGGTGACGACGTGGGGCGACCGCAAGGCGGGCGACCGGGTCAATCTCGAAGTCGATACGATGGCGCGCTATGCAGCGCGGCTGGCCGAGGCTGCGGTGGACGGGCTCTCGTGATCTTGCAAATCATCGAGTGATCGAAACGAAGCGCTTGCGGTGAACTCCCGTTCGGCCTAATCACCGGCCATCCGGAGACATTCATGGCCAATTCCTCAAGACCCCACCTGTTGATCGTCGAAGCGCGCTTCTACGACGGCCTTGCGGACGCTCTTCTCGCAGGCGCGAAGTCGGCGCTCGACGAAGCGGGCGCCTCGTACGATGTCGTAACGGTGCCGGGGGCGCTCGAGGTGCCGGCGGTAATCTCATTCGCGCTGGACAGCGCGGAAGACGGTGGGACCGAGTATGACGGCTTTGTCGCGCTGGGCTGCGTCATTCGCGGCGAAACCTACCATTTCGAGATCGTAGCGAACGAATCGAGCCGCGCATTGATGGATCTGGCGGTCGAGGAATCGCTGGCCATCGGCAACGGTATACTGACGGTGGAGAACGAGGCGCAGGCCTGGGTCCGCGCCCGGCGGAACGAAGGCGACAAGGGCGGATTTGCCGCGCGTGCGGCGCTGACCATGATCGCCGTCCGCGAGCGGTTGGGAGCCTGACCACTGTGACCCAGACCGCCGGCAAGGAACCCGTTATCCGTCACGCCAATAAACGCGGCGCCGCGCGGCTCGCCGCCGTGCAGGCCCTCTATCAGATGGACGTCGCCGGCAGCGGGCTGCTTGAGATCACGGCGGAATACGAAGCTTTCCGTCTCGGCAAGGAGGTTGACGGCGCGGTCTATCGTGAGGCCGATGCCCAATGGTTCCGGGCTATACTTGCCGGCGTCGTCGAAAGCCAGAAGACTATCGATCCGGTCATCCGCCAGGCTCTGACGGAGGATTGGCCGCTGTCCCGCCTCGACTCAACGTTGCGCGCCATTCTGCGCGCGGGCGTCTATGAGTTGATGGAGCGCAACGACGTTCCGGTCGCCGTCATCGTCTCGGAATATGTCGATATCGCCAAGGCCTTCTACGAGGAGGACGAGCCGAAGCTCGTCAATGCTGTCCTCGACCGCGTTTCCCGCAGGGTTCGCGGGGAGGGCCGCGGCAAGGACGCTACGTGACGGCCGCTACCAGCGCGCATGAAGCGCGCCGAACGGCCCTGATCCTGGCTATCGCGCAAGCAATCATAGGCTCGGCGGCGCCGATCGCGATTTCGGTCGGCGGTCTGGCCGGCCATTATCTGCTTGGCGCCGACAAGTCGCTGGCGACCGTGCCAGTGAGCGGCTTTACGGTCGGCGTGGCCCTCGGGGCGCTGCCGGCGGCGGCGATCATCAAGGCTATCGGCCAGAAGAATGGCTTTCAGCTCGGTACGTTCGTCACCGCGCTCGGCGGCTTCGTTGCGACACTGGCGCTTTTCCAGGGCGCGTTCTGGCTGTTCGTGCTCAGCGTACTGATTTTGGGAATCGGCGGCGCTTTCGTGCAGCAGTTCCGCTTTGCCGCGGCAGACAACGCGCCGCCGGAGTTCAAGGCGCGTGCCATCTCCTTCGTGCTGGCTGGCGGCGTCATCACCGCCATTGTCGGGCCGCAGATCGTGATCTACACCGGCAATCTTTTCCAGCCGGTGATGTTTGCCGGCGCCTTTGCCTCGATCGTTGTGCTTGCCGCCATCGGCGCGATCGTTCTGGCGTTCCTGCGCGCAGGGCAGGGTGGTTCATCGG